>JBKQPD010000205.1:0-8938 GCA_052145175.1 Binataceae bacterium (SeqCode) | reverse complement strand
GTTGAAATCGTCCCGATCTAACCACAGTGGCTCCGGTTCGTACAGGTTCGCCGCCCTGCCGGGTAGGCGCCAACGGTGCTATCTTCCGATCAGGACTTCTTATGCCGCTAAACTTTCTCCTCACGGGCACCGACACGCGCGTCGGCAAGACCACCGTCGGCTGCGCGCTCGCGTTTGCGTTCAAGGTGCGCGCGATGCGCGTCGGGGTGATGCAGCCGGTCGCGACCGGCTGCACGGAACGGGACGGCGTACTCGTACCGTCGGACGCCGCGGCATTGGTCGCCAGCGCCTCCGCGATTCTGCCGATGGAGCTGGTCTCGCTTTATTGTTATCGCTCATCGCTGGCGCCGGCCGCCGCCGCAGAAGCCGATGGTGCCAGCCCGCCGGACTTTGCGGCTATCTGCGACAACTATCGCCAGATCGCGGCGCTGAGTGACGCGACTTTGGTCGAGGACAGCGGCGGACTCGCGGCGCCGCTCGATTGGCGGCACACCTTCGCCGACCTCGCCCTGGAGTTGAAGCTCGAGCCGCTTCTGGTCGTCGCGAATCGTGGCGGCTTCATCAGCACGGCGACGCTGACAATTGATTACGCGGCGCGGCGCGGGATTCCGGTCCGGGGCTTTATTCTCAACGCGCTCGACCGCGAGGCTTCGGCCATGGTCGAGCGCGACGCCCACGCCGTCGCTCGCGCGACCGGCGCGAGCTGCCTCGGCACGGTCCGTTTCAAGGAGCCGCTCAGCCTCGCGATCGTCGAGCGCCTGCTCTAGCTGCTGCGCTTAAAGTGATCCGCGATCACGTCGGCGACGCAGCAGGTCAGCTTGCGCGCATATGCGATGTCCAGGAACTCGTTGGGACCGTGAGCGTTGGCGTGCGGTCCGAGCACGCCGGTAATCAGAAATTGCGCCTCCGGGAACTTCTCGCCCAGCATGCTCATAAACGGGATCGTGCCACCGAGACCCATATAGACCGTCGGCTTGCCGAACCAGCGTTGCGACGCCGCCTCGAGCGACTTGCCGAGCCAGGGCGCGAGTTCCGGCGCATTCCATCCGGCAGCGCCCCAGTCGCTGCTGAAAGTGACCTTGGCGCCATGCGGCGGATCCTTTTCCAGAATTTCCTTCATGCTCTGATTCGCCCGCTTCGGATCGCACCCGGGTGGAATCCGTAACGACAGCTTGAGCGCGGTCATCGGACGCAAAACGTTGCCCGCGTTGCCGATCGTGGGAAGGCCGTCGGCGCCGATAATCGCCAACGCCGGCCGCCAGTCGCGGTTCAGGATCAGCTCGGCAAGGTCGTTCGTCGCGGGCCCTGCGCCCGCAACGAAGGGAAATTCCTCATGGACGGAGGAACCGAGAATCGCGGCGGCGGTGCGGGCCTCCGCGACCCGCGCGGGCGGGATCGGCACGTGATATTCCGGCACCAGCACGCGTCCGGTCGCTTCATCCTCGATTCGATTAAGCAGGCGCCGTACGATCCGGAAACTGTCGGGCACAATACCGGTCGCACCGGAGTGGATACCCTCGGTTAGCACCTCGACCTTCAGCGTCCCGCCGGCCAACCCGCGCAACGAGGTCGTGCACCAGAGCTGATCGTAATTGCCGCAGCCGGAGTCGAGACCGACGACCAGGCTGGGCCGGCCGATCCGATCGCCAAGGTGCTCGATATGATGCCGCAGATCGAAACTGCCGCTCTCCTCGCAGGCCTCGATAATGACCACGCAGCGCGCATGCGGTATCGACGCCGCCTGCAGTGCGCCGATCGCCGCGAGACAGGCGAACATCGAATAGCCGTCGTCGGCCGCACCGCGCCCGTACAGGCGATCACCCTCCAGCGCCGGCTGCCACGGCCCCAACCCGTCGCGCCATCCGGTCATCTCGGGCTGCTTGTCCAGATGGCCATACAGCAGCACGCAGTCGTCCGACTCGCCCGGTATATCGATGAAAATCAGCGGCGTGCGCTTGTCGACCCGCATCACCTCGAATTTCATCCCCTTGAGCGGATGGCGCCGCGCCCATTCCTCGAAGCGCGCGACCACCTGATCCATGTAGCCATGCTCGCGCCATTCGCGATCAAAGGCCGGCGATTTGTTCGGGATGCGGACGTACTCGATCAGTTCGGGCACGATCGCGTCGTTCCACAGGCTATCGACGTAATTACGGATGACGGTTGGATCCATAATGGTGGCTAGCGGTTACGATGATCGCGCTGGAGACCGGGCTCCTTCGGATGCGGGTACGGATGCGGAATCGGGACGATCTCGTGCGTCGTGACCGCGGCGGCGCGCCGGCCCGCGTCGCGCAGGATCTCGGTAACCTTGTCTTCCGCCTCATAGTCGAACGGATCCTGCAGCCGCTGCTCGATATCGCCGCCGGGCTCCGGTTTGTGTTCGACGTACCAGTGCGAGGTCTTCGCGATCGCGGCGGTGGCCGGAATCAGGTCGCGATAACCCAGTTGCGTCTTGATTTTGAACAGATCCATCACCGCATGGTGGATACTGCCGTTGAGCGCTATCGCGCGTCCGACCGAGCCGAATGAATCCGGGACGCTGATCACTTCGAGCGGGTGATTCAGCTCGCGGGATATGACCTCAACCACCTGGCGCAGCGAAAGCTGCTCTTCATCGCCGCAATTGTAGATCTGCCCCGCCGCCGCTTTCGGCTTGTCCACCGCGAGCAGCACGGCGTGCGCGAGATTCTCGGCATACCCGTGCGTCATCAGGGACAGGCCGCCGTCCGGCAGCAGAATCGTGCGCCGCCCGTCGAGAATCCGCCGGATGATGCACCATTCGCGCGGTATCAACTGGTACGGGCCGTAAACGTACGGATAGCGATAGACCACGCCCTGCGGATGGACCGCCAGCACGGCGTCCTCGGTGCTCTTGATCAGCCACGAAAAGCGATGCTCCTGCTCGGTCATCACGAGCGGCGCGTCCTCGGGTACCGGCACCTTCAGGCCGGCGGGAAAGTTCGCCGACTTGTCGAAATAGCCGCGATAGCTCGGGACGCCCCCGATCGCGATAAAGCATGGCGTCTTGCCGGCGAACGCTTCCGCCACAAACCGAATCCGCCCATACGTGGCGATCACGACGTCGTAGGTACGATCGCCAATGGCGGATTCGATCGTCTCGCGGAAATGCGGATCGCCATGAATATGTTCGACTTCGGGCGTAATCTCCGGAATTTCGTGGGTGCCGCGATGGAAAATCGTGACCTTGTAGCCCCGTCCGATCAGGCCGTTCGCGAGAAATGGGCCCGAGGGCCCTGTGCCGCCGACGATCAAAGCTTTCAGCATGATTACACCAGGTAGAAACGCGTGCCGCAGACCATCACCTGATCGTCCGCCACGCGGCATCCGCGGCGCGCCGCCGCATCGAGAATCCGTTTGCGTTCAACCGCGGCGATATCGATTCCGCCGAGTCCCTCGCCGCGTCCGTCCGTCGCTTCGACGAAGCGCACACGCGCGTTGTCGAGCGGCAGCTCGTAACGGCCACGCGCGTCCTGACGCAAAGGCAGCTCCGCGATTCCGCTCCAGCGCTCGGCGAGTCCGCGCGGGTCGGCCGCCTGCAACTCGACCGCCGTGTACGCGTTGACCACCTCAGTGCGGCGGGCCTTGGGCCAGCCATCGCCACCCGCCGGCTCCCAATGGCCTTCGGGCTCCCCCTTGGCGTCCCAATCGATCTCGAAAAAAGCGCCGCCAGTGTCCGCCGGATGGAGCTGCATCGCGTCGAAAGTCTTCGACTCATGCGCCCAGGCGACCCGGATATTCATCGCCGCCGCCCGCTGGCGCCGCGCCTGCTGCGCCTCATGGGAGGCGCACTGGCAGATAACCATGTAGCCGCCGTCACCATTGCGGCGTTGCAGATAGCGGCCCGCCGCCGTGTTTTCCTTGATCGGCGCGACTACCTCGATAAAGTTGTTGCCAACCGGCATCAGCGAATTCTCCAGTCCAAAAGTCGCCACACCTTTATCGACGAAACAGACTTCGAGTCCGAAGATCTCCTTGAAGTCATCGAGCACCGGCGCGAGCTTCCCCGCGACCAGACATATCTGGCGAAGCCGTATCGACATGGGCTTTTACTCCCTCCCTCGTAGCGCGCCTCTGGGGCGCGCCGATGCAGCAGAATAAGCCCAGATGGCGACCCGACGCCATAGTCGCGCACGCCGCTTGATGGTCGCGACCGAAGGGTGGTAAGTGCGAAGCCAACCACCAATTCAAAACCTGACTGACGATGGGGATTACCTTTTATGACCGATAGCGAAAAACTCCAATGGCTGGCGGATCGGGAGGAGATCAAGGAAACGATCTACCGTTACCCGGCCGGCGTCGATACGCACGACTGGAAGCTCTTCCGCTCAATTTTCACCGATAAGATCGATATCCTCCTGAGCACGGCGGAACGGGCGGCTGGCCGTCCGCGCCAAATCGTCAGCGCCGACAGTTTCACGCGGTCCGCCGACCGCTTGATCGCCCAGGTCTTCGCCGTAACGCAACACTTCCTCACCATTTACAAGATCGATGTGCGGGGGAACGACGCGACCTCCCTCTGCTACATGCAAGCCCATCATATTCCGCCCAAGGACCGTCCAACCCAGCCCATCTGGGATGTCGGTGGTTACTATGACTTTTATTTGCGGCGGACCGCCGAGGGCTGGAAGATTTGGAAGTACACGCTGATCGTCACCTGGGAGACCAACCGCCCGCCTGATCTGAAGATGGATCTGTGAGCGCGACGGGCGCGCATATGAAACGGTGGATCAGCCCGAGGGAAGGGTGGTAAGTGCGAAGCTAGGCTGAGACGCAATCGCCGGGGGGATAGATCTATGACGGATAGCGAGAAACTACAGTGGCTCTTTGATCGCGAACAGGTAAAAGAGGCCGTCTACCTCTACCCCGTTTCGATCGACGCTCATGACTGGAAGCTCTTCCGCTCAATCTTTACCGACGAGATCGACGTCCTGCTCACCGACGCCGCGCGGGCTGACCGGCCGCGCCAGAAGGTCAACGCCGACAAGTTCGCCAAGATGGTCGACGGCGTGATCAGCAGCTTCCGGATCACGCAGCATTTCCTTACCGACTACCACATCGAGGTGAAGGGCGACGACGCGATCTGTTTCTGTTACATGCAGGCGCGTCACTTCCCGCCCAAGGACAAGCCGGGACAGCAGATTTGGGATATGGGTGGACACTACACCTTTCATCTGAAGCGGACCCCGGACGGCTGGAAGGTTCCGAAGTACACGCTTATCATGACGTGGGAGACCGGCCGTCCGCCCGACCTCGCGATCGATTTGTAAACCGGTCCGCGGCGGAGCGAACTCGCGCGCCGCCGGGCCTTCGGTTAATAACAACGCCTAAGCGCTGAACGGTAGTTCAAGCGAGATCGCTTGATAAGGTACTTCCGGGCGGACACGTCCGCGCTCGCCCCGATGTAGTCGCACGAAGCCATAGTGCTCCATGGTTTTGAGCGTGCGAGACAAATTGGATGCTTTGCGACCTGTTCGCGCCGCCAGTTCCTGGAGTGAAGAGGGGTGGGTCGCGGCGATCATGGCCAGCAGCGCACGGTTCTTGTTCGAGAGCACCTTGGCAAAGCTTTCGGCCGAGGTGAACCATACCTTCGGCTCGTTGGCCTTGGGCTTCAGCTCGCCGCGCGCAATCGCCATTGTGCGTGCTTTCATCTTCTCGTAGGAGACGATGCCGATTTGAGGGTCTTCATGGGATATCATTATCACATAATGATAAGAGTCTCGAAAATTGGCATGCTGGTAAAATCGAGGCAGAAATGGGCGTTGCGATCGCCTCACACCCGGGATTCCTCGCGCGCCAGACACGCGCGGGAATGACAAAACAAAGGCTTGGAATCTTAAGAGCCGATCGAAGTGGTCGGATTACCACGGCTCACCGGGTTATTCCACGCCAAAAAGCCGGTGGACGTTCGCGACGATGCGCCGGCCCAGCGTGTCCGCGTCTTCGTTCCGCAGACGTGCCAGCGCGTCGAGGGTGCGGGTCACGAAGGCGGGCTCGTTGCGCTTGCCGCGATACGGCTCCGGCGCCAGGTAGGGCGCGTCGGTCTCAACCATCAGGCGATCGGCGGGCACGAGCGCGGCCGCCGCGCGAATCGGCGCGGCGTTGCGGAACGTCAGGATTCCCGAGAACGAGATATGGAAGCCCAGCTCGAGGAAGCGGCGCGCCGCGTCGGCATCACCGGTAAAACAATGGATCACCCCGCCGCGCGGTGGCATCCCGACCTCGCCCACAATCGCGAGCACACGCGCTTCGGCGTCGCGGCAGTGGATCACGATCGGCTTGCCCAGCTCGACGGCCAGTTCGAGATGACGCCGGAGCGCGTCCTCCTGCGCCGCGGCCGATGAATGCATGTAGTGGAAATCGAGACCGCTCTCACCGATCGCCACGACCCGCGGCGATTGAGCGAGTGCGCGAAGTTCGACGATCCGGGCGTCGTCGCAGTCACTGGCATTGTGCGGATGGACCCCGACGGCCGCATATACGTCGTCATTGCCTTCGGCGATCGCGACAGTGAGACGATCGGTCGCGATCGAGTCGATCGCGCCGACCGTGACGAGAGTCGTCACGCCCGCCTCCCGTGCTCGCGCGAGCACGCCCGCAACGTCGTCGCGCAGGCGCGGGTCCGCCAGATGGCAATGGCTGTCGGCTACCATGATGTTATTGAACCTCTGTGCAAGTGATTTTGTCATTCTGAACGAAGTGAAGAATCTAGCGGCCTCTTGGGCACGATGCCCGAGATTCCTCGCGTCGCTGCCGCGCGCAGGAATGACAACCAAATTTCAAGATCCGCGAACCCATTCCACCTTGCCCTTGAGCGTGACCGCGACGCTGCCGCTGTTCGCGCCGTACGTGAAGCCGTAGCTGAGCAGGCTGGTAAGCTCGCCGCCGGTGCCAAGCGCGGGGGCGAACTCCACCGTCACCACGCAGCTCGCCCTCGGTGCAAGAATGGCGTTAGCGCATCCGTCGTTGATGATCGTGAAGTCCGCGAGCCCGTTAGCCGCGCCGAGTTGAATCGTGGCGGCGCTCCGGTTGCTGATCCTGATGTTCGCTGTCTTGCCGACCGAGCCGGCGTCAGCACTCGGCAACCTCTTCAAGCTCGGCGCCTTCAACGTTACCGCAACGCCGTCGCCCTCGAGGGTCTCTGACGGGCTTGTCCCGTTGTAAGGAATTACGAAGTCCTCGCTCATGCGGCCGCGCACGGTCGCGGGCGCGAACGCAACCTCGACGGTGCATTTCTTTTTGGGTTCCACAATCGCGTTCGAACAGGTGTCGCTGGACAGGATGAAGGAGGCCGGCGGGCTGAGCTGGCCAATCACAGCCGCAGCGGCACCCTTGTTGTGAAGCGTCAGTTTCTTCGTCCTGCTCGACGTGGTCGCATCGATATTGCCGAAGTTCAACTTGGCCGGTGAGATGGTCAGGAATGACGTCGGTATGGGCGTCGCCGTCGGGGTAACGGTCGGCGTTGGTGTCGCCGTCGCCTCGGAACTCGCGGTGGGTGTCGCGCTTGGCGTCGCCGTGATGGTGGCGATCGCCGTCGGCGTAGCGGTTGCCGTCGGCGTTGGTGTCGCCGTAACCGTGGCCGTCGGCGTGGCGGTCGCCGTCGGCGTAGCGGTCGCGGTGGCGGTCGGGGTAGCGGTCGCCGTCGCCGTAGCGGTCGCCGTCGGCGTGGCGGTCGCCGTCGGCGTGGCGGTCGCCGTGATGGTGGCGGTCGCCGTCGGCGTTGGTGTCGCCGTACGAGTGGGCGTCGGCGTGACTGTGACGGTCGGGGTCGTCGTAGCGGTCGCCGTGGCGGTGGCGGTCGCCGTGGCGGTGGCGGTCGCGGTCGCCGTAGGCGTGAGCGTGGGTGTTGGTGTCGGCGTCGGCGTGGGCTTACGAGTCGGCATCGGCGTCGGCGTCGCACCCTCGTCGGGACAGCTGCATATGCCATTGCCACCGCCGACTTCCTCGATCGCCTTACAGTCGGCGCTCAAGCTGGATAGAGCCGCAGTGGACAATGGAGCCATCGTGAATCCTTCCTCTGTGAGGCTTACGCCGCTCTGAGGATGCGTACCGAAGGCGGCTAGCTGCCCTGTCGGCTTCGGAGCACCAGGGTCACACGAACTCGCCGCGGAGGAGATGATGGAGATGGAACCGTTGACGGTCGCGACGCCGTTCAGGGGATTACTGGTAAGATCGTTGTCCACGCTCAACGTGTCGGTTCCGCCTTGGCTTATCGGACATCCGCAGCATTCCTTGATCTCCTGGTCGGCGTCGATCACATAGACCAGTGCGCACAAGCTAGCGCCCGACTGGTTGACGATTCGAACAGAGCCGTCCGGAAGCGAATCATCGCCGGCATTCGAGTAATACGTGCTTTGGAGCATGTTCGCAGCCAAACTCGACGTGGGTGTGGGGCCGGACGTTGGTGCGGGTTGAGATCGGGCGATCCCAGACCCAAGAACCGCCAGAGCGACAGCCAACATTAGAGAAGGTTTCTTTCTCATACGAAGCTATTTCCCCCGCTGATAGAATTCAGCGTGAAGTTCTCCGCGTAAGCCAACAGCTCGACTGCGCAGCGCAGCCGACCGACAGACTCTCTCGATTTGCAGTAGAGCAGCGTCCTTGGGTAGATGTCAATCGCTAAAGAATACTTGCAATAGGGATAGATAATCGAAGGTCAATAAGCGACCGATCAGCATGTAACAGGAGTCCGTTGATTATTAAGAGCAGTCGCTAGAACCTTGGAGTTCCAGATGATGGACTCTTTTCGATTCCCCGCATGCAACTGATTGAGGGAGCGTCAAACAAGATCGTCATCCATTGAAAAGTTGGATGCGAAATTAGGAGAACGCCGTAAGCGAGTGACCAAAGACATCTCCCTGGGCGCCGGGCGGAAAGCGCAGAATGGGTTCAGAGGAATGAATCCATGGGAAGCATG
>JBKQPD010000204.1:0-12152 GCA_052145175.1 Binataceae bacterium (SeqCode) | reverse complement strand
CAAAAAGTAGCAATGTCATCCTGAGCCCTTCGTCGCTGCGCTCCTCAAGGGTAAACTCCGCGAAGGATCTGCGTCCTCGCTCTTCAGCCTCGAAGGCCGAACTCCGTGAAGGATGACAAACTCCACTTGTGCAGAACCTCCCTAGCGGCCCGGCGTAGCGACTGCTTGTGACAGCGGGCGCTCGTCTTCACCCGCCGCCCGGCCGACGAGAAAACTCTGGAAGTTCTCGTTGGCCGCGGCCGTCACCTCCGCAACCGTGCCATTCAGCTCGACCTTGCCCCCATGCATATAAGCGATACGATCGGAGACTTGGAAGACCTGCGGGACGTCGTGGCTGACCATCACGGCGGTCAGGCCAAACTTTTGCTGGGTTGCCCGCACCAGCTCGTGAATCGAGTGGGTCCGGGTCGGATCGAGACCGGTCGTCGGCTCGTCGAGCATCAGGATCTTGGGCCGCCGCACCAGCGCCCGGGCGAGCGCCGCCCGCTTTTGCATCCCGCCGCTCATTTCCGACGGATACTTCTTCTCCATCCCTTCGAGACCGACTTGCGCGAGAATCTCGAGCACCTGGCGCGCAATCTCAGGGCGGCTCAGATGGGTCTTCTCGACCAGTGGGAAGGCGACGTTGTCAAAAATCGACATGGAATCGAAGAGCGCACCCGCCTGGAACAGCACCCCCAACTTCTCGCGCACCGTATCGGTGACGCGCGAGCTGGCCGCGGTAACGTCTGTTCCGTCAATCACGATACTACCCGAATCGGGCCGGAGGAGCAGATTCAGATGCTTGAGCAGAACCGTCTTGCCGCAACCGCTGGGTCCCACGATCGTGGTGATCTGACCGGCGGGGACGTCGAGATTAACCCCGTCGAGCACCTGCTGATGGCCGAAGCGCCGCCGCAGTTCCCGCACCGTGATCGCCGCCTCGGCCGTATTACCGTTACGTTCCATCTTATCTTTTGGCCGCGCGTCGCAGACTCCCTGTTCTAAACGCAGTTCGCAGACTCACCTGCTCGCTGCGCCTGCGGCTTCGCTGGCGCGCCCCCTGTTCCGTGCCTCCGGTACGGTCGTCTTTAAAGCAATATCGCCGTCAAAAAGTAATCCCAGGCCAGGATCAGCACGCTGGAAAGCACCACGGCCTCGGTCGTGGCCTGACTGACCCCGGTCGCCATCCGGGCCGCATAATAGCCTTTGTAACAGCAGACCCACATCACTACGAGACCGAAGACCAAGGCTTTAAGGATCCCGGTGGTAATATCGTGGCCGGTCATATTCTGCGCGATACCGTTGAAAAAGGGGCCGCTGGGCGCACCCATCAGGCCGACTCCGACCATCCATCCGCCGCCGATCCCGATCACGTCAAAAATCCCCGTAAGCAGGGGGAAGCTGAGGACGCCGGCAAGGATCCGGGGCGAGACCAGATATTGCACCGGGTTGATCGCCATCACACTCAACGCGTCGATCTGCTCCGTCGCCTGCATCGCACCGATCTCGGCCGCCATCGCGGACCCCGCCCGCGCCGTGACCATGAGGGCCGCCAGCACCGGGCCGAGCTCGCGCACCAACACGAGAGCAACCACCGTGCCCAGTGCGCCTTCCGAGCTGAACCGCCGCAGCGTGTTATAGCCCTGCAGTCCCAGCACCATCCCGGTAAACAGCCCGATCAGGCCGACCAGAAAGAGCGAGTCCGCACCGATCGTGCGGATTTGCCGAATCAACAGCCGCGGCTTGTAAGGCGGGGTGACGATATAGAACAAAGCGGACAGCAGGAACAGCACGAAGGTGCCGAGCCGGATCACTCCGTCGATCACCCTCGCGCCCAGGCGCTCGATCATCGCTGCAATCGCCATGTAACCGGATTAATCGATCAGCCGTGGAGCAAGCCCAATCGCGTCAGATGACCGAAGGTATGCGTCATGGTGGGCGTCCGCACGAACTCGATCAAGTCCGCCGGTACGTCGAGGTCCAGCGCGGGACGGATCAGACGGACGACCTCGCAGCCGATACCGCGGCGGCGCGCGTCATCGCGATGCCGCACCAGGCTGAGATGACCAAATTGCGTTGCGATAACATCAGGTGGCCGTCGTACCAGCATATTGGTGCCGGAAAAGTCGCGCGAAGGAATCAGGGCGACACCCGCTCCAGCGGACGGCATCGCGGCGAACGCGGCGTCGATATCCTCCCCCGTCACCATCGGGATATCGGACAGGACAGTGGCGATCGTGGTCGCCCCGGCGCGCATCAGCTCGTCGGTCGCGATACGCACGGCGTTGTTCAGTCCTTGCGGCGTCACTTCGTCGATTATCGTGGCGTCCACCTCCCGCGCGAGGCCGATCAGCACCGGGTCGGAGGTGACCACCGCGACCCGGTCGGCGGCGCGCGCCGCCAGGGCGGCGCTCAGCACGTCGCGGAACATCGCCGCCGCCAGCATCGCGCGCTCGGCGCCTGACGGCAAAGCGGGAGCGAGCCGCGTCTTCGCGAGCGCAAGCTCCTTGGCGGCAACCAGCACTATACGCACGGCAGTCTCTTATAACTTAGCGGCGGCGCGCGCAAACCTTAAGAGCCGGATGGGGATACCGCTGACTGCGGCGTCATCTGCGTCACACGGTCAGGGAATTCGATTACAACTTGAGAGCGTCGCTGATTTCGCGGGGGCGCAAAGCGATCACATGGAGGTAAGCCGCCGCCGGCGCGTCCGGCTGACGGCGCCCCTGTTCCCAATTTTTTAAGGTTGGCAAGGGAATCCGATATCTTTCCGCGAATTCCGTCTGCGACATCCGCAGCTTGCGCCGGATGGCGCGCACGTCGGGCACTTCCACGACGCGAACCCTTACGCCGCTCCGCTTGCCTTCCGCATGCTCGCAGGCCTCACCCATGCTCTTGACCAGGTCTCTGCTAAACTTGCTCATCGCTTCCCCCGTACCGCATGGCGACTATGGGCCTGCTTGATTCGCGCGGCGAAGTCACTGACCGCCTTTTTCGCCTCCGGCGAAATGTCCTCGCGTGCCGTCTTCGCGTAGACCATGAGCAGATAGACCGGCGCGGCCCGGTCGTAAAAAAATAAATGATTCGTGTACCCCCGCGCTTACCGCCGCCCTGCTTGACCCACCTGACTTTGCGAACCCCGCCGGTTTCCGGGATTACGACGCCGGCCTCAGGGTTTCTGGCGATAAAGGCAATGAAAGCCTCGCGCTCGTCCTCGCTCCAGATGCGCTCGGCTTGCCGCATGAACGTAGGCGTCTCGGCAACCGTGACGAGGCTAGTCCACACCATTGTTACTATACGCCAATGGCGTCCCTTATCAAGCAAGAACGAAATCGGGCCAACTTGACATCATTCATTCCGGCAGCCCACGATTGTGATGCTCCACAACAGATTCCCTGAGGTTGCCGCGACGCCGGGCTTGGACCTGCGCCCGCATCCCGTCTTGAAAGGAGACCAAAGCCATCATGTTCACGTACCGTAAAATCCCTCGCCGGAGGATTCCCGGCGCAATCACGTTATTCGCGGCTGGACTGTCGATTACGACGCTAATTGCCGGATGTTCGCATAAGTCGAGCGGCGATTCGCTCGCAGCAGGCAATCAGGCCAAACAGAATGCACAGTTTGCCGAGGCCGAGAGTGATTACCAGGCCGCGATCAACGCGGCGCCCGGCGATCCCCGTCCGCACGTCGCCCTGGGACAGCTCTATGATGTCGAAAAGAAACCAGAACTCGCGCGAAGTGAGTTCATGAAGGCCCTCGAAATCGCCCCGGCCGACGCCGCTTCGCACAGCGCCCTCGGCGACGCCTACGCGGAAGGGTCGCAGCTTGGGCTGGCGGAGGAGCAATATCGCGCGGCGGTCGCGCTCGATTCGGGCAACGCCGGCTATCGGATGGTCCTGGGCGACACGCTGGCGAAAGCCCAGAAACCGGGCGCGGCGGAAGCGGAGTTGCGCACCGCGATCGGGCTCGATCCCAAGAACGCCCACGCCCATCTCGCGCTCGCGAACTTGCTCGGTAGCGAACCCGGCCGCCAGGAGGAAGCGCAGGCCGAAACCGCCGAGGTCCGCGCACTCGACCCGAGCCTGCTACCGGCGCCGCCCGCCGCCGCGTCGAGTACCGCTCCGGCCGCCGCACCCAGCGCTACGGCGGCCGCCGCGACGGCGCCGCCCAAATTGCGCGTGCTCGACAAGAAATTTTTGCTCACCCACGATTCGCCGGTCTATGGCGCGGCCGACAATACCGCGCCAGTCGTCGGTCAGGTTCATCACCGCAAGCTGGTCCACGTGACAGGGATGGCCGGCGACTGGTTCAGAATCCAGTTGCGCAATGGCACGGTCGGTTATATCCCGGTCACGGCGGCCGAGTGACACGACAAGCCTGGATAATTGCTTTTTTCAGTAGACCACGGAGGCGACTAACATGACCCAGGAAGAGGAATTGATTCAACGTTATTTCGACGCATTCAACCGTCACGACCTCGACGGCGTGATGGCCTGCTTCCATGAACAGCCGGTCCTCGTCAACGGCGAAGGCCGCCGCGTCGAGGGACGCGACGCCGTACGCGGCAACTATGCGGCGGGTTTCGCGCTGATGCCGGATGGCCGCTGCGACCTCAAAGTGGCGACCGGAAATGCAGGACGCGCAGTGGCGGAGTCGTTTTTCCATGGCACGCGGCAAGACTCCGGCAAGGTGACCGAGGCGATGGGCGCGGAAGTGATGGAGATCGTCGACGGCAAAATCAAGGAGATTCGCGACTACCATCGGCCGCTCACGGCGAAAGCCGCCTAGTTCGCAAGCGGAGCGTCGGCGATCCGAATCTCGTCGCCGACCGTCGTGGCACTGCGCGCCGCCGCGCCCGCCGCGAGTTCGAGCGCCTTGCGCGCCTTGAACAGAATCGGTGACATCCGCCAGGGCTTGAGCTGGTGGCTGATATGCACGACCCGGTCGCGGCGGTCCAGGAACACGATATCGATCTCGAAGCGCATGAAAAACATGTGCATCCACATGAACGGCTCGAAGCGGTTGCGAATGAAGAGCAGCCCCTGATCGGTGTCGATCCCGGCGCGCCCCAGGAGTCCCCGGGTCTGGCCGCCGAGTCCGCCGGCGTCGTCGAGTCGGGCGCAGAGGATCGTCCGTCGGGTCTGATTGATTGCCTGTAACATGATGACTTTGCCTGACAGATTTTCGGTCGTAATCCGCGATGGATCAAGGCGAAAAATTGCCGCTGATGGCATGAAATTGTCGGGCTGTCGCCGGAATCCGCGATTGTACTAAAATCACACGAGTCCCATGGGTTATGTTCCACTCTTCATGGCCGTCACCGACCAGCCGTGCGTCGTGATTGGCGGCGATGCGATCGCCGAGCAACGCGTCCGCGCGCTGCTCGCGGCTAGCGCCCAGGTCACTGTGATCAGCGGCTCGCTGACGCCCGAACTGCACATAATGGCTGCCAACGGAACGATACAGTATCGGGCGCGCGCGCTGGCGGCGGGCGATCTGACCGGCTTCAGGCTGGCCTATTGCGTCGACCCCGACCCCACAATCGCGGCGTGCGCGACGGCGGAAGCGCGCAACCTGGGTGTGCCAATCAACGTCACGGACCGCCCGGAACTCTGTTCGTTTATCGTCCCGGCGATGGTCAAGCGAGGCCCCCTGCAGATTGCCGTGTCGACCAGCGGGGCGAGTCCGGCGCTGGCCAGGATCTTGCGGCAGGAACTCGCAGAGTGTTTCGGCCCCTCGTACGAATTACTGCTGACCGTGCTAACGAGCGCACGCCGCTATTTGCGCGATCACGAGCCCGACCCCGCGCGGCGCGCCGCGCTGTCGCACGCGCTCGCCCGCGCCCTGCGCGACCCGCTGACCCACGACGACTATGCCGCCGCGGAGGCCGAGCTGCGTCGATGTATCGGCGTTGGGCTCGTCGACCTGGGTATCGATCCAACAGCGCCGTCCGCGGTCACAACCCTCCCCGTCACCCCGGAGTCGGCATGAATGGCCTCTGGCTGATTCCGGCGCTGATCTGCTACCTGGCGGCGACGGCCGGCTTTATGCTCGCGCGCACCAGTGCAAACGTCCGGCGGAGCCGTCAGGCGACGATCGCGCTGGCTCTCGGCGCCGCGCTGCAAACCGCCGCGCTCGCGACCAGCGGCGTCCGGGCCGGCAATATCCCGGTTACCGATTTCGCCCAGTCGGTCTGTTTTCTTTCCTGGCTGACCGCACTGGCGGGGCTGATTTTGATTGTGCGCTTCCGGATCGCGGTGATCGGCGGATTCGTGGCCCCGGCGGTCTTCGTCGCGACCGCGGTGGCGGCCGTGACGATCCGCCGTCAGCAGCTCCGTATCCCGGAAGCATTGCGCAGCGCCTGGCTGCCGGTGCACGTGACCCTCGCCTTCGTCGGCTTTGCGCTTTTTCTGCTCGCCGCCGCCGTGAGCGTCGTCTACCTGATTTTCGAGCGGCGGCTCAAGGCCAAGCGCCCGCTGGCGCCGGCGGACGAACGCGCGCCCAGCCTGGAAAAGCTCGACCGTATCAACTATCGCCTGCTGAGCTGGGGCTTCCTGATGCTGACGCTCGCGATCATCACGGGCGCGATCTGGGCGGACGCCACCTGGGGCCATTTCTGGTCGTGGGAGCCGCAGGAATCCTGGTCGTTCGTTATCTGGCTGATGTACGCCGGGCTGCTCGAATCGCGGCTGACCGCGGGATGGCGCGGGCGGCGGGTCGCGGCGTTGACGATTGTGGTGCTGACGTTGCTAATCGGCTCGTTTGTTGGCGTGAGCCTGCTCAATCCGGGCAAACATGGGGGGAGTTTTGGCTAGCGCGCGAAACTCGACCAGCACGCGAAGTTTGGCTGGTATGACGGACCGGACGCTGTTCGTGGTCGGCGTCAACCATCGGACGGCCGCCGTCGCGGTGCGTGAGCGCCTGGCCTACGCCGACACCGAGATCGTGCCGACCCTCGGCCGTATCCGCGAGCAGCTTCCCGCACTGGCCGAGACCGCGCTGATCTCGACCTGCAACCGGGTCGAATTGATCGGTCTGGCCAACGCGGCGGCTCCGCCGGAGCCGGACGAAATCACCCGCTTTCTCGCCACTGACCGCCGCATCGAGCCAGGCCGCTTTACCAACCTGCTCTACCGCTTCGCCGGACGCGACGCGATCCGCCATCTGTTCCGGGTCGGCGCGAGTCTCGACTCGATGGTCGTCGGCGAGCCGCAAATCCTCGGTCAACTCAAGCTCGCCTACGCCCAGGCGGTTACGGCGGAGACCGCCGGGGTGGTCCTCCATCACGCGTTCCATCGCGCCTTCGCGGTCGGCAAGCAGGTGCGCAAGGCGACCCTGATTGGCTATGGCGCGGTGTCGGTGAGCTCGGCCGCGGTGAGTCTCGCGGCAAAAATCTTCGATACGCTGGCCGACAAGACGGTGATGCTGATGGGGGCCGGCAAGGTCGCGGAGCTGGCGGCGCGCAATCTGAAGCGCGCGGGCGTCCAGTCGTTGATCATCACCAGCCGCACCTTCGACCATGCCGTCGCCCTCGCGCGCGAACTTGGCGGCACCGCGGTGCCTTACGAAAGCTACAAGCCCTATCTCAAGCTGGCCGACGTCGTGATTGCGTCGCTGGCGGTAAGCGAGCCGGTGCTCAGTGCCGCGGAATGCGAGGCGATCGTCAGGGAGCGCCGCTATCGCCCGATGTTCCTGATCGATCTCGGCGTGCCGCGGAATCTCGACGAACGGATCAACGCGCTCGAGAACGTCTATCTCTACGATATCGACGATTTGGGCGCGGTCGCGGCGCGCTCGCTCGAAGATCGCGAACGCGAGGCGGTGAAGGCCGCGGCGATCGTCGAAGTCGAAGCCGATTCGTTCATGCGCTGGCTCGGCGGTCTCGAACTGGTCCCGGCGATCAAGGAAATCCGGTCGAGTATCGAGCAGCTTCGCGAGGACGAGCTGGAACGTAATCAGGGATGGCTGGCCGCGCTCGCGCCGGACGATCGCGCGCGGATCGAGGCGCTGACCCGGGGGCTGGTCAACAAGCTGCTCCATCGGGTCCTCTCCACGCTCCGTGAGGGGGGCGCGCCGAACCAGCTTTATGCTGCCGAGGTCGCGCGCCGCCTGTTCTGCGACGACCTCGGCGCACGGGAAAACGCACTGCGCCAAGACCTGAACGATGTTCTGAACGAGGTCCAGGATGAGGATTCGGCGGACGATCATGATAACGACGAAGAATTCTGACCCGGTACGCTAGTGGAGCGAAGCGGAACGAGCACAGGGGGCGGCGGAGTCTGCGACGCGCGGCCAGAATTCAGCGTCTGCGAGCTGCGTTTAGGAAAAGACGCGGGCCGTGAGGACTTGCGTAACGGCCTGACGCGATGACCGTGCGGCTGCGAATTGGTTCGCGACCGAGTGCGCTGGCCCTCGCGCAGACCGGACTCGTCAGCCGCCGCCTGCAAGCGCTTGTGGGCGGACTCGTGGTCGAGGTGGTCCCGATCAGCACGAGTGGCGACAAGCTCACGACCGCGTCGCTCGCCCGGGTCGGCGGCAAGGGGCTTTTTATTCGCGAAATCGAGGAGGCGCTGAGCGCCGGACGGATCGATCTGGCCGTGCATTCGCTGAAAGATCTGCCAGCCGTACTGGCCCCGGAATACCGGATCGCCGCGGTGCCTGAGCGCGAGAATCCGTGCGACGCGCTGATCACGCGCGAGCGCGGCGGATGGCTTGCCCTCCCACCGGGCGCACGTTTGGGCACGTCGTCGGCCCGGCGGCGACTCGAGGCGCTCCGGCTGCGTCCCGATCTCGAAGTGATGCCGTTGCGCGGCAACGTCGACACGCGCCTGCGCCGGCTCGACGCCGGCGATTTCGACGCGATCATCCTCGCGATGGCTGGGCTCAAGCGGCTCGACCGCACCGCCGGCCTCAATGCGACCGCACTCGACGAACGCGACTTTATTCCGGCCGCCGGTCAGGGCGCTCTCGCGCTCGAAATGCTGACGGAAAAGCGGCCGGCCGGCTCCGCCGAACTCGAAGCAGCCCTGGCCCGGCTGGACGATCCCGTGACGCGCGCCGAGGTCAGCGCCGAGCGCGCCTTCCTCGCGACGATCGGCGCGTCGTGCGTCTCACCGGTCGGAGTCAAAGGTACAGCTCGGGAGGATCGCTTGAGTCTGCGCGCGCTGCTCTTCAGTCTCGACGGCAAGCGGAATCTCGCGGACGAAATCGAACAACCGTGGCCGCCGCCCGCTTCCCCGGACGAAGGAGTCATGCGCGCGGCGGCGGTCGGCGACGCCCTTGGCGCCCGGATGATCGCGCACGGCGCGCGTGAATTGATCGCCGATGACTAAGCGGGCGGGCAAGGTCTACCTGGTGGGCGCCGGGCCGGGCGCGCCCGACCTGATCACGGTCCGCGCCGCGCACCTGCTCAGCCGGGCCGAAGTAGTCCTGTACGACAGCCTCGTCAACCCCGATCTTTTGCGAATGGCGCCGGCGGCGGCCGAGCGCATCCATTCCGGCAAGCGTGGCGGCGGCCGGAAGATTCTCGCCCAGGACGCGATCAATCAACTGCTCATCGCGCGGGCGCGCGCCGGCCAAACGGTCGTCCGCCTCAAGGGCGGTGACCCGTTTATTTTCGGCCGTGGCGGTGAAGAAGCGGCCGCCCTGGCGGACGCCGGTATAGATTTCGAGGTCGTCCCCGGAATCACTTCAGCGATCGCCGCACCGGCCTTCGCCGGGATTCCGGTCACCCATCGCGAGCACGGTTCTTTCGTTGCTTTTATCACCGGTCACGAGGAGCCCGCGCGCCATCCGGACGAAGCGGTGCCGTGGGACGAACTCGCCCGCGCGGCTAATCCGCGTGGCACGTTGGTCATCCTGATGGCGGCGGCGCGCCTGCGTGAGGTGCTCGCGCGGCTGACCGGCGCGGGACTCCCGGAGGGGACCCCGGCGGCGGCGATTCAATGGGCCACCACGGCGGCGCAACGGACCGTCCTCGCGACGCTCGCGACCTTGGCCCACGAGGTCGAACGCCAGCAACTCGGGTCGCCGGCGGTGGTCGTCGTGGGCGAATGTGCCCGGCTGCGCAATCGCCTGGCGTGGGTGGAAAAGCTGCCCCTCTTTGGGCGGCGCATCGTCGTTACGCGCGCGGCCGGGCAAGCCGGCGAATTCGCCACCCGCTTGCGGACGCTCGGTGCGGAGGTGATCGAGTTCCCGACGATCGCGGCCGTTCCGCCGTCGAGCTTCACGATCCTCGATCGCGCGCTTACTGAGGCCGCGTCATTCGAATGGCTTATCTTCACCAGTGCGCGCGGCGTCGACGCCTTTATCGCGCGACTGCGCACACTCGGACACGATCTGCGCGCGATCGGACCAGCCGCGATCGCCGCCATTGGCCCGGCGACCGCCGAACGGTTGCAGCACTATGCGTTGCAAGTCGCGGCGATGCCGCCGGAGTATCGCGCCGAGGCGATAATCGACGCGATCGGCGCCGCCAGAATCCAGGGCGCCCGTATCCTGATTCCGCGCGCCGAAGTCGCCCGCGAGATCCTGCCGCAACTCCTGCGCGAGCATGGTGCCCGCGAAGTCGTGGTTGCTCCGGCCTATCGCACCGTGGCGCCCGACGACTCCGATACGGCGCGGGTCCGCGAGCTCGCCGCGTCACACGTGATCGACCTCGTTACCTTCACGAGTTCGAGCACGGTGACGAATTTCCGCGCGCTGATTGGCGGCGCGGCGGCCGGTTTGAAGGCCGCGGTTATCGGTCCGATAACCGCGGAGAACGCTCGGGAGCAGGGTTTCGACGTCGTCGCAGCGCCGTCGCATTACACAGTCGACGGACTTGTCGCCGCAATCGTCGAGTACTACGCGAGAAATTGATAACCCGGCGCAGGACGGAATCCGGGATTCTTCGGTCGCAGACTCCCTCAGAATGACAAAAAGGGGCGTATCATAACAAAAAGTAGCAGACGCGCGGGAATGACAGCAAGGCAGAGCACACATTAACCCACGCCCAATACTGCTTTCACGACGGTGCCCGCCGCGACTATAGTTACTCGTAGTTCGAGCGTCGACGTAAAGGTGACCAACGATGGCGTTTCCAGTTAACCGGCCGCGGCGCTTGCGCCGCAACGATACGCTCCGCCGGATGGTGCGCGAGACCCGGCTCGCGCCCGACGACTTTATCCAACCTTATTTCGTCTGTCCCGGCCGCGACGTGCGCAAAACCGTCGGCGCGATGCCCGGGGTGGCGCAGCTTTCGGTCGATAACGTCGTGCGCGAGGCGCGCGAAACCTGGGCCGCCGGTGTGCCCGCGATAATCCTGTTCGGGATTCCGGCGCACAAGGACGCGATCGGCAGCGAGGCCTGGAACGACGAGGGCGAGGTGCAGCGCGCGATTCGTGAAATCAAGGAGCATGTCCCCGGGCTCGCGGTGATCACCGACGTCTGTATGTGCGAATACACCGATCACGGCCATTGCGGCGTGGTCACGAGCGGCGACGTCGACAATGACGCGACACTTGAGCTGCTGGTCCGCGAAGCGCTGTCGCACGCCCGGGCCGGCGCCGACATGGTCGCGCCGTCCGACATGATGGACGGGCGGGTCGGCGCGATCCGCACCGCCTTCGATAGCGAGGGCTTCAGCCACGTCCCGATCATGGCGTATTCGGCGAAGTTCGCGTCAGCCTTTTACGGCCCCTTTCGCGAGGCGGCGGAGTCGACGCCGCAGTTCGGCGACCGCCGCTCATACCAGATGGATCCGCCAAACGGCGACGAAGCGATGCGCGAAATTGCGCTCGACCTCGACGAAGGGGCGGATATCGTGATGGTCAAGCCGGCGCTGCCGTATCTCGACCTGATCTATCGCGCGAAGCTCGAATTCAACGTTCCCGTCGCCGCCTACAATGTTTCGGGCGAGTACTCCATGATCCGCGCGGCGGGTCTCAACGGCTGGCTCGACGAAGAACGGGCGACGCTCGAAGTGCTGACCGCGATCAAGCGGGCCGGCGCCGATATGATTCTCACCTACTTCGCCACGAAGGTTGCGCGCCAGCTCCGCTGAGAGTTTGTGAATTTTTGTGCCGTCGCCTACTTGGTGGGAACTCCGTGTGCCCTCACCCGCCACGGCTTCGGCGAAACGCCTCACCGCGTCGACCTCTCCCTGGACAAGGAGAGGTTTTAGGAAGCGG
>JBKQPD010000203.1:0-16106 GCA_052145175.1 Binataceae bacterium (SeqCode) | reverse complement strand
GGGAAGGATCCGTACGAAACGTCACGGATCGACAGCTTTCTCGACGCAAGTCTCGTGTTCGCGCGAGATTCACAAATCTATCTGCTCGCGCTGGGCAGCGGATCCTTGTCCGAGGAGATTTATCATCGAACCCGCGAAGCATTCGCGGTGTACATGGCCGGGATCAACTCTGCACTTTCGGCAGGTCGAGGTTTCATTGTAGGCGACCGCCTGTCCCTGGCCGACGTGTGCTTCGTGGCTGAGCTCGGCTTGTTCCATAACGAGAAGCCGCGCGCCCAAGATCTGAAGAAGCGAGCCTTAGAGCCAATTCTGAGTGGGAAAGTCGATGAGCAGTTTCCGGATGCTATGGCTCACTTCGCGAAACTGTCGAAACATCCGGCATTCGCTCCCGATATCGACCCGTACCTGCAAAAAATCGAACGGGCGACAGCGTGAGCGGCCGATGGCTCGTGGCGAAGGACCGGCCGGGAATATTTCTTCGGCGGTAAATCCCGTACGCTGTGGGAGATGCGACGCACCCAATTTCGCAGCACTGTTACATTTCGACGAAAGGAAACCATCATGAGTGAAAAAGAAGAATTCGAAAAGCTCCCGGAAGCAATGCCGAAGTGGATCAAGGACCACGTCGAGCTCTATTTGTCCGAGCCCGAGAAGGCGCACCTGTGGGACTCGACCATTGGCGGCGGACCCGGCCCGCTGCCGACGCTGCTCCTGATCGCGCGCGGCGCGAAGAGCGGTAAGCTCCGTCCGCTGCCGCTCCTCTACCAGGAGATGGATGGGAAGTACGTCGTCATCGGCTCGAAGGGCGGCGCGCCGACGCATCCAGGCTGGTACGTGAATCTGAAGGCGAATCCGGAATGCGAGATCCGAGTGGGCGCGAAGCGCATGCGCGCCCGCGCACGCACCGCGAGTGGCGACGAACGAACGCGCGGCTGGCACAAGATGGCGGCGATGTATTCGCCCTACGACGACTACCAGAAGCGAGCTGGTTCGCGGCAGATCCCGGTGGTGGTTCTCGAGCCGATTGGCCTCGCATGAGGTGAGGATTATCGAGAACGCCGGATGATTGTGGTCCATCAACTTCTAATTTGGAATCTAGTTTTGCATCGGAGGTTGTGCGAAAATCCTACTTAGATGCGTTGGCAACAAATCGACACGATGACCTGCTCAGTCGCCCGAACACTGTCGGTGGTCGGCGACCGCTGGACCTTGCTAATCATCCGCGATGTCCTCCTCGGCATCCGGAGGTTCGACGCGATTCAGCAGGATTTGAAGTTGACGACGCATCGGCTGTCTGACCGTCTGCGTAAGCTGGTGCATGATGGGGTTCTTAGACGCGTCGTGTACGAAAAGCACCCGCGTCGCTTCGAGTACCGGCTAACAGAAAAAGGATTTGATCTATATCCATTGATGGTCACGATGATCGAGTGGGGCGACCGCTGGATGGCTGGACGCGCTGGCGTGCCGGTAGAACTTGTCCATCAGCCCTGCGCTCACTCGATTAAGCCGGAACTTATCTGTCCGCACTGCAAATCGAAAATAGTTGCACGCGAGATGAGCGTGCGGCCCGGCCCAGCGCTTAAGGCTTTACCGATGCCCGGCCAGCATACTCCGGCGCCCCGCCGGAAGATCGCTCGCAATACCGAAAAGACCGCTTGATCTCTGCTGGGAATTCTCTCCCGATTCCGATTCGACGCGGCAGGAGGTAGCTGTTTTCTTGTCGAAGCTGAGCCCGTAGGCCGAGGCCATTTGGCAACGCCGGCACTGGCATGCCTTGGCTGAAGACCTAGCACTACGAGAGCCTGCACGGGGCAGGCGGTAATGTGGAGAATCTCGGCAGGCGGATACTGTCATTTCCTGCCGAGATGCTTTACCACATCGCCAAAGACTTCAACTGCATGCATCGGATTGGTGTATTCCATCCAACGAATCACTTTGCCATCGCGAAATTCGAACAGGAAATGGTAGAAATTGTTATAAAGCTTTCCCGAGACAGTATGGTTGTGGCCTTGCGCCTCCACCGCTACTCGATCTCCCTCCGCGGTCATCCCCTCGATTTCGAGGTTGAAGCCGCCAGGCAGGAACTGCTCGATAATTGTCCTGGCGCCGCCCACCATCTGCTCACGCGAGAACGTCCGGTTGCGCGGAAAACCCGTTATCCAGCATTTGCAGTCCTCCGAGACCAGGTTCCTGATTGCTTCGGCGTCGCCCACTGAGATTGCTTTTATCAATTCGGCGGCCAGCGCCTTGTTTTGTTCTATACCCATGGATCCCCCCTTCTGCGACTTCTTTGAAGCATGCGATGGTGTGGGAGAACCGAATGCTGTCCGCTGTCCCAACTAGTCATCTTAGATTATAGATACACGTATCCGCCCTGAAAACCGCATGTTGACCAGGAGCATAGGTCCGGCGTATGCGAGATATCAGCGGAGTCCAGTAATGGAGGAAGACTCGCGATGCAATTAGGAAAAATTGGCGTTTGGGCGATGCTAGAAGCAATGACCATGCGCGAAACTCTCGATTTCGCGAAAACGATCGAGAAGCATGGCTATCAAGCTCTATGGATACCTGAAGGTCCTGGCCGCGATCCTTTTGCCCATTCGGCCTATTTGCTTAGCCATACCGAAACCCTCCCGATTGCTACCGGAATTGCCAATATCTGGGCGCGGGATGCGATTGCAATGGCTTCGGCGGCGAGAACTGTTGCTGAGATTTCCGCCGGACGTTTCATGCTGGGAATTGGTGTGAGCCACAAGCCGGTGGTCGCCAACCGCGGCCACTCATATGCCAAGCCCTACAGCTATATGAAAGAGTATCTTCCGCCACTTAAGGACGCACTAAAGAAACCAAGCCAAGCGCAACCCCAGATCCCACTCTTGATCGCAGCACTTCATCCAAAAATGCTCGAGCTTGCAGCAACCGAGACCGATGGCACACACCCCTATTTTGTGCCGCCCGAACACACTGCTAAGGTCCGGGCGCAAATCGGTCCGGTCCCTTGGATCTGCGTCGAACAGGCTGTGATTCTAGAAGAAGATCCGACCACGGCTCGTGCGGCAGCGCGCCAACACATGAGCTTCTATGTGACGCAGTTGCCAAATTACAGAAATAATCTGAAAGCGCTCGGATGGCACGATTTTGCCAACGGATGTAGCGATCGTTTAGTCGATGCGATTGTCGCATGGGGCAGCGAGAATCGGATCCGCGATCGCATCCAGGCCCATTTTACAGCCGGAGCTACGCACGTCTGTATTCAACCACTCCGTGCAGACAACCAACCGGTTCCTGATCTTCGCGCGCTGCAGGCGCTCGCTCCTGCTTAACCGGCGATCGGCTCCATATCACTTTGCAAGCGCTTTCCGCATGTTACGAGGGAAAGCATCGTCCAAAGGCTTTAAGCAGTCGCGCCGGACCCTTAAGCCGGATTTTCCTCGTGAGGAGCGCCCACAGAATGCCGCGCTCCTTATTGACGAAGTCAAGCCAGGTGCGGCTGTCGGCAGCGACATATAAGTCGGGAGTTCCAATCTGACCTGAATGAACGAGAAGGGTCTTGTTGCGAATCTCAACGGTGAATGTGGAATTCTCTTCTCCGGTGAACTTGAAAAAGTACGTCGCGTCCAGCCCCGAAGACGCTTCCCGCTGGAAGACTACGGGTAGCCGCGTGAACAGCGCCTGAATGGACGTCGGTCTGAGCCCGTTGGATACGAGCCTGGGCTTCTTATGTGGAAATCGGCGCTGCACGTGGGCGTCCGCGTCTGAGCCAGGCACCACGTAGACTGGTTCGACCTTATCCTGGAGTGGTTTCACCACCTCACGCAGGTAGTTTTTGCGGTCCGCCAGGAATGGACTGATCACGTCCTCGCCGGCCGGGCACACTGCCATGCAATAGGCGGCTTTGTAGTTCGCACCAAAAGAAAGGGTCTGCCAGATAGAGGCCGTTTCCTGGTCGGACACCTTGCGCCGATACGCGCCCGCACCATCGCTTTCTGCGATTGTTTCCACCCAGTCGATGAAGCCGCCCATGAACTCTCGGTAGTTGTGCGTGAAGCACGCGGAGAAGTTGAAATTACCGTCGTCGCCAATAGCTCCGACCGGACATGCGGCGACACAGAGCTTGCACTCCAGGCAGGGGTTGAAATCGATCGGCTTGGCGTGTTCGGCGACCTCCGCATCAGTAATTACGACGCCCAGCAGGATGAAGTTGCCGAAAATCGGGTGAATGACGTTGCGATGAATGCCCATCTGGCCCAACCCGGCTGCCACGGCGACGGTCTTTTCCGAGACCACCCATATTCGGTCAGGGAAACGATCCATCTCCATCGGAAAGCCAGCGGCGGGATTGATCGCTCGGAGACCGCGCTCATGCAATGCTGCGACGATCCGCTGCGCCACTTCGTTGACCCGGTCGGTCGTCTGATGAAACTCGAGATTGGCGATCGAGCGCGCCGGACTGCGAATCGGCTCGCGATTCATCCTGCAGACAAAACTCACCAGAGTTTTGGCGTGCGGGAAGACTGCCTCGATATTGACCCGTTCCGCGACCAACTCTGGACGGTCGATCTCGACCAAGCCGACATCGTCGGCGCCCGCCTCGAGGCAAAGCCTCTTGAGCAAGTCGGCCTCCAACAGTGTCGGAGCGCGCACTGGGGTTTCGCCGGCATTACGACGGCGGATTTCAATAACCGTGGGATGATTGTCGAGATTCATTAGAGGTTACCTCGAGGCCTCAGGCGCCTTGGCCCGGCAACGTGACGCAGGTGCTGTATGCACGACTGACTGCTTGAAGACCACAGACACAGTGACGTGGCCGGCCTTAAGCGATTCGCAAAGCTGCCCGATGCGGCGCCACTGCTCGGAGATCCACAGGGGAACTGGCGCTCAGCGGCGTCTCATTTCTTGCCGGAAGCGGCCTCACGCGGAACCAGATGGCGTAGAGCGCTGGTAGGAAGACTAGAATCAGAACGGTGCCGACGGCCGTACCGCCGATCAGCGTATAGGCCATCGAGCCCCAGAACACGGAACGCGTCAGGGGGATAAAGGCCAGGACGGCGGCAAGCGCTGTCAGGACGACAGGCCGGGTTCGCTGCACTGTTGCCTCCACCACTGCGTTGTAGTCATCCAGACCTTGCTGCTGGTTGGTATGGATCTGCCCGATCAGAATCAGCGTGTTGCGCATCAGGATGCCGGCAAGGCCGATCAGCCCCAGGATGGCGTTAAAGCCAAAGGGCTGATGGAACAGCAGCAGCACGGGAACGGCGCCGATTAGGCCTAGCGGCGCGGTGAGTAGCACCATGCTGGCCGCCGAGAACGAGCGGACCTGGAATATGATGATCGTCACCATCAGGGCCACCATGATCGGGAACACGGCGGCGAGGGCGACGTTGGCCTTGGCCGATTCTTCGATCGAACCGGCCATCTCGATACGATAGCCTGCGGGGAGCTTGGCCATGATCGGCTGCAGCGCGCGCTGCAGCTCCATGGAGACCTCCGGTGGCTGGAGGGATTCGTTGATGTCGCCGCGCACGGTGATCGTCGGGATGCGATCGCGCCGCCGCAGGATAGGGTCCTCCATGCGAACCTCGATATGACCGATCTGCTGGAGCGGGATCATGCGTCCGTCGCGTGAGGTGAGGGTGAAATCGGCAAAGCGGGCGGGGTCGAGCCGTTCTACGCCAGCACTGCGGGCGACGACATCGACCGTACGGATATCCTCGCGCACCTGTGTGACCGTCACGCCCGTGAGCAGGAACTGCAACTGCTGCGCGGCTTCGGCCGGTGACAAACCAATCAGGCGCAGCCGGTCCTGGTCGAGGACGAAATGCTCTGTCGGCACACGCTCGCCCCAATCGCGGTTCACCTGACGCATGCCCGGATTGGGGCGCATCACAGCCTGAACCTGATCGGCGATGCCACGCAAAACCTGCGGATCCGGCCCCGTCACTCGAAACGCCACTGGAAACGGTGAATACGGTCCGAATACCAGCTCGATGGCCCGCAGCCGCGCTTCCGACGCAAGTCCCTCAGCAATTTTCTGCCTGAGCCGCTGCTTGAGCGCTTCGCGCGCTTCGCCATTGGCGGTCAGGATGACAATTTTGCCGAAGGAAGGATCTGGCAGCTCCGGCGACATCGCGAGAAAGAAGCGGGGCGCGCCTTGGCCGATGTAGGTGGTAATGATCTTCGCTTCCGGCTGCTGCTTGAGCCAGGCCTCGACTTTGGCGACGGCATACGCGGTCGCTTCGATGCTGCTGCCTTCGGGCATCTGCACCTCGACCAGGACTTCCGGACGGTCGGAAGTCGGGAAGAACTGTTTTTTGACCGCACTCATTCCTCCGGCGGTGATTAAGAAAACCGCCACGACCGCACCGGCGACGAGAAACTTGCGGCGCACCGACCAGGCGATCACTCGGCGCAGACGACGATAACCGGAGGTCGCGTAGATCGCGTCGTGCCCCCCTTGGACCGGCTTGATCTGCGGCAGCAGCTTCACGCCGAGATAGGGGGTGAAGGCCACCGCCACGACCCATGATGCGATCAGGGCGAAGCCCACGATCCAGAAGATATTCCCCGCGTATTCGCCGGCGCTCGACCGGGCAAACCCGACTGGCATCAGCCCGACCACGGTGACCAGCGTGCCCGACAGCATCGGAGCGGCTGTGTGGCTCCAGGCGTAGGCTGCCGCCTGGATGCGGTCCATGCCTTCCTCCATTTTCACCACCATCGTCTCGATGGCGATGATGGCGTCGTCGACCAGGAGCCCGAGCGCCAGGATGAGGGCGCCGAGTGTAATCCGGTCGAAGAACCGCCCGGTGTCCAACATGATCACGAAAACCGCCGCCAAGGTTAGGGGAACCGCTGCGGCGACGACGATGCCGACGCGCCAGCCGAGGCTCAGGAGACTCACGACAAGTACGACGCCAAGAGCGACGAAGAACTTGAGCATGAACTCATCGACAGCTTCGGTAATGTTGACCGCCTGGTCCGTGACCTTGCTTAGGGTGATGCCGAGTGGTAGACCGCGAGAAATCGTCTTGACTTCCGTCTCTAGTGCCTTGCCGAGGTCCAGACCGTTCCACCCCTCCTGCATGACCACGCTCAGCCCAAGAGCGGGCTCGCCCTGATTACGGATCAGGAAGGTGGGCGGATCCTCATAGCCGCGGCGCACTTTCGCGACATCGGAGAGCTTGAGGTTGCGCCCGCCCGCTACGATTGGAGTGTCGGCGATCTTCTCGAGATCGTCATAGGCGCCATCAAGACGCACGAACACCTGCGGCCCCTTGGTATCGATCGAACCCGCCGGCGTGACGGCGTTTTGGTTTCGCAGCGCAACGAAAATGTCCTGCGCCGTGATGCCGAGGGTGACAAGTTGTGGATAGGAGAACTCGACGAAGATCCGCTCCGGGCGTTCGCCCAGGATATTGACCTTCTTCACGCCGGGAACTTGTAGCAATTGCTGCCGGATCGTTTCGGCCTGCCGGACGAGCAGGCGCGGCGCCATCCCCGGCGCCTTTAGAGCATAGAGCGCAAAAGTGACATCGGAATACTCGTCGTTGACAAAAGGGCCAAGCACACCCGACGGCAGGTTGCGGGCTTCGTCCCCCAGTTTCTTGCGCGCCTGGTAGAATTCCTCGGGGACGTCGGCCGGCGGTGTGCTGTCCTTAAGAGTTACCGTCATGAACGCGAGCCCCGGTCGCGTCATCGTCTCGACGTGGTCATACCAGCGCAGCTCCTGCATCCGCTTCTCCAGCGGATCGGCGACGAGATCCTGCATCTCCTGCGCGGTGGCTCCCGGCCATGCCGTTGTGACGGTCAGGATCTTGATGGTGAACGAGGGATCCTCGGCCCGGCCAAGCTTGAGGAACGCATAGGCCCCGGCAACGGCAATGATGATGATCAGGAACAGAGTGATGGTGCGCTCGCGCACCGCCAATGCGGAGAGGTTGAAACGGCTCATTGGGCTCTCCTGTTATCGACGAGGCGGACATGCTCGCCCCGGTAGAGCAGGTGGGCGCCCAGCGCCACGACGCGCTCGCCGGGCTCGACGCCGGTAACAACGACGGTCTCTTCGCCGAGCCGGCGAACCTGCACGGTCCTCCATAGAACGGACGACGAGTGCGGATCGACGACCCAGACACCGCTGGACTTGCCGTCGTCGTAGAGCGCTCCAAGTGGCACTTCCACGGCGTCGGTGGTTCCGCCGGTCGCCACCGACACGGTCACAGTTGCCCCCAATGGAGCCCGCGATGCGTCGCCATCCAGGACATAGCGGGCCTCGTAAGTTCGGGTAGAGGGATCGGCGGCATCCGAGAGCTGCCGGAGATGTGCCGGCGAAGGGGTGGATCTCGCGCCATACACCCTGGCTTGTGCCGGAGATCCGACTGTCGGGCGCACGGTTTCAGGAAGATTAACGACTGCCTCGCGAGGCCCCGCATGGGCCAGCTTCACCACCGTCTGGCCCGCGGCGACCACTTGCCCAGGTTCGGCCAGGGTCTCGACGACAGTCCCGTCGGTGTCAGCCAGCAGCAGCGAATATCCGGTTTCGTTTCGTGCAACGTCGGCTTGGGCCTCGGCGGCTCGTAATTGCGCGGCCGCAGAGTCGGAGGCGGTCTTGGCCTGCTCGTATTTCTGCCGACTCTCTGCACCGGCGGCTGCGAGCTCGCGATAGCGCACCTCGTCGTCCCTGGCCTGGACGGCTGCGGCCCGCGCTGCTGCGACCGCGTTTTCCCGAGCGGTCAGCGCCAGGTCAAGATCCTTCGGGTCGAGGCGCATGAGCGGCTGGCCGGCATGAACCTCCTGGCCGACATCGACGAGGCGCTCGACCACCTTACCCGGAACGCGAAAGCCAAGATTGCTCTGCACGCGCGCGGCAATTACGCCCGTGAATACGCGCTCGGAAGCTATACCCGGCTTCACTATGGCGACCTGGACGAGTTGGGATCCCTGACGAGGGTCGAGCCGCGCCGCCCGATCCAGCTCCCGGTTGGTTGCCGTGGCCGGACGGAAGATCACCGCCGTACCGAGGCCGGCCACTGCCGTCAAAGCCGCGGCGTACATAACTATCTTGAGAGGTTTCTTTGTCCGAGCTCCCGCTCCGGCAGCACTCATGGGGTTCCTCCCTTCGCGGATACTAGATTCCAAAATAGAAGTGAGTCAAGGGCTTCTTCTGAAATAGAAGTAACTTGACACTGTCTAAATATAAGACCAGGACTTGACACTGTCAAGTGGTTCGGTTAAAAAATTTTAGGCCATGCGAAACGACACTGATCTTCGGCAAAAGGTGCTAGAGGCGAGCCTGGCCCTGATTGGAGAGGGTGGGCTCGACCGGCTCAGCATGCGCGAGGTAGCACGCAAATCCGGCGTGAGCCATCAAGCGCCCTACTACTATTTCGGCGACCGTGAGGCCATTCTCGCCGCCATCGCGGGGGAAGGGTTCTCAAAGCTCGGACAGTTATTCGTGCGGGCCGTCGCTCAAGCTGAGTCCGAACCGGCAAGGGCCCTGGAAGCTATCGGCCGCGCCTATGTCGGGTTTGCCCTGGGCCATCCCGCCTATTTTCAGGCAATGTTTCGGGCCGACGCAGTCCCGCTCGATCGCTACCCCGACGTGCGCAAACGCGAAGATGAAGCGTTTGGCAAGCTGGTCGAGGAGATCGGCAAGGCGTTTGCCGATCAACCGCCCGCGGTCAGACTAACAATCTCCATCGCTTGCTGGGCGATGGTGCACGGCTTGGCGACACTCATCCTCGAGGGAACCCTTGCACGTACAGTCGGAATTCCGCGTGCGCGGCAAAGACAGGTGGCAAACGAGGTGATCGGGACATTCACGAGCTTATTGATCAAGGACCGCAGGTGAATCCACGGGCAGAACCGAGCCCCTGTCTTGCTCGCCAAGCCTAACGGTTTCGTTCGGCAGTGAAGCCAACCTTCGGGGATGGCTCCGTCTGAGACTCCGGAGAAGGCGTGGGTTAATATCGTGACCGCGCTATCCGTCCCGACGTTCGGTCTTTGCCTGAACGCTCTTCGCCAGATCGGTATTCCGTCTAGAGCGCGCCCAATCAACGGGAGAGCCGAGCGAGACGGGTCTCCCCTAGAAAACGATGCGCGACTTCGGTCGGCTAGGATTTAGAGCTTACTCGCGGACGTTCAGCTCGATCCAGAAATCTTTAATCGCGCGCCTCGTCGTCGCGTCGAGCAATCTACGACTTGAGACTCCTAATCACGCTTGACGACGCGGATCAGAGCTGTGCCGCGAGGCTCCGGCTTGGCGGCTTCGATTATGTTCCCCTCTCAACGAATCTGAATCCATTCCTCGAAACGGCCACTTTCGAAAGAAAGCGCGCCCTTGACAAAAGCGGACGGTTTGCGGACAATCCGAGCTAGTCAGTGAGTTTAACCGTGAAATGTTTCCTAAGACTCCTTGATTTTACTGGGTTGTTTGGAGCCACCCGTCGGAGTCGAACCGACGACCTGCTGATTACGAACCGCATTTGCTGACAAATTCTGATCTCGTCGCTGTAAATCCCTTATTTTCTTGGCTTTTAGCTTCCGACCCTGCTGATTAAAAATCAGCAGCGCTGGCGACCGTCATTGAATGCGGATGCTCCCCTGCTTTAGGCGGTTGGCGAGGATTTTGGCAACATTCAAGGAATATTTTGGCGCCGATGCGTGGGTAGCGCCGCTGATCACGAGTCGGGAAGCGTTCGTTGACTACTAAGACTTCAACGTCGTCATTCGCGATGATATCGGCCATACGATCATGGTGGCGTATTAGGCCCATCTTGCCGAACACTTCGCCCCGCGTGACTTGCCGGACGATCCGTGACTGGCTGATAAGGGCGACCCGCAGCTCCGCGCGCCCGCCGTTCAACACGAACATCTCATTGCCGACTTCGCTGCCGAAACGCGCGCGTATCGGCATGTCGTATTGATTGTTGGGATCGTTCTGGACGTAGAGCTTTTCGGCCGCAAAGTTGAAGTGGGAATGCCGCGCCTGCGCGCAGAGGAACGCCGGGGCCAGCAACGCCATCAGCACCTTGAGCTTGGGCATCCGACGATCAGTCGATCAAAGCGCGTTATGTTTGTCCTGTTTATTTGCGCGATCGAAGTGGGGATGGAATTCGCCGACGATCCATTCAGCCGCTCAACTCGTCGAGCAGAGCCTTGGCGTCTTTCAGATCGGCGGTGTCGAAGCCCTCGGTGAACCAGTTGTAGATCGCTGCGAGTATCGCGCGGGCCTCGTCGCGACGGCCCTGCGATGCGAGCAGCCGCGCGAGGCTCGTCGTTGCGCGCAACTCCGACGATTTCGCGCTCATCTTCTGCGCGAGATCGATCGATTCGCGGAAGTCTTGTTCGGCGCGCCCAGAATGCAGTTTGCCTGCTATGACCTCACTGCGGAGTCTCATTTCACCACGCAGCCTTAATACCAGCGGCCGATAAACGAGTTCCTCTGGATTGGACTGCAGTGCTCGCTCGACGCTGACCAGAGCGTCGTCGATCGCACCGGTAGCCGCCTGCGTCTCGCACAGCATGCACAGATACAGCGCCCGAGTCAGATAGAACTTTATATTGTCGAATTCCTCAATTCCCCGCTGAATCGATTCCACCGCGCCCCCGACCTCTCCCATCTGGGCACGGGCCCATGCGCTCCGTATTTTTCCGTGGATACCCCACACTGGAAACCCCAAGCCGGCGGAGAGTCTGACCGCCTCGTCCGCGGTTTCCAGGACTCGTTGGAAGTCGCCGCGGTAGCTGTGAACACCGCCGCCAACCGCGTAAACCATGGCCAGATTAAAAGGATTGTTCTGATGACGGGCGAGTGTCTCTGCGCTGTCCAAGTACCGCCGAGCCGCGTCGGGCATGCCAAGAAACCATTCGGTCAGCGCCAGCCAGACGTATGACGCAAGTCCCGGGTCATAGAGACCGCTGGTGCCGGCGAAATCCGCTTTACGATATTGTTCGATTGCCTTGAGGAAATGGTGGCGGGCTCCCACGAGATCCCCCAGGTAATAACGAGGACCGCCCGCACTGTCGTGCGCGTCCGTTAAAACGTGTCGGCTGCCGATGCCGCGGGCGAGTTCAAGCGTTTGATCCGCTAACGCCAGCGCCGCGCGCAGTTCGCCGCGGGTAGTCGCGATCGTTCGCAGCCCGTTAAGCACTTCGAGCAGCTGTAACGAATCAACGCCTGCGCAGCGCTCCGCCAGGGCTTTCGCGCGCTTATAGGCTTGGGCCGTCTCAACCGCCGAAAATCCTTGCGTCACTGACATCACGCGGCCCTGTGCCACTTGCAAACTCAACTCACGGCCGTCCCGGTCGCTCGATTCCGGCAGGGTCTCTAGGGCTGCGAGCGCGTCGCGGTAGTGCTGCTCGGCCTCGCGAAAGGCGCGCCGGGCGATCGCGTGTTCCGCAGCCTTTTGCCACGCGGTGATCGCAGCGTCGGTTTCGCCCGCTTCGCTCCAATGGCGCGCGAGGACTTCGGGATGTGTCTCTTTGAACGCCGGGAACTGCTCATCGATAGTGCGGGCGACGACCAGATGCAGCTCCTTGCGGCGGCTTTTCAGCAGCGCTTCGTAGGCGGCGTCACGGATCAGCGCGTGCTTGAACTGGTACGTCGCTTCCGGCGCGATGCCGCGCACATACAGCAACTCGGCATCGGTCAGACTGCGCAGTGCGCGTTGGAGCTCCGCCTCCGCCATCGGATGGACCGCGTGGAGCAATTCGTAGGAAAACTCGCGCCCAATCACAGCGCCTACCTGAGCCACTTCCTTGGCGGAGCCTAAGCGATCGAGCCGCGCCATCAGGGAGTCATGCAGTGTCGCCGGGATCTCGCGGCCACTGAACTTGGCATCGCCACTTTCGAGCAGGGCCCGCGTCAACTCCTCGACGAACAGCGGGACGCCGCCGGTGCGCTCGATCACGGTCGTGATCGTCTCATCGGACAAGGCCTTGGCGGCAGCCACCCGCGCGATGATCGCGCGGATGTCGCGCGCGTTCAGTCGGTTCAGCATGATCTGCGTATGATGGGCGCGTTGCTGCCATTGCGCCCGAAACTCCGGGCGGGCCGTGTACAGGAGCAGCAGCCGCACGGGGGCACCCTGCTCGACGAGAAGCTGGGTTAGCTCCAGCGTAGACGGATCCGCCCAATGCAGGTCCTCGGTCGCAATCACCAGCGGCTGTGCTTTGGCGGCGCCGAAGGTCCATCCAGCCAGCGTACTCAGCAGGCGCTTGCGTTGCTGGTCAGGACTGATCGACAACGGCGGATAGCGCTCGCCCGTCGGCAGTTCCAGCAGCGGTGCGATCAGCGGCGCGGTTTCCGCAGGGTCGAGTCCCGCCAATGCGAGCGAAGCTTCCAAAGCGTTGAGGCGCTGCTCCGTATTCTGGGTAGCGTCCCACTGAAAGCTTCGTTGCAACATCCCGGATACGGCAAAAAAAGGCGTGTTCTGAAAGAATGGCGCCGTACCGCAATCGAGCCAGGTATGCGGCGTCCTGGCAATCTCTGCATGAAAGCGCTGCACCAGGCGCGACTTCCCGATGCCAGCCTCGCCGATAATCGTGATGACCTGACCCTCGCCCTCCAACACCCGCTCCCAGCGACTCATCAGCGAACGCAATTCGTCTTCGCGCCCAACGAACGACGTCAATCCACCCGCCGCGCTCGCCGCTTCAAAGCGACCACGGGCGCCGCTTGGTCGGATGACATGATAAAGCCGGACTGGCTGCGGGACCCCCTTAAGCGTGTGTGCTCCGCGATCCTCGATGATGAAGAGTCCTGCGACCAGCCGCTGCGTTGCCTCCGAGATCATCACGGAGCCGGGCTCAGCGACGGCCTGCACGCGCGCGGCGATATTCGCCGCATCGCCGAAGGCATCGACTGCGTTGCCGGTGCCGGTCCCGACCACCACGCGCCCCGAATCGATCCCGATTCGCACGGACAGCTCGGTATGCGCAGGCTGTTCGTTGAGCTGAGCGATCGCGTCGAGGATCGCCAATCCCGCGCGTACCGCCCGCTCGGCATCATTGTCGTGGGCGATTGGGTAGCCGAAGAAGGCCATGATGCCGTCGCCGACGTAGCGCACGACTTCGCCGCCGAAGCGCGTGATCGCCTCAGACGCAGCACGCTGATAGCCCGCCACCGTCGCGCGCCACTCCTCGGGGTCGACCTGCGCCGCCAGCGTGACCGAGCCGACCAGGTCGCAGAACAGAATCGTCAGATGCCGCCGCTCACCGGCGTAAACTTCGCGAGGCTCGACGGCGACCGCTGCGGCCGCGGTTTCGACTGGCGCACTGAGCGCCGCGCCGCATTCTCCGCAGAACTTTTCGTTAGGCTCGTTGGCAGTGCCACACTTTCGGCAAAGAACTGCGAATGCCGCTCCGCAATTTGCACAGAACTTTCGTCCCTCGCGATTATCGCTGTCGCACTTCGAACAGCGCATCCGTCCCCCGCTTCACTTAGTTGGACAACTCGTCGAGCAAGGCCTTGGCTTCTTTGAGATTGCCGGTGTCGAACCGTTCCCGGTGAACTAGTGGTATATCGCTCCCACCTGCATCGTCATCCGGCAAGCAATTCGCGCAGTGCAGCGTCGATAAACTGATCATCAGGCGGATTCACCCCCAAAGCGGCGACATGCCCCCAAATCGAAGGAATCGGTCGCAATTCTGCGTTCGGCATCTGCGCGACCTCAAGTTCGTTGTCGCGCACTCGAAAGTAAAGGTCGGTGGCACTTGGCATCACTATGGCCCGCGCGCGGATAGCGCCCAAGGCTTCCGCAAAATCACCCTTATGCTGGGGGTTGGCGCTGATATCAGCATGTTGCCAAGTCCATAGCATCGACAACAGATCATTCGCATCCCGCCGCCGGAAATAGCCCTCCATGAATAACGCGACGTCTTCGAGAGACGCCAAGCCTAACTTGCGGTACTCTCGCTCCCGAAAGAAGTCCTGCGAGAACACCCAACCGGTATAGACCCGACTGAAGGCTCTCAACCCTCTTACCGGCGGAGCTTCGTACCAACCGTCTTCAAATGCACCATCGGCGCGCAGTGCTGCCTTAACACCGTCCAAAAACATGTAATTGTGGGGAGAAGTGCGAGCGGAACCGCAAAGCGGCGCAATGGCCTCGACCATCTCCGAGTACAGCGCACCCCACTGGAAGGCTTGCTGAGCACCCATCGAAAACCCCACGACCAACTTGATGCGTTCGATGCCCAAATGCTCGGTGACGAGGCCATGCTGGCACACCACATTGTCGTACAGCGTGATGTTGGGAAATGCGGCGCGGTCGAGTGGTGGAGGAGTATTGCTGGGAGAGGATGACAAACCGTTACCAAACATATTAGGCACAATGATGAAGTAGCGGGCGGGGTCGAGCGCTCGTCCGCTGCCCATCAGCGCTTCGGTGTCGATATGCTGGCCGCCGTAGAACGTCGGCATGACTATGACATTGTCACGTGAGGCGGCGAGCTTGCCGTAGGTCTTGTAAGCCAGCTTCGCCTGCCGCAGTGTGAGCCCCGATTGGAGTACGAAATCGCCTAGCTCGAAAAGTTCGTAAACAGGCATTTGCTCGTGTGTCCCTTATAGCGACCAGTACCCGCCGCTGAAATGCAGCCACAGCCACCACAGTAGAGTCAGTGCGCTCCACCGGGGGCGTTCAATTCGTCCAGCAGCCTTTTCGCATCCTTCAAGTCGGCGGTGTCGAAACCCTCGGTGAACCACTCGTAGATCTCCGCGAGCATCGCGCGCGCTTCCACGCGATCACCCTGCTTCGCGAGCAGCCGCGCGAGACTGGTCGTCGCGCGCAGCTCGAATGATTTGGCGCTCTGCTTGCGCGCGACCTCAATCGCGCGCTCGAAGCAACGCTCAGCTTCTGCGCCATTTGAGAGTTTCCTTTTGCTACACGACGCGCAACATCTTCCCAGACTTCCATCGCACCGTCATCTTTTCGACGTAAGATGGTGCGCTCAGCGACCGCTTGACCCATGCCTGGAGAGATAGAACGAGCGGCTTTGCGCATGGGAGACTCCTTCGAACGCAGTTTTCCATCCGAGACCCAGGGGTCCTGGATTTTTATCGGCGCTACATAGTGGGATATGAAATCGCATCATCGCATAGATGCGGT
>JBKQPD010000202.1:0-5367 GCA_052145175.1 Binataceae bacterium (SeqCode) | reverse complement strand
CCGCCCAGCGTACCGACCGCCGCCTGGATCAATCCACCCAAAAAGGACGTCACACAGCCGACCATCACACCCAATTGCTCTTTAAACTCGTCAACAAATGTGTCTCAAACCCATTGACATGTTCCGGAGCTGACCGCGCCGGGTGGACACAAGAGCCACTAATGCGGGCAGTTATGAGCCCGTTCAAATTGTCCGCTGTCGACCCGTTGCGGTCGGTCGCGAACGTCGGCTTCCGAGAAGTCTAATTAACCAATCTACTTCGCGGCCGCGATCTCCGCATCTACACCTGCCGGGAAGTCTTTCGCGAACGGCACGCCGGACGCGGCATAAATGCCGCCCGCCATCAATAGCTCCATCACGGAGTTCCAGCGGGCGCGATCAGAGCCGCTAGTGCAGCAATCGCCAAGAGAGCTGCACCCGTTTCAACTTTCACTCACGGGTCCTTGCCGGGGACGGTTATACGCCGAATGCATGGCGCACTCGGAGGCGCGATGCGCCGTAGCTTCGCGGTGCCCATGCCGTTGCGGCCGACCTGTTCCTCGTGCCCGGGCATCATGGCGGCAAATCCGCGCCGCCGTGGTAGTGCGCATCCATTGCCCCGGTGCATACAGAATCAGCCCGAACGCTTCGACATTAGTCGCTGACGTTAAGAGTGTATTTCACGCAGCCAGAATTCGTTCCGAACGCGTGGACGTTCACCCACAAAGTCTGCGGCGAATTCGGCAGCGTGCAAAGTTTCGCTGTCGCTGCGCCAACGAAGTTAGCCACGTTCTGAGCAGGCATTCCGGTCACGCAGTCGGTCGCCGCGGCTGACTGGAGTGAGGTTAGTAAGACATCAATAGCATAATTCGCTGCGCCGGCAGATAGATAGATGCGTGGATAGGCGGACGCGTTGTTAACTACCCGCCCCGACTGGACTACAGGGGCTTGCACGGTAATCCTGTACCAGTCCTGCGGCACCGATGGGTCCGATAACGGCCCTCCCGTCTTTACGATACAGCTGCCCATGTTGACCGTGCCCAGTGAGGCCGCGGTCGCCAGCACAGGGCTGACACTGGAATATGAGCAACTGCCCCCCGAACTTCCCGATGGCCCCGCCGACGCGCCCGAGCATCCCGAGGCGCCTGAGGTGCCTGCGGCGGGCGGCGGCGGGGGCGGAAGATGCATTGGGGGTGCAAGAGCCTTGATCACTGGCGCCGTAGCTGGAGCAGCCGCAGGTTTAGCCGTGGCTGGAGCAGTCGGAGGTTTAACAGGAACGCACGCTTGCGTCTGCACATTGAGAACTTGGCCCGCGGGACACTGTGGCGACTCGGCAGCTCTCGCTACCGAGGATACAACGCTTGCTGCGATTGCAAATGCGATTGACGTTGAGAGTCCGAGCGCGGGCAGCAAACCGAAAAGCTTGGGATGATTGCTTGGCTTGGTGGGATTCATGCGGGAGTTCCTTCAATTTGTGTTGGTATGGGCGAGGGGTGCGGTGTCTCGTCGGCGCTGAGCCTTAATCTAAACCTCCGCCACCCTGGATTATCGCTGCGCAGGGAAACGTAACTTTATTAATGCGGTTCTCCATCATTACCGCGTGAATTCTGCCGAGTTCCCAGCGGGCAATTCCGGCACAATCTTGCGCCGCACGTTGGCGGAAGTCGAATGACGGCTTTGCGGCCGTCATTCCGGCACGGCCAGTGCCCGGTATTGGCCGGGAGGCGCCCGATGCACTTCCAGAGAGCGGTCATTCAGCATCGAGTGCAATGTGGCCCGGCATGGTGGTTACAGCAACTGGACTGCATCCTCGGGAGCTTTCAGGACTTGGTCGCGCACGGTGTAGAGGTTTGGGACCGCACCCGTCCACATCAATGGACCAACGGTTGTCGTCTCTCCTGCGTATTTGGCTGGATCGGTTCTTCTCAGATAGGCGATGACGCCTAGTTTCGCAGGAACCTGAATTCCAGATCCAAGATCGAGTGTGAATGATGAGGCCTCAACCACTGTGCTCTCTGGCCAGACGTGCCATGTTTGGCACCGAAGTACTGCAAGGTGCGTGGCCGAAACAACGGTGCGTTCTTGTGGCGCGGTGTCAGTCGTCATTTGGCATTCAATTTACGCGGCTTCCTGAACCTTGGGGGTCCTGACCGAATATCAGGATGCCGGCGAGAACGGCCCGGCCCAACATCTACCGTCATGCAGCAATGGGCTCAATAAGAGTGGCGTCGTTATTCTTGGGCGCGTTTACCCGCTTGCTGACCGGCGTCGCCACGAGATGCGCATCGGGGTACTGCTTGAGCGAAGCGAAAGCTTGGTCTGGCGTGCCCTTCAGCCATGCGTCGCGGTCCTCGCGGGCCAGAATCGCCGGCATTCGTTGCTTGGCGTTGTGAATCTCGCTCATCAATTTGCTCGCGGGCATGGTGACAATGGTGCAGCTCTCGACTTTCGTGCCGTCGTCGCGCTTTGAGCGGTCCCACAGCCCGGCGAAGCCGAATATCTCTTGATCGTTCGCCGTGATGTAGTAAGGCTGCTTAGTTCTGCCGTCGGCCTGCACTTGCCACTCGTAGAAACCGATCGCGGGTAGGATGCATCGTTGGCTGCGACCCCATGGACCGCGCCAGGTCGCCGCTTCGGTCAATTTCTCGATGGTTGCGTTGATGGTCGAATACTTGGGCTGAACGCCCTTCGCCCAAAACGGTATCAAGCCCCAGTGCATCAGCGCGCCCTCCCGCGTGCCGTCCGCTGCGATCCGCACGACCGGCACCGACTGAGTCGGCGCTACGTTGTAACTGATGGGGAACTGCCACTCGTGATGGACAAGATTGAACTCGCGCTCGATCGAGGATTCGTCCGGCGAAACATATCTTCCGCACATGGCGGGTATTATATCGCCGTGTGCAAGAGATATTGAGAAACGCGTTTATCCAGTAGCGCGGCACAGCTATCTACTGCATGGAAACGGTGCGCAGAGTTGCATTGAATCAGGAGCCCGCCAGCCGCTTCAGCCCTAACGTCTAGGGACTCTCCGTCCGCCTGCCCACCCAAACGAGATGTTTTTGTACTTCGGCGACTTCTTCGCGATCAAGGAGCCCCAGCAAGTTACCGAGGCGCGTGTAACCAACGAGCAGCTCGTACCCCACGTTCGATCCGAGTATCTCGCCGGCCACCATCACCGGCGGGGTAAACCAGGAATGCGCATCCCGCCAATGCGCAACCACGTCCTCCCGCTCATCGACGATGCCGAACTGGGTAGCGCGATCCCGGGCCTCATCAAGCGCATGCTGATAGCCCCGGTCGACCCGCACTTGCCGAAGCGCAATGCCTGAGAATTCCTCGAGCTCCCATCGAATCCGGCCCCAATCGACGGCCCGCACAATCGTCACAAAATCGGCGTTGCTGGCTTCCTCGTGAAAGAGCTGCCAGAACACCTCGAACGGACATTCCAAGCCTTCGGATTCACAGCGCTGCCAATGAATCGCAGCATCCGCATCGTAGAGCCGCTGAATACGGCTCCAGGTAAAGGCACCAACCTCTAGCGCTTCGCGGGTCATGGCGAACCTAAGTGCCGAATTTTAAAGTATCGCAGGGAAGTCCCATTTTAGAACGATCACAGGATAGCTCTCAACTTGGTCGCGCGATCGGCCAATGACGTTGGGCTGATCACCCCGTCAAGCGAGTGCTCCGAATCGCCGGCCAGCTCCCGCTTGGCGAACTCATTCAGGGCAGTCTCGTGCAAAACCATCTCACGCGCCATTGCGCGTTCTGCCTCCGGCGCCGCGGCCTCGATCTCGCGAAATTTCTCGAGGTAGACACTGGTCACCTCGGCTGTCAGCTGCATGAGCTCTGACCAGGATTTATCGGCGAATCCCTTGGAATACTCCTCCACCTGGGCGCTCACATCGTTCTGAACGACACTCAAACCGAGCTGCATCAGGAACGGGCGAAGCCTTGCTTTGGTCTCGGTCTCGAGCTGCTGAAGGGTTGCCCATTTGTAGCGGCGCAGGGGATCCTTTTCTAGCTCAAGCCAGCGCCCCGATACCGCTTCGCCCAAGACCTCGCCCTGATACATGAATTCGTTGACTGCTGACAAATACTCCGTTCGGTTCATGTGCTCCTCCGAGAATGCTCCAAAACTTCGCGACCCCCTGGTTATACGATAATGCCAAGGTCGGCGATGGGGCAATGGAGAGGACGCTGTGACATACGATCCCCGGCTGCCGCGATGATTCCCTCCGCGGTACCGGGGGGCGAAATCACCTAGCCCCGGCGCTTAGCATGCGAAAAAGTCCCTTTCCTGCGGTGTCCCCAAGCAGAATCGCTGACGAGGTGCAGGGTCGCGAAAACGCCGCCCGAAGGCGGCGCTTTCGTGTGAACTGGCCAAACCTGAGGGCGGGCGGCCTGCATCCTACCAGCGAGATTGGTATCGTCCGTCAATCACCTTCCGGCGGCAACAGCAGGAAGCCGTGGTTTACGTTGTTCGCATCCAAGTAATATCCCGTGATCGCCCCTTGGTCGTTGATGCTGACAGGAAAGGTACCACTATATGAACCTGGGGTCGTATTTGCGCCGGGCGCATTGAAAGTGGTCACCTTGCCCTGGGGGCTGCGCAGGAAGCCGTGATACACGTTGTTCGCGTCCAAGTAATATCCCGTGATCGCTCCCGAGTCGTTGAGGCCCACGGAACAATCAGAGTAACAGCCGATGCCTTGGGGTCCCTCGCCCGGGACGTCGAACGTCGTGAAATCACCCCAAGGACTGCGTAGGTAGCCGTGAACCACATTGCTCGCGTCAATGTAGTAGCCGGCTATTGCGCCGAATTGATTGAGAGGGACCGAAGAACCCGGAGAGCCCGTGCCTTGGTAGGAGCCAGTGCCCGAGCCTGGAGCCTCGAATGTCGAGAGCTTGCCGTCAGGACTACGCACGAGACCGTGCTGAACAAAGTTGCCACTGTTGTCTTCGTAGCCCCCGGTGATCGTTCCCAAAGAATTGATGCTGAAAGCGCCCGTGCCATAACAACCTGTCGCAGGGGAAGCATCGCACGCGCCTGGGCCGCTCCACGTTTCAAACGTGCCGTCGGGACGACGTAAAAAACCCTGAAACACACTGTTCTGGTCGAAGTAGTAACCTACGATCGTTGCTTCCAGGTTAAGAGCAATGGGACTGGTAGTGCCGATGACGCCCCCAGGAACGTCGAACGTAGTGAACCTGCCGTCGGGGCTGCGCAGGAAGCCGTGCTCCTCATTGTTCACATCGTAGTACTCCCCGGTGATTGCACCCGCGTCGTTGATGCCGTTGGGAAGGGTCCCGTAGAAGTCACCCGCTGACGTATCTGCGCCGGGCGCCTCGAAAGACGTCAACATGCCCTCGGGACTGCGAACGAAGCCG
>JBKQPD010000201.1:0-5185 GCA_052145175.1 Binataceae bacterium (SeqCode) | reverse complement strand
GCTGGTTGCGAATCATCAAATCGTTGAACGCCTGCATCGTCCATGTCGTTGGTAGCCATCGAGCGAGTTCGCGCATCCATCCGGGCTCAAAGTCCAGCGGCCACCAGCATCCGCCGATTGCCGCCATTGCCATGCTGATGGTCACGCCCAATGACATCACCGAGTCGTGCGCGGTTGAAATAGAGGCGACCACCAGTCCTAGCGCTGCAGCCGCGAAAGAGATCCCGACCGTCGGTATGATCAAGGCTAGAGGATTGCGCCCAAGCGAGATTCCGAACAGCGCCCACCCGACCGCGAATAGCAATACCATTTGCGCGATCCCGACGAAGAACCGCCCGAATAATTTTCCCAGCAGCAGACCTGTGAGCGGCGCACCACCGACCTGGAGGCGCTTCAAGGTCCCCCAATCGCGTTCATCGAAGAGCGTCAACGCGAGCCCTAGCATCATGCCAATCAGGAGAAAGGTGATGCCGAATCCGGGTAGATACTGATCGAATGCATTGACGACCGTCGGTTCACCTTTGATGGCGGATTGCTCGGTAAAGCTCAACGACCCAGGAAGTTTCGGCTGGCCTTCGGGACCTGGACTCTCGATAAGATCGGCGGTCGCGGCGTCTAGTTTCTTTTGCGCTTCGCCCTGTAGATGCTCCCCGATTTTCCTGCAGAGCTCCCCAATCTTCACTTCAAGGCCGTCCACTTCCACACGTCGGACCGGATCGATATAGAGGGTCAAATTTGGTACGCGGCCGTGCGCGATCGCACCGCTGGTTCCGGCTGGAATAACGATCGCGATTGGGGTTCGAGCGCGATCACTTACTGACTTTCGGGCCTGTTCTTCATCTCGGGTGGTTTCGATCACTACAGCTGGATTAGCGCGAAGCGCATCAATTATCGCGACTGCCATTGGGCCGTGATCGAGATCGACCACCGGGACCCGAAAAGACCCGGCTAAGCCACCGTAGATATTGCCCAGCGAATAGCCAGCGACTGCGATGATTACGATTGGCGCCAGCAACAGCATGAACAGCACGATCGGGTCGCTCAAGAGCAGTCGCGCCTCGTTCTGCATGGTCAGCCAAATCGTGCGAAGCATGAAAGTTCAGCTAATCTACTGAATGTTGTCGCGCAGCGTGTGGCCCGTCAGCGCGATGAATGCGTCCGAAAGATTCGGGCTGTGCAGGTTGAAATCGACGACGTTCACATCCAGGTTCCGAAGTCCATGCAGCACCTCCGCGACCTGCGCGAAACTGTTCATCTCGAGGATCGCCTTGCCCTCGCGGACGGTGGTTCCTATTTCACGCACTCCGGCAAGGTTGCCGAAGCGGCCATCTGGCAGCTGCCCGCGATAGGTCAGCTCGATGCGAGGCCGGCTGCCTCCGAGCGAGATCACCTTTTCGAGGTCGCCCTCGGCGATCAGTTTGCCGCGATCGATCAGCAGCACGCGATCGCAAATGCACTCCGCCTCTTCCATGTAGTGGGTGCTGTAAATTACGCCCGCGCCCGCATCGGCATAGTGCCGAATCAGCGCCAGTAACCGTTCGCGCGACTGAAGATCGACACCAACCGTAGGTTCGTCCAGCAGCAACACGGAGGGACGATGAACAATTCCACAGGCTAGGTTGAGCAGGCGCTTCATCCCACCCGAGAACGCATGCATAGGATCGCTGGCGCGATCGCCGAGACCGACCTCCTCGAGCGCCCGCCGGCAGTACTCCTTCGCATCGTTGCGCGCGAGCCCTTGCATTCGTGCGAAATGCCATACGTTCTGCGCGGCGCTAAGCGTGGGATACAGTGCGAGCGATTGCGGCACCAGCCCAAGCATCCGTCCCAGTCCAGTCGGGTCGCTCTTTCGCGGCTTACCATTGATAAGAACATGACCGCTATCGGGTTTAAGCAGAGTAGCCAGAATCGACAGCGTCGTGGTCTTGCCCGCGCCGTTGGGTCCGAGCAAGGCGGCAATTTCGCCCGGCCTTACTGCGAGGCCAACCTTGTCAAGCACAAGCCGCGCGCTATAACTCTTCGAAATCTCGATCGCCTCGAGAAGTGGCGCCTTTGGGCTCATTGAAACATTACACCGCCGATACCATCATCCGCATTGCGCCGCTCATCAAGGCACCAAAGGTGTTCGGATGGCGCATGAGCGAGTTGACCATGGTTCGGCGCGTCGGGAAGGCCAGTACGACGACGCTGCCCGATATCTTCGTTGTGCTGCGGTCGAACTGGATCAACCCAGACTGCACATGGAAGGTTCCGTTGACAACCTCATGGGTCGTGTTGAGCTTCATCTTGACCTCGCTGGCATCGGGCTTGACGACGTAGGTCTAATGCTGGGCGAGTGCGACCGGAGCGATGGAGGCAGCGAGGACTAAAACTGCGAACACTTTCATTGCATCTCCCATGGAGAGTGTTGACTACGATATGTTTTGGCGTCGCTCGATTTCAGTTGGCGAACGTCTGTGGCGCAACAATGGCGGGCTGGGTGACGCGCGTGAGCCTAGCCGTTAGGCGCATCGCACCGGGCCAGACCTTGAGGCAGAACGGCAGCACAGCGCGCGCTAGTGCGTTGTTCATGCCGTGGTCGGCGGCCTCGGCAAGACGCATCTGGAGCAGCATTGCGGACCGCAGTTTTGGCTGAAAGACCTGCGCCGGCTCCGCTGCAAGATACGCAGCGGCGGCATGGCGAGCAGTATGCAGCGCGATGGATATGCCGTCGCCGGTGAAGGAGGGGATGACGGCTGCCTGATCGCCAATGCAGTAGAGCCCATCCTCCGTTGTGCGACGGACGTAACCGTAAGGGATATGAGTGATGACGATTGGTTTGTCGAGCAGCGGCTCTGCACCTTCAAGCCGCATTGCGAGGTGGGGACAATCCTGCTGCATCTTCGCAAGGAGGCCCTCCCAGCGAAGACCCGCACGTGCAAAATACCACCGTTTCACCACACAGCAGAAATTCGCAATGCCGTCTTCCACCGGTTGGATACCACCGTAGCCTCCGGCATAGAGCGTCAACTCGGAGGCGTCCGCCAAGTCAGCCGTCTGGGCGGCAGACAACCGATAATACATCTTCAAGGCGACCCATCGGTGGGGGTCCTTCGGGCGACCGTGGCCGCGCAGATCGTGCTTGCCCGTGGCGAGAAAGGCGGTTGCAGCTTCGTATGTGGCGCCGTCGTCGAGCGTCGCCTGCCAGAGATTGGCGGTCGCGCGGCTGAGGGACTGAACACTGCGACCGCGCTCGACGTGGACGCCGGCGGTGACAGCCTCCGCAATGAGCGCCGAATCGAGCGCCCTGCGCGTGAGTGAGGCTGCGGGAAAAGGTAGCGGAGCTTCTGCGGCGCGTCTGGTTGAGGCAAGGCGAACGTAATCGATGGGAACCGCGCCAAGAGAGGCCACGTCGATGCCAAGAGCATGCAGGTCTTCGAGGGCCTCACCGCTTAGGAATTCTCCGCAGACCTTATGGCGCGGCGTGGGCTCGCGTTCGATCAACGTGACGCTTCGTCCCATTCGGGCGAGCGCGATGGAAGCGGCACAGCCTGCGACTCCACCACCGAGGACAAGAACTTCATCTTGCAAGGCATTGCTCCTGATTCACGGATGTTACGGCGCGTGGTGAGTTCGTTCCAATTGAGCCCGAGGTCGACCAGAACGATGGAGGCCAGGGTGAAGGCGATGACGCCAACCGCCGACAGTACGTCGCCAAGATGGCTCCAGTAGGCGGGCACTAGGTTGAGTACACGGGTGGAGACAAAGGTAAACGTGACCGCATACGAGCGAGCCATCCACTGGCGGTGCGCGGCGACCTGTCTGTTACGTGCGGCGATCACGGCGGCCGTAGTGCACACAATCCATACAGCGGCTTGCATGGAGGTCCCAGGCAGTCCGGGACGTCCGGCGGCAAGGGCGATCCCGGTAAAGGCGCCGATGACGACGGAGATGAAGTACGTGCGGCCTACGACCCGATGGAGCTTCAGATGACGCTGCCGAATGCGCGACGAGAACTGCAGAGGGCCAGCCAGCAGAGCGACGGTTCCGCTGAGCGCGTGCGGGATGAGGAGCCCGCGGTCGGCTATGACCTGCAGGCGGTAGGCATGGTACATGGGGTAATCGATGAACAGAAGGACCTCTGAAGTGACGAAGACAAAGAGCGTCGTGACACCAAGAGAGATCCAGAGAACGGCTTTGAATCTGGAACGCCTGGCACTGGGTGTAGGCAGGGTGAAAGATGCCATTATCCGCCTCTCAGATGGTTAGACGTAATGAGCGCCACGAGGGCGAACCGGGGCGATATGCTTCACATCTCCCGTTCTAACCAGTCGCGTCAGAATCACCGACCTCACTTCCACCGCCCCACGCACAACCGTCCAGGCCGCCAACGTTCTACCGTCACCGCCTCCCGTGGAACATCAGCCGCGGCCAACAGGCGTACCCAATCCTCCTTCCGGAAGGCTCGCCGGAACGACACCGGACCATCGTGCCTAACGATCGGGTGCCACGGCACCAACCCAAACATCCGACAACTCCACTCCGCCCGTTCCAAATCGTTGATAAACCAACCCACATGCACGGTCGCTTCCATCCACCGCACAAGCGCAACAATCTCTTCGTCCTCTAGATGATGTGCCAGCAGCGAACTGACAACGATGTCCATGGGCTTCTCCAGCCGATACACCACAGCATCGCCGGTCACCCATGTAATTCCGAGCTCCTTCGGCGTGGACTCCGCTGCCGCGCGCGCCGCATAAGGATTCAAGTCGATTCCCGTTAACTGCACAGCGATGCCCCGTCTCCGTGCCCAGCCTGCAATCTGCCTCAGTAGATCTCCACCGCCACTGCCCAAGTCGACAATGTGCATCGGCTCACGCAAGCCGCGCGGTAGCCGCTCCAGCCACCTCAGCGTCGGCCGATAGCCCAGCAGCCAGCGATTCACTTTTTCCAGACTGCGCAGGCAGTCACGGAAATCCTCGTAACTACAGTCACCGTCCATAGGCGATGTCCGCTCCGATGTTGGAATTGAGTGAGCGGCAAATAGTCATTTAAGCGGCCTTGTCAGTATCGTCAACCCTGCGATTGCTATGAAAACCTGGTCTGTGAACAGAACGATCGTGATTTTGGTCGCTCTCGCCGCCGTCACGGCGACGCAATATTGCGGACCCCAGGCGACGTAGGGCGTGCTGCGCGCGCTCCAGAG
>JBKQPD010000200.1:0-5398 GCA_052145175.1 Binataceae bacterium (SeqCode) | reverse complement strand
TTCTTTCCATCCTTGCTCTTGGCATCCTTGTTCATGGCGGCCTCCTCCTCTTACCCAACCCGATCTTCCGATCGGGCGAGGAATGCCGCCACTCAAATCTCAACAATCTTCAGGACATCGCCGCCAGTATGCGTCTATCCGATTAAAGCTCACATCAACATCGGTGCTCGACATATAGTCTCCCTCTACTAATTCCCAAACAGTGGATGTAACCTTAGCTCGCGCTCCGGGGTTAACGACGAAGTCGGTTGTCGAAGGTCCTTGCTAGATTGCACTTCCACAATTAACACGACGTCTGTGAAACCATTACGCTCTTGAAACATATCGACGAAAACCAGGTTCGATCCGTGAGGTAATTTGGCTACTCCGTCGCCATCACGTCGCACCAGTGATTCATCGAGCGTTCTCGTCGCTCCAGTGTCCGATCACGACGGTGATGAAGGCATCGCCGTCCCTCTGCGGTGCAACCCCCGCGAGAATCGCACTGGTTTCGATATCGGTCAGTTTCCTTTCGGCCCGAGCGCTCGCCACAAAGGAATATGAACCGATGGCGGGTTTCTTGAGTCTACCTGCGACTCCTATCTGGGGAATCACAACGGAAGCCGTGCGCAAAGCCCCAACGACTCCTGATCCATTAGTAATGGTGACCTGAAGTCTCCAGTTGCGCGATCGCCGGGGTAGGCTGCGTCGAGATAGCGAGTACTTGGACCTTCTGCGTCCTTCATACCCCAACTTGTCATACCGATTCACCGGACCTGGCAAGCCACTGGCCGTGATGTTCCCGTATGAGCGCGAGCGCCTCCTCCGCGGTGTCGACGCAGCGAGGAATCGCGAGGTCCTCGGAGTTCGCGAGGGGAAACTCTGCCCTTAAGAGATATTGACGACCCCACCCGATCAGATCGGCCCACATGCGGCCGATTAGAATGAGCGGCGTTCGATGCAGCTTGCGGACCTGCAAAAGTTGCCAGATCATGGCTAGCTCCAGGACCGTTCCAATTCCTCCGGGAACGACCACGAACGCGTCAGAAACCAGCACAAAGTGATGCAATCTGGAAAAGAAGGTGCGATGCTCGTATGCCTCACCGACGAACGCGTTCACTTCCTGTTCGAAGGGCAGATGAACTCGAATGCCGATACTGCGTGCGGCTCCAGGACCCGCCAATGCAGCCCCCTCATTGGCTGCTTGCATCAACCCGGGTCCGCCGCCAGTTACGATTCCGCAGCCCATTCGAGCCAACTCTGCTGCAAGATCGCGCACCGCGGCATACACCCAGTGGTCCGATGGTATCCGAGCCGAACCGAAAATGGTCACGCGGAACTCCGGCCGCTTCGTCGGTCGCAGGCGTGTCAGGTTATTGACGACCTCCCAAAGCCCCTGCACCGATTGCCGGAGAACCTCAACAGCCTGGCTTTCGTCGCCCAAGCTAACCGAATCACCTGCCTCTTTGGGAAATTGGTCTTCGCTCATATGATTGCTCGCCCCGGACCGTCCTCAAATCTCCGAATTTTGGAAATGGTGGGCTTATACCTATCGCAATTTTAGGTTATAACCCAAGCGGGTCAACGGCTCTGGTCAACGCATTTGCCATCGCCCATATAGAAATCGATCTGTCCCGGCTGGCGGGGGCTCGGTCCGCGTCGTTCAGCGCGCAGGCTCTGGCGGTCGCCTCGGATACGCTGGGCGATGGGCGGCGTCTCCAGCCGTCTTGTGCATCGTGGACGACTCCAGCGTATTGTGACCCGCAATCCAATTCATTTGTCGATTTTGAAACTGGCCACCGCTAAATTATCGGGAGGCTCAACAAGTTAGTGGGCCGGTGGCCCGGTCAATATCTGCGAGCTTGAGTTTCGCACGTCACAAGTATCGTCAACACAACGCGATTGCCAAGGACCTCCACGCTTCGAGGATCCAATCCGCGGTCAAAGGGCGCAATTGGAGCTCGCGCACTTCCTCTTGAGACCCCAGATCTCGCTTGCGCCGGTTTGGTCGGACCTCGTGATCGCAGCCGAGTTTACGAACTTGGTCGTATCGATGTTAAGATCGATCAAGAGTTAGACGCTCGGGTTTGCAATCGTCGCCCTCTTTGATAACGCTGGCTTTCCAATATCGCCAAGATGCCCTTCCCGGGATCGTCACGGAAAAGGGAGGCTCAAGCACGGTAAGGGTTCACGGAGGCTAGAACCGAGCTTTTAATCTCCGTGGTTGACATTGCCGCCGTGGCCCAACCTCCTCACGCTCTAATAATAATACGCGAGTAGGTGACACGATGGACGAACTCATACCGGATCGGAAAAAGACGGCCGCACTGACGCGCCAAGTGGGAGTGGACTTTGGCGCAGCGCTCGCCGTCGCTCTCGCTTTCGTCGGTGACCGTCTGGGAATTTTCAAAGCGATGGCGGATAACACGCCGCGCACCGCCCCAAAGCTCGCTGAGCTTAGTGGACTGAACGAGCGCTACATCCGCGAATGGGCCGCCACGATGGCTGCGTCGGGTTATCTTGATTACAACGCTGCCGATGAAACTTTCCGCCTGAATCCCGAGCAGGCGCTGGTGCTAGCCCACGAGGACAACACGTTCTTTATGGGCGGTGGCTTTCAATACGCCGTGGCCTGTTACCGGCAGCTTCCGCAGTTGATGGAATCCTTCCAGCATGGTGGCGGCGTGCCTTTCAGTGACTTCGGCAGCGATATTGTGGAAGCGATCGCGCGGCTTTTTCGTGCGGGTTACGAGCAGTGGGTGGCGCAGGAGTGGATTCCGTCGGTGCCGGACGTTCACCGCCGGCTGACGGAGGGAGGGATAGCCGCGGAAGTCGGCTGTGGGGCGGGGCAATGTCTCATTCCCGTCGCGATGGCGTATCCGAAGTCCCGTTTCTTTGGCTACGACGTCGATCAGCTTTCGATCGAGCGCGCGCGGGATAAAGCCGGGCGGGCCGGGATTTCCGACCGCGCGACTTTTGAACGAATCGCCGCCGAGGAGTTGCCGTACGCCGATCGCTTCGACCTCGTAACGGCTTTCAACTGTATCCACGACATGGCCCATCCGCGGGCCGCCTTGGCTGCGATCCACCGGATCGTAAAGCCGACGGGCGCTTTCCTGTGGTCGGAGGCTCACGCCGGTGACCGCCTCGAAGAAAATCTCAGCTTGCAAGGACGTACAATATATGCGGCCAGCACGATGCATTGCATGACCGTCTCACTGGCGCAGGGCGGCGAGGGACTGGGTTCGGTAATTGGTGAAAGTAAGGCCCGTGGAATGGCGCAGGAAGCCGGTTTCACTAGGTTCGAGAGATTGCCGGTGAAAAACCCGGTTCATCAGATCTTTGTCCTACGCCGATGAGTGGTCGTCGGGCCAAGATCCGCAGCTTTCAGTGGTTTGAGCCCATCCCTGAAAACGACCAAGGATGGGTTTCAAGGATTGTATCGTGGTAGCGTGACACTCATCTCCCATTCTGGTGGAGGAGATACCGATAACGCCAAATACATCAATCACCGCAGAGCTTTCGAGATCGGCACGCGTCCGTGCGCGACTGCGGCACCCGGTGATCGATTCGGACGGCCATACGGTCGAGTTTCAGCCTGCGCGACGTGATTATATCCGGCAAGTCGCCGGGTCGGACGGACGGATCCAATTGGTACCGGATGGGCTGGGATCAACGGCGCGCGGAAAGGCTGCTGCGGCCGCCATGGTGGGCGCTGCCTACGAAGAACACGCTCGACCGCGCGACCGTTACTTTCCCGAAACTCCTGTATGAGCGGCTCGATCAGACTGGAATCGACTTTGCGGTGCTCTATGCGACGGCCGGACTCGGTGCGCCACATATCCGCGAGGATGAATTGCGGCGGGCGACCTGCCGCGCCTTCAACACCTTCCACGCCGATAGCTTCCGCGAATATTCCGACCGGCTCACGTCGGCGGCGATCATCCCGATGCATACGCCGCAGGAAGCCATCGCGGAACTCGAGAATTCGGTGAGGACGCTCGGGCTCAAGGTGATCATGATGGCGGGGCATGTGCGCCGTCCGATTCCCGCAGTCGCCACGGCCGTGCCGCATCCTACGCGCTACGCCTTCTGGCTCGATCTTTTCGCGATTGAACGGTGCGTACGACTACGACCCGGTATGGGCCAAATGTGTCGAACTCGGTGTCGCGCCGAGTTTTCATTCGCCAGGCATGGGTTGGGGCAGCCGCGGCTGGATTTTGAACTACATGTTTAACCACATCGGCAATTTCGCTTCGGCCGGCGAAGCACTGTGCAAGGCGATGTTTCTTCGGTGGCGTCACCCGACGTTTTCCGCAACTCAGATGCGCTTTTCTGGAGGGCGATGCCCGTTTCGCTGTTGGAATTGAGTGAGCGGCAAATAGTCATTTAAGCGGCCTTTTCAGTATCGTCAACCCTGCGCTCGGTACGATTGAGCTGCGCGTCGAGAGCGCGCAGTGCGGCGACCAGGATGGGCATCGCACGATAACCGGCGAGCTTGCGAAAGCCGCGTTCGGCTTCGAGCACGCCGGCGGCGGTCCAGCGCAACACCATGGTGCCGTTCTGCCAGCGTTTGACCCGCCGGCCAATCTCTCGCACCGGAGTTGTCAGGAATTTCGTGTGTGAGCAGTTAGTAGTGAAGGACTGCGGCTTAACACCGCAGTCGCGCCATGCGACTGCGTAATAACCTCCGAGCCGCAGCGGCGGCCGCGGTCAAGGGCGGCGTCAGCCGGCGCGCAATGCGCGCGAACCCTTGAGGGTGAGCCGCCGCTAAGGCTATGCCGATTGTACTTCGCCGGTAGTTTCATTTTACTCAATCGGTCAGCAGGAAACGCTCTTCAAACTGAATCGCCAGCTGGGCCTTGGCAGCCTGCCACGAAATCGGCGGATTTTTCCAGCGCGCTTGCACATTGCGCAGGACCAGCCAGATGAGCTTGGTGGCGGCTTCCTCACTGGGAAAATGGCCGCGCACCCGCACCGCCTTGCGGACCTGCGCGTTCAGGCTCTCGATGGCATTGGTGGTGTAAAGGATTTCGGAAGTGTACGCTTTTGTCCAAAAGCGTACACTTCCGAAGGATTTTGCGCAACTCGGGCGCAAACGCGAAGAACGGAATCACCTGCTCCCAGTTGCGCCGCCAGCTTTGGGCAATCGCTGGATATTTTTGCCCCCAGGGGCCGCGGTCGAAATCTTCCAGCCGTTCGCGCGCCACCGTGGCGGCCGCGGCCTGGTAGACCGGCTTGAGCGCCAGCGCCACCGGGCGGCGCTCCTTCCACGAAGCGAAGTGCATCGAGTGGACTTGACCCGCTTTAGTGGACGGTGTTGGGGAAAAAGGAAGCAGGAGAACCCCAATGCCAAGAACCCATCCACCGTACGCGCCGGAGTATCGGCGCCGAATTATCGAGCTGGCGCGCTCGGGGC
>JBKQPD010000199.1:0-61851 GCA_052145175.1 Binataceae bacterium (SeqCode) | reverse complement strand
ATCCGTCGCCGCCGATGATCCACACGCTCTTCTTGACCAGCATGTCGGCCACGGCCAGCAGGTCGCGCGCCGCCGGCGATTTATTTCCTGCCAGCTTCTCCTTCAGCGCCTTCACCCGCTCGCGTTGGGCGAAGATGCCTTCCTCGGTGGACTGGTCCGCGCTCAGGATCTCAACCGTGAGCTGGTCGCCGAGGGTCGAAGCCATCTGCCGCACCAGCACCTTCGCATAGTCATGCTGTTTGTCGATGGCCAGGCGCATGCCCATGCCGAACTCGGCGTTGTCTTCGAACAACGAATTCGACCAGGCCGGCCCACGTCCTTCGGCGTTGACGCTGTACGGCGTTATATCTGCGGTACGCGCTGTCGCTCCGCGCCCGATTGAGCCCGTGCGATGCTCGAGCACACCATCAGGCAGGCGGCGGGCGCAGCAGCCCGTATCATGGCAATTTTCCATTTTTGAATTTTTGACCTCAGAATTCGCATTGATATCAGCCCGTCGCAAGTGTGAAGTTCGGGGCCGATTTTGAGGGCACCCTCGACTATTGGGACCGATAATAAGAAGTTTCAGGGTGAATGCGCGTTCAATGTTGGGATCAGTCACGGAGCGCCAAGGAGGGCTCGGCGACGCCGTGGTGATCCGCCCGATTGCGGCTATCACTCCGGGCGAGCGCTCGATCCGCCACTTGCCGCGCCGAAGGTGTGGCGTTAAACAAATCCAATTCGGCGCCATATTCCTCGGCGATCGGTGAAAGCGCTAAATCCGTGTAGTCAAGTGCGTCAGGCTCATTTTCGACTGCGCGACGAAGAGCTTCGATTCTGCAGAGGAAACGCAACCCCGGCGGGTAGGTTCCGAGGAAATCACGTACCCGTCGGATAAAGAATGCTGCCAGGTTCTCCCGCGGGAGGGTGCTGCGGCGTTGTCGACGATTTTTACGGCGAATCACGCCGCTCTGCAGGGGATGCACGTGTTCGAAGGCGTAACTTGCATAAAAGTAGAAGATCGTGAATGCAAGGCGCGTGCTCCGAATACCGCTGGCCTTGGCGCGCCTCAGCAGGGTCTTGATATGGTCCGGGCTGTAATAGAGATGCCAAGCCTGATCGTAGATCGACTGCCACTCGGCCGCGCTCATTCGCGGGTGGGCTGTGACCGCATGCTCGACGTCGTAGTTGTTGAGATCTGAGGACATCTCGACGCCCCGCCGATAAAGGTCCTGATGATCCCTGGAGCCCGGTAATGGCGTGAGCATAAAAAACTCGACCAGGTCGATCGGCAACTCACGCTGGATGATCTTTATGTCGCGCGTGATTGACTCGACCGTGTCGTCAGGGAAACCCAGGATATAACCCGCATAGGTAATGACCTTGGCATTGTGCCAAGCCTGCAGCATCGCACGATACTCAGTGATCCGATTCTGGCCCTTGGAGGCGCTCTTGAGGCTGCCCGGATTGATGTTCTCGAGCCCGATGAAAACCTTCTTACAGCCGGCGAGCGCTGCTTTTTTAACAAAACCGGGAATTTTGTGTGCAAGTGTATCGACCTGTAGCGTGAGGTGCACTTTGAGCTTTTCCTTGCTCCGCAGTGCGATGATGCGGTCGAGAATCTGTTCCCAATTGTGATTGCGCGCGAAATCGTCGTCGCTGATAAAGAATGATTTGGTTCCTTGTGCGAGATTTCTTCGGATCAGCTGCTCAATATCTTCTGCCGAGCGAAATCGCGATTTACGCCCCTGGACATTGATGATGGTGCAAAATGAGCAGCTGAACGGGCACCCGCGCCCGGCGTCAAAGCATCCCATCGCACCGGCATACCGGCGAACGTAACGCCGCGGCATGAACGGTAGCGGCTGTTGGCCGAGTTCCGGCAGGTCGGACATAAAGTTGTAGATCGGCCCGAGCCGGTCTTCATAGGCGGCGCGAAGCAGATCGCCGAAGTGGTTTTCGGCTTCGCCTGCAAAAAGCGTGATGCCGAGCTCGACCGCCTCGTGTAGCTCCGGCGTGAGCTCCGGCAGCATCGCCAGCGAGCCGCTAACGTGGAAGCCCCCTATCACAACCTTGAGCCCGGCGGCGCGGAACTCTCGCGCCATATCCATCGCGCGCGGGAACTGGTTGGTCTGCACACCAACGAAGCAGACTAAGCCAGCATTTCTGTTACTTTTAAACCGGCGGATAATCCGTCGAATCGGAATTGTCGCGTTCGTCTCGTCGCGCGCTTCGATCTCGATATCGACATCCTGACCAAGTGCGCGCCCTTCGCGTGCGTCGACCACGATACCATAGAGCGCCGAAAGTGAGTTGGACGGAATGAATCCACGCCACCATTGAATGACATAGCCATCGTCATCGTAATGGGACGGCTTGATCAGCTCGATCAAGAATCGTTTGCGGTTTTCTGCCATGCGTACGAATCCTACTACAAACAGCCTTTGACCGCATCGCTGCGCCGCTGTGGTGTTATAGGGGGACGAACGGGCCCCTCGGACCCGGACAACTCGACGGCCACGATTCGCGGGCGTCTTGCCCGGACCTCTCGCGGCACCGGTCGGTCGTTTGGTTCGCCTAAGCGGCTGATCAATGACGCGCTATCCTATTGAAGCCTACTCTTCGCCGCTGCTGGTCTCGTTACCTCGCGCCGCTTCCTGAACGACGGCGCAAGATGCGTTGATCTCAGCTTTGGACAATCTTGCCAATCGTCCGACTATTAGCGACCGCGGATCTCCGGCAGCCCTTGGCGGATGCGAGCCGAAAAATCCGGAGAGGCGTCGGCGGCTTTTGCTCTTTCAGTGATGTCGCTGCGTGCTCGAAGGACTGCGAAGGGCAGGTCTGTGTTAATTTGACCGCGTTCGTAAAGCAGTTGATCGACGTGGCCATTGGCAAGCAACCTCCAGTCCAGCCGTCCGCCGACGCCCGCGTTGTGCGCGTGTCCCCGAATCGTAGTCATACAGTTCTGGGTCAGTGCGTTATACCATCGCGGATGGTCCGCGAGTTGATTAACTTCATCGAGATAATCAACCAGCAGAGCCCGCGCCTGTGAGGCGGGAACGTGGAGACGATAGAGATATACCTGCTCGCCGCGGTAATTCGTTCGCAATTCAATCAGATCGCGCTCGTCGGCGAGGACGTAACAGAGTTCATACTGGCGGAAAAAGCCACGAAGCGCCGAGTATGATTCGCCTTTCTCTTTGCGTGTTTCGATCGAGATTGCGAGGTGCTGGCCATCCTCGAACTCCCAACTGACGATCGTATGCGCGATTTGGGTCGGGCCCCAGAACGACAGGAAGAGGTCGACGCCGCGAATCCGGTCGAGGTCGTAAGTCCGCGTCTCCCAGCGCTGGTCGTAGTCGGACTCGGATCGATACTTGAAATTTCGTACATTCTCGACCGTCACGGACGACCCGTGAAAAGCTGGGCGCGCGGTGCGAGCGACATCAGGGGACCAATCGCGAGTATTGCTCGGGGGAATCGACGCCCACCAAAGAGCGACGGCGACCACGGGCACCAGCGCAGCTACAAGCCCTCTCAAGAGCGGGCGAACGAGTGCCACCAAAGCGATGCTGACCAACGCCAGTCCCCCGGCCATACTCCCTGCGAACACGCGCGAATGGGGTCCGTCGAACCACAGTGCGAGCACGCCCCATGCGACACCTCCAATGACGAACGCGAATAGCGCCGCCGTCACAATCGAGCGGGACGCGTATCGGACCATCAATGAATTCCGGCGTGCTCGTAGAGGATGCGACGGACCTCTTCGATCGTCTGGGGCGTGGCCTGGGTCGAGTGCCCCGAACGTACGACCAACTCCGATTCGACGCCGTCAATATGTGCGCTTTTGTATTCGACGACGCCGTCGTTGCCGTCCTCGACCGGTCCGTCGCCCTTTACCGGTATAATCGAGTGGACCTTCACCCCAGGAGCGATCGGCGTCGCGGATAGCGCCTTGATAAATTGATTGGAGGCGTCCATGTTGTCCAGCGCGGTCGGGATCGTAAACGGAGTTCCCAGCATGCTTGTCTCGCGAAGCTTTCCGAGCGCAACCACGCTCTTGGCAAGTCCGCCAGGCAGGTTGATAAATTTGTTTGCGAACTTGACGAAGTAATTGCTCGCCATATAACTGCCGCGATGCGGTGTTGCAATGAAGATCACCCGCGTCACGAACGGCTGCGGTTTGAAGAACATCGTGCGAGAGGCCAGGTCGCGCGTCTCGGGGTCCAGTTCCGCCTGGCCAAACGGGACCGACGTGACATTGTTCCAGAAGCGATTGCCGCTATCGACGACCATCATCTTGGTCAGTAGCCCGCCCTGGCTGTGGCCGATCACGACCATCTGGTCGAGCGCACCGTCCTTTCCCTCCGGATCGACGCCTTTGCGTGCTGCCCGCAGTGATTCGCGCAAATGCATCGCTGACAGGGCGATAGGATTGCCGCTGTTATAGATGAAGAACCAGAGCTGATAGTGCGAGGCGATTGCGGGATCGCCCAGTAATTCATTCGCCATCTCGGCCCAGCGTGCGGGGCTTGACGCTGTCCCGTGAACAAAGACCACCGGGATCAGTCCCGGAAGGTACGGATGCAGCATAAACAGGCCGTTGGGGTTGCGAGTGCCCAGAAAGGAAAAGTCTCCCTGGCGAAAGCCCGCAATCTCGAAATCCCAAATCGGCGCACCTTCCAAGCGATAAGCCAACGCCGCGCTGGGATCCGATTCGAGCGGCACCGCGTAGGAACCGACCTGAACCGTCGGCGTCTCGGCCTCGTCATAGAGCTCTACGGTACCGTGCAAGCGGCCGTCGCTCATCCCTCGCCGCGGATCGTCGAAGCGCACTAAGGCGGTGATCGGGACTTTCGCAGTCGGGGGTATCCAGCGGTTCGCGGTGCTGCCCGGCGATGGTTCGACTCGTGCCGAGAGCGCCGCGCCGATGCCGGCTTCGCGGTAGGTGTTGCGGAGCCCGCGCACTTCCAGATCGGCGAGCGATACAAATTTCGTCAGGTGATATCCGCCATAACTGAATCCTTTCGCGTTGACCGACAGATCGAGCGTTCCGAAGGGCAAGCTCAGTTGGCGAGCGCTAAGGTCAACTTCCTTCCCATCGTTAGTCGCGAGTCCTAAAGCGATGCTCCGATTGTAGAGGTCAACGGCGAGCCGCAGGCGCGGGTCATATTCGCCTGGTGCATCAGCCGGGGTGGACGGGAACAGAAAGGCATACGCGTAAACCGCGGATGCCAGATAATAGGATTGATTACGCGACGCCTCGGCATACGAAAAGGAGAGTTCGGACAGCGCAAATAGCCGATCGCGCTCGTCTGGCCGGCCAAGGCCGGAATTCAATTCGGCAAGGACTCTTTCCGGATCTTGATCGAAACGCTCGCCAAGGGCCTTGCGCTCGAGCAATTGGGTCGAATACGCGCTCGGTTTGCCCGTCGACAGGATGCTCGCGTTGAGCTCGCGATGGGCCGCTTGCTCGTCGACGCGCGTTACTCCCACTGGTGTAGCGCAACCGCTCGCAAAGACGGCGATGATCGCAAGCCCGACCGTCCAGATACTGATCGATTTTCTTAGCGACACGCAGAATCTCCTTTTCCTGGTCGCCTCTAGATTACGAGCGAAGCGTAGTGGATCACGCCAGCCGCGGGGGTATCGGATGGCGAGAACTGGCCAGCCCGACAGTGCTTTTTTTGCAGCGGCTGCCGGTTGAGCCCGATCAATTGAGTGAAAGCGCGTCTCTAAGTTCCGGAAACGCGACCGTCAGACCGAAGTTGATCGTTGTCTGCGGCGCTATCGGGGCGTATTGCCGATACGCCATCCACTGTCCCGTCACAAAGAGACTCATCGGCAGCAGCCCCGGACGCACAATCGTTCGCCCAAGGCCGACGCTCAGCGGCAACATCGTAGGGGAATGGCGACGCCAACCCATCGTCCAGTTGGCATCCGCTGAGCGGAGAAACCATTTACCCCACAGATGAAGCGCGAAGACTGGTTGGAGCTCAAAGGTGTCTTGAGGTGGACGCTTGGGTGACGTGTACGCGAAGCTAATGGGATTCTGGGCAACGAAACCTATCAGCAGCCCGGGAATGCCTGTGTAGATACCGCCGAAGGCAGGACCGGCCTGCCACGCACCCTGACCGGCGCTTTTGGAAGTCGCGGTCGGGAATACAAATGTCGGTCCCACTCCGATGAGGAACCCGGTTGTCTTTCTGTCTGGCCACGGCAGGACCGCTATATCGAACATCGGCAGGTCGCCAAACTCGGTCCGTGTTCCACCTCGGGAGCTCGGTACCGTTACGACTGTAAATGTCGGCCTGACCAACTCGGTAAACGGTAGCAAGGTGTAAGCTGGTATGCGTGGAATTATTGGCCGAATGATTAATTGGTTGGTCTCATCATTTCTGACGCACGATTGCAGCGTGCAAGGCCCATAATTAGCCGGCGTGTAGCTGTCCCGGACGAGCACCTGTGGCAGGGTCGACAGTGGATCGTTGAAGTCTTGCTCCAGCTTTTCTTCGGCAGACAGCGTGGCTTGAGCCTGGGCGACTCCAGCGCCTGCGCTGATCGTCCACAGGACCATGAGTAACACGCCGAACGCTCCAAGAGTCTTCATCAACATTTCCATCCCGCTAACGGGGTTGCACTTATCGCAGCGCGGTCGCGAGACGACTCGGGCTCACGTCGGTCTTCAATCGTCCGCTGCGGACCGCCTGAACGAGGCTCTGGTAATCGCGCTCGACCTGATCGGCATATGCGACGGCGTAGTCGCCGATTGCCTCGTCAAACTGATTGCTGTTGCCAAGATAGCCCGCGATCATTGCTGCGTCTCCGGCCTTGTCGTGCGCCCGGGCCAAACCAAGCCCGCAAAACTTGGCATACGCCTTCATCACGCTCGGCGTATGGGTTTCGATGTCGATCGAGACCTTCATATCCCGGAGTTGGCGGACGTAAAAGTCGCGGCCACGGGGTCCCCTGGACCAGCCCAGGAAAATATCGCTCGCAGACTGCATCAGGCGCTGCCCCACCACGACCCGTTGACCATTGTGCTTCACCGGCTTGGTTCCGGTGTATGGTTCGAGCACCGAGCGACCCGCCTCTTTGACCTGGAGAAACAAAGCATCATCCGGCGCCGCAAGCAGCAGCGCTACAAAGCAGCGCGTGCCGACGCTCCCCACGCCGACGACCTTCAGTGCCCAATCGACTAACTTGAACCGGTCGAACAGCATGCGGCGTTCTTCCGAGAGAGTTTCGCGATACTGCTGGAAGAAGGCGGCAATCATTTTCTCGTTAACCTCTGTGTTACCAAACTTATTTGCGTGGTAAAGCAGCGGCGGCTGGTCGACGATGCGCGGCAAGCCTCCGGCCGGGGTCGTAAGCTTTTGAAATACGTGCTCGTGGGTTTGCTTGCGCGCTTCAGCGATCTTCTTCTTTACGCGGCCGCTGAGATCGACAGCGTCGCCGGCCAAGGCCTGTAGGTCAGCGACGCCAATCCTTGAGTACCATGCTTCAAGGACGCCGGTACTCTCACGCTCTCGCATTGACTCGCGATATGAGGCAACGGTCTGGACCGCCATTTCCCGTGCCTGATCGTCGCGGAAACCGCGCCATCGGGCCGCAATCGCGAAACTTGCGGCGAGTCGTTTCAGATCCCACTCGAATGGCGCGGGGAGGGTCTCGTCGAAATCGTTGATGTCGAAGGCGAGATTCCGCTCAGGGGTGGCGAATCCGCCGAAATTCATCAAATGACAATCACCGCAGGCCTGAACGATTATGCCGCTCGATGGCGTACCTGCAAGATCGTAAGCCTGTACCTCCGCCGTCCCGCGGAAGTACGCGAAAGCTGACTGAAGCATCCGCCCATGGCGAATCGGGACGAGGTTCTGCAGCCGGTCTTTGTTCTGAGCGTCGATCAACTGGACGACATCGCGTTTGTCGCCCTGCCCAAGCACGACTTCGCCATGTGATTTACGCAGGCATTTCACCCGCAGTGCCTTGCCCGCCTCGTGACGCTGTTCTTTGGTGAGAATCGTTATTTTCGCCATGTCAAACTCTCGCTTCGCGCGTATTCCAAGAGCCCAGGGCAAACTAGGTGCCACACCGAAAATCTCCTCCCCTCCCAGCTCAGACTCGCCATGAGCGGGAGAGCTCCGTAACTGGCGTCACAGCAGTTCGACTTATTGCCTGCTATAAAGCACCTTGCTTTATAGCAGGGTGCTTTTCAAATCGAAGTTCGAGGGATGAATGCACCATGGTACTAGCAGGACGTCGCCTGTGACGCGGATCGGTAGACGAAATCCGGATACAGACTCGGCGAGACATCGCGTAGCTGGATATAGCCGCCGTCCTGCTCAGCGATCGGTCGAGATGTCGTAGCCGTGTTCCCTCGACGACGTTCGCGATTGCCCGATTGGGCCATACCATTGTTGTATTCGGTTACAGCAGTCTTTGCGGCTATTGCTCTACCTGGAATTGAGCACCGATTTCTCCCCGGATTCACTGCGGAGATGAGCGCCCCAGCCGCCTCCCTTGCCAACCAGACTCTCCGGTCTTGCTCCGGACTGCGCTTGTCGCTGCTCCCTTTGGCTACGGTCGCGTCGGCTCTTTTCGCTCCACGCGCGCTTAACTAACCGCCGGCTCTCGCTTTTCAGCGGGCTCCTCGCCCTTGCGCCAAAACCAGACCAATACGATACAAAACGCAGAAAGAATCGTTGCCGATAAAATCGCGATCGTTATCAACAACGTCTCAATCTCGAGCGTGGTGCAGGACCGCAGCAGACCGCTCAGCCATCCGAACACGAAAAGGTATGTTAGGAACATCCAGGGTTCTAGCAAATCAGGGGTTTGCCTGAACCATGGGCAGCGCCACACATCCCTCTGCCAGCCTTTGATCCTGTGACTCGGCCATCCGATAAGTGGCAGGTCTTGCTCCAGCAATTTACCCTGCTTGGCTCGCTCACCGAGAAACTGGAGATATCCTCGAGCCTGGTAGCTTTTGTAAAGCACGACGAATCCTGAAAGCGCGACAAGAATCCCGGCGAGCGGAAGCGCAATATCTATGGATGCATGCTCCAAGACATATGCGTTGGCAATAAATCCTTGACCGACCAGCAACCACATGATGCGATGATTAGTAACGTCGTCTTCATGCTTGATCATTTCACGAATGACCGTTGTATAGTGTCCCGGTCGGACGTCGTACATCTATACGCCTTCCTCTAGTGTCTTCTGCCGCCGAAGCGGATCAATACGGAAAGCGAAGCGTTCTTTCCACACCTCCTTCAATTTTTGTTCTTCGTGCGAGTCAGTCAGTAAGCTCGCTCTATTTTATGGCTCACGAAGCGCGCACCGTGGCATTTCCCAACTTCGGGTCGATGTACAGACCGGCATCCCCCACCTTGCAAATGCAGCGAGATGCGCCGGCCGTTGTATTCCTGACCGAGTCGGAGAAAGACGTTGGTTTCATAGATAAAGGGATGCCTTTGCCGCGTCCTCACGTCACCTTACCTGCGTGCCAGATGCGCTCTCAAGAGACGCCCGGTCCTTGAACCCGCCCCGCGCGCCCCCTTCCAGGAACCGCTTGGGATCCAGAACACCAAAAAACTGGATGACTGAGGCTACCAGACCCGTCCAGCCGGTCTGATGGCTGGCGCCCAAACCGGCCCCGTTGTCGCCGTGGAAGTATTCGTAGAAGAGGATGTGATCGCGCCAGTGGGGGTCGGACTGGAACTTTTCCGTCCCCCCATAGACGGGGCGCCTGCCGCGCTCGCCGCGCAGGAAGATCCGGCTCAGCCGATCCCCGATCTCCTTTGACACCTCGAAGAGGTTCATCATCTTGCCGGAGCCCGTGGGGCATTCAATTTTGAAGTTATCGCCGTAATACAGGTAAAAGTTTAGCAGCGCCCGGATGATGAGCATATTCACCGGCATCCAGATCGGTCCCCGCCAGTTGGAGTTGCCGCCGAACATGCCGGTGTTCGACTCCGCCGGCAGGTAGTCCACGCGGTACTCCTGGCCTTGCACATTGAAGACGTATGGATGTTGCTCGTGGAACTTGGAGAGCGAACGAATGCCGTAGGGGCTCAGGAACTCGTTCTCGTCGAGCATCCGGCTCAAGACGCGGCGCAGCCTGTCGGGTTTGAGCAGCGCGAGGATGCCGCGCTCCGCGACGCCCAAATGTCCCGGGCCCGTGGGGTGGATGGACTTCATCAGTTCGGGCATCCGCCTCCCGCGCTGGAGAAGCTGAGCCATCGCCCGCGGGACGCGCTCCCGCTGCCAAGCTTCGAAGATCGTGGTGGCGCACAGGGGCAGGAGACCCACCATCGAGCGCACCTTGAGCCGTGTGGCGCTGCCGTCGGGCAGCCGCAGCAGGTCGTAGTAGAAGCCGTCCTCTTCGTCCCATAGGCCTTCCTGCCCGGGACGGTTGATGGCGTTGGCGATATAGACGAAGTGCTCGACGAACTTCACGACCATGTCTTCGTAGGCGGGGTCGTGGACGGCGATCTCAGTAGCAAGCTCCAGCATATTCTGGCTGAAGAGGGCCATCCAGGCCGTGCCGTCCGCCTGCTCAAGGTGGCCGCCAGTGGGGAGCGGCGCGCTGCGGTCGAAGATGCCGATATTGTCCAACCCCAGAAAACCGCCCTCGAAGACGTTCTTGCCGAACCGGTCCTTACGGTTCACCCACCAGGTAAAGTTCAGCAACAGTTTGTTGAATGCCGTCTTAAGGAAATCCACGTCCGTCTCGCCGCGCAGGGCCTGCTCGGTGCGATTGAGGAACACGCTCGCCCAGGCGTGGACCGGGGGGTTCACGTCGCTGAAGTTCCACTCGTAGGCGGGTATCGCGCCGCTGGGGTGCTGGTAGACTCCGGTGAACATCAGCTCCATCTGCTGTTTGGCGAAATCGGGGTCCACGATTGAGAGCGGAAGCGTGTGAAAGGCGAGGTCCCAGGCGGCGTACCAGGGGTACTCCCACTTGTCGGGCATCGAGATGATGTCCTCGTTGAGCATGTGGAACCACTCCGAGTTCCGGGAATTTCGATATCCGGTATGCAGAGGGTTGGAGTTGTGCTCGCTCAGCCAGTTGTCACCGTCGAAGAAGAAGAACTGCTTGCTCCACAGCATGCCGGCGATGGCCTGGCGCATCACGTTGGCCGCGTCCGGGGAGATCGAAGGCGGGGTCACCGAGCGGTAAAATTCGTCCGCCTCCTTTAACCGTAGCGCAAGGGTCTCGTCAAACTCCTTGCCGAAACAGGCTGTGTTGGTTTTGGCTTTCCCGTTATTACCGGCACCGGCCTGGCCGGTCAGGCGCAGCCGGACGGTCGCCGACTGGCGGGGGGGCACTACGAGCCGATAATGCGCCGCAGCCTTGGTGCCCTGCTTTGCGGGGTTTACCGCCCCCTGATTGCCCTGTACGACGCAGTCGTTGATGCCGTCCTTGACGTACCGGCTCTCATTCTTTTGCCCGGGGAAAAGCCGCTCGTGGTTCGTGGTGTTATCGGTGAAGAGCAGCGGCACCTCGCCTTCGCAGGAGAGGACGAACTCACCCAGTGGCGAATGGGTTGCCGCAACCGCGCTCGTGCCCGGTGCTGCCTCGATTTGCCAGACATCTGGCTTCTCGGCCGCGCGGTTGGATTCGGCGATCCACGACGCCCAGTCGTTCCGAAACCACAGCGTCGGCAGGAGATGCAGTTCCGCCGGATCCGGTCCCCGGTTGGCTGCCGTGATCTTTACGAGAATGTCTTCCGGACCGGCTTTGGCATACTCCACGAAGACGTCGAAGTAGCGGTCTTCGTTGAAGACCCCGGTGTCGAGCAATTCGTACTCCATTTCGTTCCGCGAACGGCGGCGGTTCGTCTCCACCAGGTCGGCGTAGGGATAGGCCGACTGGGGATACTTGTAGAGGTATTTCATGTACGAGTGGGTCGGCGTGCTGTCGAGGTAGAAGTAGTACTCCTTTACGTCCTCGCCGTGGTTCCCTTCGCTGTTGGTGAGGCCGAAGAGCCGTTCCTTGAGAATCGGGTCTTTGCCGTTCCAGAGGGCTAGCGCGAAGCATAGGTGCTGTTTGTCATCGGAAAAGCCGGCGATGCCGTCCTCGCCCCAGCGGTAGGCGCGTGAGCGGGCCTGATCGTGGGTGAAGAAATTCCAGGCGTCGCCGTTCTCGCTGTAATCCTCGCGCACGGTTCCCCACTGTCGTTCACTCAGGTAGGGACCCCACTTCTTCCATGGCACATGAGATTCGTGGCATTCCCGCAGGCGCGCGCGCTCGGCGTTTGCCCCGGCTGCGGCCGGCTTTGAATCTGTTGGCGCTTGTTTTACGGTTGTCTTGGTCGGGCTAACTGCCATTTCAATGTTGCCTCACGGGAAAATACGGGCCGCGCCGAGCATAATCTGCATTTCATGACGTTTTCAATTACGTCACGAAACGATAACTTTCCTTTTATTGCCCGGAGATCGACTCCGATGGCTGCGGGCCTGCCCTACGGCCGCCAAAAGAGCCGTCTCAGGGCCTTCCTGGCATCTATTTGACTTTCCGAATGCAAGCGCGGCACTGTTCGCCACGGGGCAATGCGTTACCGGAGGATTTCGCCCGTGGTGCGGATCGGTCTACGAAAGTCGCGTACAGAACCGGCGAGATGTTGCGCCACCGGATGCAGCCGCCGTCCTGCTCAGCGATCGGTCGAGATGTCGTAGCCGTGTTCCCTCGACGACGTTCGCGATTGCCCGACTGGGCCATACCGTTATTGTACTCGACTGCGGCAATTCTGGCGGTTTTCGCCCTACCGCGGATGGAACACCGATTTCTGCCGGGCTTCACTTCCGAAATGAGCGCTCCAGCCGCGATGGCCATCTATACGTCGGTCGGGTCAGGCATGCTCGCGCTAACCGGGATCGTCTTTGCGCTCGCGTTCGTGATGATGCAGTTCAGCGCGACGGCTTACTCGCCGCGCCTTGTCCTGTGGATCTCGCGAGACCCTGTGATCTGGCACTCAATCGGAGTTTTCAATGCCACCTTTCTCTATGCGATCGGAGCGATTGCGTGGGTTGATCGGAACGGGTCAGGCAAGGTTCCTTTTCTCAGTGTTTGGCTGATATTCGGTCTCCTGTTGGCTAGCGTGGCCTTGTTCGTGGCTCTTATACAGCGAATAAGCTTATTGCAGATACATCGCATGTTAAGCTTCACCGGTGACTTGGGAAGACAGATCATCGAGAAAACGTATCCGCGACTGGATACGCCCGCTGTCCTCCCTCGGCCTGAGGAATTTCGAGGGCTTCCTGTCACCCAGACTCTGCTCCACACCGGGGCGCCACGAGCGCTGCAAGCGTTCGATCAGCCGGCACTGATGACGCTTGGCGCGCAATCAGGCGGGGTCGTTGAGATAGTCTCTGCCATTGGCGACACCTTGATCGAGGGGACTCTCGTTCTGCGGGTCTTGGGTGGGCGGCAACTTATAGATAATGATGCCTGGAAGAAAACGTTGGAAGCGGGTGACGAACGGACTTTCGAGCAGGACCCAAAATACGCGATCCGCCTCCTGGTGGATATTGCGATCAGGGCGCTGTCTCCCGCGATAAACGATCCCACTACCGCAGTTCAGGCGCTGGACCAAATTCAAGACTTGCTCTTGCGGCTCGGTAGCCGGCGTTTGGAAATCGGAGCGGTTCGTGACAGCAATGGAGCCCTCCGGCTGGTCGTCCCATATCCGACGTGGGAAGATTTTCTAAGATTGGCGTTCGACGAGATTCGTTTCTGCGGCGCGACCAGCGTACAGGTTATGCGCCGTATGAAGGCTTTGGTCAGCGACTTGATTGATGCGCTGCCTGAGGAGCGCCACGAAGCGTTGCGAAGCCACCAAAAGCGGTTGGATTCCACCATCGCGCGGTCCTTCGCCGATCCGGACGAGCAACTGGAGGCCGCGGTGGAAGACCGCCAAGGGCTGGGCGTTCCGCGCAGGCTGTCATAACCATCGGCATAGGAAATGAACGGAAGATGATACGAACTCCCATCGTGGCACCACCAAAAACGATACCGTGACCACCCCAGCGAAGCCTTCGCACCAGCAGACGATTGCGCCCCCGCGAGGCGCGGCGATCGCGGGCGTGATTTTCTCGGTGTTAATGATCGTCGGACTAGGACTCGGCCGACTCGCCATTCCAACGGATCTGACTCATCCTGGCACTTGGCTGACCGAGCCGGACCGCCGGGATGCGGTACGGCTTGCGCTGGATTTGGTGCCGTTTGCCGGGATCGCATTTCTGTGGTTCATGGGCGTCCTCCGCGACCGCTTGGGAGAGCTTGAAGATAAATTTTTTGCGACGGTCTTTCTCGGCAGCGGTTTGCTGTTTGTGGCGTGCCTTTTCGCCGCGGCGGCGTTATTGGGTGCGCTGATCGGGGCTGTCGCCGCCGGCAATATCCATTCATCCGACAGCGAAACCTACTATCTCGGCCGTCGCACAATCGACGCACTCATGAACTTGTTCGCGATGAAGATGGCGGGGGTCTTCATGGTCTCCACCTGCACCATCGGGTTGCGCAGCGCCATTCTCCCGCGTTGGGTGGCCTATACTGGTTACGCTTGTGCCGTGGTGCTGTTGGTTGTAATTGCGAACTGGAAATGGATCGTGCTGGTCTTCCCACTTTGGATGCTGCTGCTCAGCATTCAGATGTTGCTGGCGGAGTTTCGCTCCAGGCATGCCCAGACCACCGCTTCATGACATTTCCGGGCCGACGAATAAACCACGAACGTCCGAAGCCCGTCTATGAAAACCACGGGCCGAGCGATCATTCCAAGCACTCGGTCGCGTTGTGTTTCCACTACTTCCGCAGTCTTGGCGCACGGCCTAAGCCGTCAGAGAGGATCAAGGAGGACCGTTCGTTGAAGAAAGGTCTTTGTTTGCTTGCGGTCGCGATGCTGGGCGCTGGCCTCGCGGCCCCCGCCTACTCGCAAAACGCCAGTTCCGTGGCTGCTCCGGTTCAAGCCGGGACCGGGGAGGTCCGTGTGGCCGCGTTCCTCGCGCCACCGAGCGTTATGCAGCAGAACGGCTCCCTGACCGGATTCAGCGTCGATCTTTGGAGCGCTATCGCCGCGCGACTGAAGCTAAAGACGAGCTATCAGATCATGCCCGATCTGAGCCATCTGGAAGAAGCGATGCGATCCAAAAGCGCCGACCTCACCCTTAGTCTCTTTATAACGTCGGCGCGGGACGAGGATTTCGATTTTTCGATCCCAACATTGCAAGCCGGCTTGCAAATTAGGGTGCGGGACACCGGCGAGAAAGCGCAGACCGCGAGCCCCCTGTGGGACATGCTGCGTCTGATATTTTCACAAACGACCGCAGAGTGGCTCGGCATGGCCCTCTTGCTCGTCCTGATCCCGGCTCATCTGATATGGCTGCTCGAACGAAATCATCCGGACGGCATCATTGCGAACCGGAGCTACTTCCCCGGCATCTTTCAGGCAATTTATTGGGCGGTATCGACGTTAACGACCCAGTCGGAGAGCATGCCGCGCCAATGGCTGGCGCGGGGATTTTCAATCTTCTGGATGTTCGCCGGAGTGGTTTTCGTTGCTTTCTATACCGCCCAGCTAACCACCACCCTGACCGTCGAACAGATTCGCGGCGCCATCGAGGGACCGGGCGATTTGCCGGGTAAGCAGGTCGCCACGATAGCGCGCAGCACCGCCGCCGACTATCTTCGGGAGAATAACGCACAGGTCCAGGAGTTCCCTACTCCTGACCAAATGTTTAAGGCTCTCCGTGACAAGAAAGTGGATGCCGTGGTGTCGGCCGCCCCGCTGCTCCTTTACTATGCGGCGCATGGGGGCAAGGGACTGGTGAAAACGGTCGGTCCCGAATTTAACACTGCGCCGGCCGCTATCATGGTGCCGTTGGACAGCCCGCTGCGCAGAAAGGTCAATCTTGTGTTGATCGCGCTGCGCGAGAACGGCACCTATCAGCAGATCTACGACAAGTGGTTCGGCGCGCCTTAGCGAACGACTTGCGTGAAGCCCAAAGTCATAGTCTTGAGCTTGGCGCTGAGCGCCGTTCTGGCGGCGTCGGTACAGGCGCAACAAGCGACGACGCCTGCACAACCGCCGCCCAGCGTCATGACCAATCAGGAGCTAGCAATAAGCGTCCATAACCCGTTTGAGGACTTTATCAAGGTCCCGATTCAATCCACGACAGGCTTTCAGGTCGGCCACAATCACAACGCCGGCGATAGCGTGAACATCGAGCCGCTGGTGCCGTTCTCGCTGAATGCGGATTGGGACCTGTTCGCACGGCCGAGCTTGTCCGTCACTTACGTGCCCAGTCCGCATGAGCAGTTCGGGTTGGAAGACTTGCAAGCCTCCTTTCTTCTGGCGCCGGCCAAGGCGACCACCTGGATCTGGGGCATCGGACCGATCTTTCAGTTTCCGACCGCGACCAGCAAAGAATTGGGGACCGGCCGGTGGTCGGCCGGGCCAACCGCGGCACTGGTCTACTCAGAGGGTCCGTGGTCCAACTACGTGCTCGCCTACCAGCTGATGTCGTTTGCCGGAAATCCCGACCGCGGCAGCGTGAACCAGACCTACCTCGAGCCTGAAATCAGCTACAGCTTCGAGAGCGGTTGGTCAGTCGACTGCGATCCCGCTATCACGTACGACTGGACCGCCGACGCCACCAACGCGTGGACGATTCCGATGGGCGCGGATATCGGCAAAGCCTTCAAGCTGGGTTCCCGGGATTTGAGTCTGCAGGTCGGCGCGTACGATCTTCTCAAGCGACCCGATGGCGCCCCCCAATGGATACTCCGCGTGAGCTTAACGCTTCTCTTCCCGGCGGGCCTCGAATGACAAGTGCGAGCGTAGCGGACCACGCCAGCCACTGGTGGGACTCGGCCAGCGTGCCCGCTCGGCAAAGGCGCGCGCCGCTTTTGCGCAGCGGCCCAACGCAGGCTTTCTCCGCCACCACATGTTTACCAATGACGCTGCTGGGGCGGGCTATTCGGCGATTTGGGTGGAGCGTTGCCGGAGGTCGGGACTCGGTGGCGGAGAGGGGGGGATTCGAACCCCCGAGAACCTTGCGGCTCTACACGCGTTCCAGGCGTGCGCCTTAAACCGGGCTCGGCCACCTCTCCGCAACGGAAAATCAAGTATGCCATCCCGGCGGCGGCGCTTGCCAGTACGCGAGCCTGGCCATCCGCCCTCACCACAGCCCGCCCGCTCGCCAGAAAATCGATAGCCGTAAAGCGTTCAAAGCGATATTTTTGAGGTCGATCACCCTCACCACCAGATGGAAAACCTCACCGCACAGCCTCGCGAGTATTCGCTCACCGCGACCGGACCGCTATGACGCCGGCTGAGCCACAATCGAATCAGGAGATCCGGTTCTTTGCGGCCTTCAGCGCGTTCGCCGTCCTGTTGCTGGCGGCGCGTGTGCAGATTCTGCGCATCGCCCATCTCGAAGACCACTATTTGCTTTTGTTCTACCAGGACGTTCTCGCTCTGGCGCTGATGGCATGGTTGTTCCGCGGATTGTTCGTGGCGTTCCGCGGCGAGCGTGGCCGTCGGATTATCGAGGTCGCCGGATGGTCACTGTGTATTCTCGGCGCCCTCTATACCGCCATCGCGACTATCGTCTTCTGGTACATACACAGTCCGCTAACCTATCGCCTGATCGCCCTGTCCCAGGGGACACGCGGCGTCGAATCGGTATTGGCCGAAGATCTCTCCCGCGCGTGGACCGGAATCCCCGCGGATATCCTCCTCGTGGTCGCGCTCGCGCTGCTGTTCTGGCGGGGCACGCCCCGTCTGTTGCGCAAGGCGCGCACCGTCTTTTACTCCCCACCCGTGGCGCTGGGTATCCTGATCTATCTGGTTGGAGCCCATCTCTGGGTAACGCGCAATGTACGATTCACGCCCGCGGTGGAAAATCCCGAATGGGCGTTCGCCTCGTCGTTGATCGGCACGCCGGGGCCGACGGTCTCGGGCGCGATTCCGCCGGCGTACTTCGCCGATTTCCGCGCGACGCCCCAACCGCCGGGAGTCTCGCGCGCGCCAATCTATGCGGCGCTGTTCGGCGCGCGCGATCCCTCAAGTCCGTTGAACGTCGTGATGGTAGTGATGGAATCGGTGGGGGCCAAAAACCTCGAACTCACGGGCGGCCCCTACCCCGACAGTCCTGCGCTCGACCGGCTCGCGCAACACGCGATCGTCTTCCACAACACTTATGTCGGACAGCCTTTCTCCTCGGCCGCGCTTGCCGCGATGTTCGCGTCGCTCTACCCGACTCATGACTGGATGACGATTCCGCGCAAATCACCCACGATCCGCGTGCCCAAGCTGCCCGCGCTGCTCGAAGCGCGCGGCTATCGCACCGCCTTCCTTCATTCGGGTTCAATCGATTACGACGGCAACCTCGAATTTCTCGAAAACAAGGGATTTCAAGAGGTGATCTCGCGTTCAAGCGATGACATCAAACCCCGCGACGGCGAACTCGTGCCCGCGGCGCTGAACTGGATCAAGCAGGGGCGCGGCCGGCCCTTCTTCCTCGCGATGTGGACGCGCGATACTCACAACCCCTATCTCTCGTACACCAATCATCATTACGTGAGTGACTACGCTTTGAATCGGTATTTGAATTCGGTCGCCTGGACGGACCAGGTAGTTGGTAATCTGGCGGACGCTCTCCAACGCGTCGGCCTCGCCGATAATACTTTGCTGGTCATCATGGGCGACCACGGCGAAGCTTTTCAGGAGCATGGGCAGTCGGTCCACAATTTTTCCGTTTACAACGAGGAAGTGCGTATCCCGTTGCTGTTCGTCAATCCACAGTTGATCCCGCATCGTATCGACGTGACGGCGCTCGCCCGCCAGATCGATATCGCGCCAAGCTTGCTCGATCTGCTCGGCGTCGACGCCCCGCCCTCGTGGCAAGGGACTAGCCTCTTCGCGGCCGCACGTCCCAGCCGCGCTTATCTATTCTCGATCGCTGGTGATTTTCGCCTCGGCCTGATCGAAGACGATTTCGTTTATATTCGCAACTACAGTCATAACCGGCGGGAGCTTTATAATGTTGCGACCGACCTCGCCGAGCAAAACGACCTCTCCACGCAGACCGTCTATGATCCACTGATGGCGCGGGCCAACACCCGTCTCGAAGCCTGGCTAAGCTTTCAGAACAAGTATCTGGATAGCCTGGTTTGCCGGGACTGTCCCGTCCTCCGCTCCGCCCCCGAGAATTTCGACGCGCTCGCGCAGGCAGGCTACGGGAAGTAGCTGGGCGCCCCCGAACCAGTCGCCGGCGTAAGCGACTGTCGCGCGATTGACGAACCCGCGCGTGCATACAAGACGGCGGTCGCATCCCGATAGATCAGTTGCCAGTCGCGGCGCGTGTCCAGCCAGCGGGCGGCGGGACTATCCGCCGGAAGCAAAACATAGTCATCCGGGTAGTGATCAAGCACGACATTCGCATCGGGCCGGACTGTGTAAAAATCGAGATATTGCCGCACGACCTCCGGCGGATAGACCAGATCGTACCGCCCGTCGATAAAAACTTTCGAGCCCGGCGACTCATGCCAGATTAGATACTGGCCCCAGGCGAAGTAGTTCAGAATATTGCCATGCAGCTTGTGCGAATCCATGAACGTGATCGCGCCGTCGGGATAACGCATGGCGGCGGGAAGCCTGCGCGAAAAGAGGCCACCGCTGATTAGCATGACGGCCGTCAGGATACTCACAAAGGCCTGGGTGGTCCAACTCAAGGCATGAGCGCTTGAGTCTTCGCCCGCGGCGCCGTTCGGCGTCTTTTTCGGGAATCCCTTGTGCAGTGCGAGACCAAGATGGCGGGTCAGCGGCGCCGCCGAGGCGATCAAGGCCAGAGGCGCGTTGCGCACCGCCATGAAGGCCCCAACGTCAAGTGCGGCCGCGACCACGACCAGTGCAAAGTCGTCGCCGCGCGGTGCAATTATCAGGCCGATCGCCAGCGCCAACATAATCGCGATCGCGAACCACAGGAATAGCGCGCCGCCGTGAGTTTCACCGCGGGCCTGCGCCAGCACGACGAGCAACGGACGCCAGTCGGCCATCACATGGCGGGTCATCGGGTTCTGAAGCGAAATCGCCACGGCGCGCCAGGTATTGATTCCGTATGGCGTGACGAGGGTGGCGAGCGCACTCGCGAGCGTGATCAGGGCAAGCTTTTTTCCGCGCCGCAAGCCGAGTCCGGCAACGAGATCGGCTCCGCCGCGCGCCGCGGTATAGATTCCCAGCACCCCAAGGCCGACGAAGAAAGAGCCGTGCAGGTTGGACCAGAGCGCAAAGCCCGGGATCACGATCCACGGCAGCGCCTTGCCATGATAGTTATTGCGGGTTATCAGCGCGATCGTCGCGGCGGTAAAAACATACGAAAAGAGCAGCGGACGGAACTGCATATAGGGAATCAGCCCGAACGACACGGCCAGCAGGACGATACACTGCATAGCCATTGGCGTTCCGGTCTCGGCTTGTGCCGCCGCAATGAGCAGAATCGTCGCCGCCGAGCAGGCCAGCTTCCAGAGCTTGAGACCGATTACTCCCGCGCCCGCATAGATCCACGCCATCAGCACTTCGGACAGCCATTCATGATGGAGCCACTCCGGGAGGTGGGGCGCATATGAGTAGGGGTCCGGCCCGGGATGGGGTCCGCGCTGCAGCAGGAGCTTGCCGAACCAGAGATGACCCCAGAGGTCGGTATCGGCATAGCGGCCGCAGTCGGCGATCGCGATCGCCAAAAGGACCAGCGACGGCGCGAAACGCCACACGCTGGAGCCCGCTGCGCGCGGCTCATTCGCCTGCGGCGTGGTCGATTCGGTTGGGCCGCGTGTTACTGCTGCGGTTGATTCTGTCAGATGAGCAACTGCGCGCGGTGGGCTGATCCATCGCGCTCCCCTCTGGCACTCAAGAGTACCAGCGGAACGGAGTGAGAGCAGCAAATTATCTGAGCCCGGGTACGCCGCGATGGCTACCAACTGAGCGGCTTGCGATCACGAAAATAACCGCCAGTAGGCCCCTTGTCCGGCAACATTGCAAGCCATACCGCCGTATCCGCGCCCTCTTCCACCGAACGCGGCGCACCCGCCCCACCCATATCTGTTCGTACCCACCCGGGTGACATCGCATTGACCAGGATACTGGTTCCGCGCAAGTCCGCGGCCATCACGCGGGTCAGGGCATTGAGCGCGGCCTTGGACACGCGGTAGGAGGGATAGTCGCCGGACGAGAGCGCGCCGTCATGGGCTGCCATGTCAGTCGAGACATTGACGATCCGGCCGTAGCGATGCTTCCGCATCAAGGGAATCGCCGCCTGACTCAGGAATAGCACGCCGGTCAAGTTCACTTCGATCGTGCGGCGGAAGGTCGCGGCGTCGACGTCGAGCGAGGATTTCTCGCCGTCGAGATAGACCCCCGCGTTGTTGATCAGGATATCCCAGCGACCGAGCTCTTTTTCGGCATAGCGCCGGAAGTCGGCGATACTGGCGTCGTTCGCGACGTCGAGTGGATGGAAAATAACGTCGAGACCCGACGCGGCGAGTTTGGCGCACGCCGCCTTACCCTTGGCTTCGTCGCGGGCGGTCAGCACGACCTGGTTCTGCAGTTGCGCGAGCTGGCGGCAGATTTCAAGCCCGATCCCGCGATTCCCGCCCGTTACCACCGCGATACGCTTCGACGGCACTGCGGCACCCTCAGTTGGAGGCCGCGAAAAGAATCGTCTCGTTGCTCGTGCGGAGTTTGCCGTCGGCGCCGGTGTAAACGCCCGCGGCCTCGGTCACCGCGTTAATAATCTGCTCGCGCAGTGCGGGGGTTTGGCGTTCGAGCAGCGCCCGAAAGGGCGCCGAGACCTCACAGCGGAATTGGGTGAAGGCTGCCGCCGATTCCAATTCGAAGACCACTTGCAGCCGTTCGATAGTCACGGCCTTGAAGCCGGCCGCGGTCAGCGCGCCCTCGAGAATCGAGGTGTTCGCGAGCCGCAGCGGATCGAGCGCGTTGGGCGGCGGCGGTGGCAGGTTCGCCAGCTTCCGCACAATCGCGGCGCCGACCGTGATCATAGGAACTTTCTCGGGCGTGGACCAGACGGCCGTCGCCAGTCGTGCGCCGGGTTTCATCCGGCCGCGGATGCCGCTCAACGCGGCGCCCAGATCGGGCATGAACATGAATCCCCATCGGCAGACCACCGCGTCGAAGTCGCGCTCACTGAGTGACAGGGATTCGGCGTCGCTTTCGCGGAAGTCGATATTCGCGATTCCGAGTGCGGCCGCCCGCTCCGCCGCGATCGCGAGCATCCCGGCCGATTGATCGCTCGCGACCACGCGTCCCGCCGGTCCGACGCGGCGGGCGGCGGTTACCGCCGGCTCGCCGTTGCCGGTCGCGATATCGAGCACCCGGTCCCCCGGCTTTATTCCGGCCAACTCGACCAGGCGGTCGCTGACATGCTGGGCGGCCTTTTCAAAGACCGGCCACCACTTGCGCCAGCCCGCGGCGGCCAAATCCCAGTCACGCTTCTGATCGCCCTTGAGACTTTGAGAATCCAGAACTGCACCACTCATCTAGGGAAACTCCGTTTCGCCAATATTTCGATGGAGCTCGGTCAGCTCGACCTGTCCACTACCGCCCTCGTACCACGACTCCGTCGAAGCGCGCCAACGGTCGCGGATAGCGGCGGACCAGTTCCGCGGTTTCAACCGGATCAAAGGTGTCGGCGATAATCACCACCGTGGGCGGCCGCTGAGCGTCGGCCGCCGCGATTGAGCGAGGCGGTTGTTCGTCGCGCAGATAGTACCGGATTACGTTGGCGGCGTAGCGCGGCGCGACCCCGATAGTGTCGGCGGAGGCCAGTCCCGTCGCCGCGGCTGATGCCGCCTCGGCGAACGCTACGCCGTGCGGCTTGCGCTCCCACTCGACGACGTGCGCCAGCGCCACCGCGGCAACCAGCGCGACCGCGCCGGGACGCAACGCGGCGGGCTTCAGTTCGAGCAATCCGAGCGCGGCGAGGATGAAAAAAGGCACGAAGCTCGCGAGCAGATACCGCTCAACGAAAGCCGGCTGAATCGCATACGAGACGATGGTCAGCGTGACCGGCGGCGCGAACATCCAGAGCAGCAGGAAGCTCAGGGCGGGGCGGCGCCAGTGCCATTGGCGCGCGACTCCCGAGGCGGCAAGAATCGCGAGCAGCGGGAAGCCGTAGGTACCGGTCGCTTTGTTGAAGAGCGTGATCGGCGCGCCGAGCGCGGGGCGCGGAATCCATTCCCAGGTCCGCGGATTCGGCGCGCTGCCGCGCAGCCCTATCGCGAGCAGCACGAACGGCGCGGTCAGGAGCAACCCTGCCCCGAGCGCGGACCCGACCGCCACTACTCGGCGCCAATCACGCGCCGGCGCTTCGGCGAGAACCAGCGCCAGATAGAGACCCTCCGGCACGAGTATCAAGGACGCAGTGAAGGTCGCGGCCACCGCGAGCGCGGTCAGCACCGCCGCGCACGCATAATCGAGCGCCGCCCCAACGCGCAACGACCGTGCAAAGAACCACACTTGCGCCAGCGTCAGCGCGAGCGCCAGCGGGTACATCCGGGCCTCGCGCGAATATTTGATCGTAATCAGGTTGACCGCGAAGATAAGCGCCGCGAGTGCGGCGACCAGTTCAGCGTCCGACCCCGCAAGCTCGTCCGCGCCAGACCCCGGCGGGTCGCCGCAAGGCGTCGATCCCAAGGCCAGCACTTCGCGCACGACCATGAAGACCAGCAATATCGCGACCGTCCCGGCGGCCGCCGACAACGAGCGCATCGCGACGAGACCGTCGCCGAAGCGCCCCATCCACAGATGCAGCGCGGCGTCATGTAATCCCAGCTCACCGGGATTAGCGCGCGTCTGCAGCCGGATCACCTGACCCAGGGTAGGCGCGGAGGCGGCGGCCCACGAGGCGCCTTCGTCGGCCGAGAGCTCCAGCGTTGCGAGATTCGCGCAGCGCAGATATGCACCCACCGCGATCGCGACGCTCAGGATCGCGAGCGGCAGGCGGGCCCGCAGCCCGGCTTCCTGCGGCGGATCGGCGGCGATGGTGGTCAGAGGCCCTTCTTCAATTTCGGCGCCGGCCGGAAGCCCACCGTGCGCGCGGCCGGAATCACCATCGGGGTGTTGGTCCGGGGATTGAAACCGCGGCGGGCCTTGTGGCGGCGTACCGAGAACGTGCCAAAGCCGGGCACCCAAAAGCGCTTATCCTTGCGGATCGCGCGTGCGATCTGATCAAAGGTTAACTCGACGATGCGCGCGACCGTCTCCTTGGGCAGCCGCGCCGACTTCGCCACTGCGTCGATCATTTCCGCTTTGGTCATAGCTGCCCCCCGGCGCTAGGCCTTGGCGATGGTGTTCAGTTCACGCCAGATCAATCCCCATCGCACGCCCTGGTCGCTGACTATAACCCGATCGAGCTTGAAGTGAGCCATCACCCGCTCGAGAATCGCCGCCCCCGCGAAGATCACGTCGGCGCGCCCCGGCTCGACTCCGGGAAGCTGCTTGCGCTCCTCGAGGGGAACGCTGCCGAGTTGTCCGAGCACACGCAGCACGTCGCTATGCGCCAGTTGATAGCCACGCACGCGCTCGGCGTCGTACTGTGTGAGGCCGAGGGCCACCGCGCAGACCGTGGTCACGGTGCCGGCGATGCCAACCATCGTGTCGGGCGTGAAATTCCAGCGCAACGACGCCAGCGCCTCGTCGATCGCAATCCGCAGATCGGCGGCCTCGCGCGCGTGCGGCGGATCGGAATGGACGATACGTTCGGTCAGCCGCACCGAGCCAATCTGCAGGCTGATCCCCTCGACTTCGCCGCCCGGCTGCGCGCGAATCAATTCCGTCGATCCGCCACCGATATCAACGATCAGCAGCTTGCTCGTGAGGTCAAGCTTGAGACCCTTGATCGACGAAAGATAAGCGAGGTGAGCCTCGGTCTTGCCCGAAATGATGTCGAGGTCGAGACCGGCACGCGCCTTCACCCGCGCGATAAAGTCGGCGCCGTCACTGGCGTCACGCAGCGCGGCGGTGGCGGCGGTCAAAATCTTTGCGGCGCCGAGCGCGCGCGCCTGATCGGCAAATTCGGCAATCGCGTCGAGGGTTTTCACCGCGGCGGCCGGATCAAGCTCCCCTTTGGCGTCGACCCCGCGCCCGAGCCGCGTGATCCGCGACATTTCGGCGAGCTTCCGCAACGAGCCGTCCGCGGTCGTTTCGACCACGAGCATCAGCACCGTGTTGGTGCCGACGTCGAGCGCTGCAAGTCTCATGATTGGTTCAAGCTTCCGCTGGGTAACGACGGATCGCCGGTTAAAGCGGACGCCTCGCTGCCCGTGTCATTTGCGGCGGTGAGACCGTGATGCATCATCCAGGCGTCGAGCGCCGCGAGCGCCCGATTCCCCATTGCGATTTTCTTCTGGCGATCACGCGCTCGAATCGTTAGCGGGGGCAGCAGGCCGTAATTGGCGTTCATCGGTTGAAAATCCCGCCGGGCGCAATCGGTTATATATGCGACCAGCGAACCGAGCGCGGTCTCGCGCGGCGGCACGACTAACTCTGACGCGCCGAGCAGACGCGACGCGTTGATCGCGGCCAGCAGGCCCATCGCCGCCGATTCGACATAGCCCTCGACGCCGATCATCTGGCCCGCCATGAAAAGATGGTCGCGCGCTTGCAGTTGAAGCGTCGGACGCAGCAGGCGCGGCGAATCGATGAAAGTGTTGCGATGGAGCGAGCCCAGACGGACGAACTCCGCCTGCTCGAGCCCGGGGATCATGCGCAAGACCCGCCGTTGTTCGGGGTAGGTCATCTTGGTCTGAAAGCCGACCATGTTGTAGAGCCGCCCTTCGCTATCGTCCTGCCGCAGTTGGACCACCGCGAACGGCCGGCGCCCGTCGCGCGGATCGCTCAGACCAACCGGCCGCATCGGGCCATACGCCAACGTCTGCTGACCGCGACGAGCCATCTCTTCGATCGGCATGCAGCCTTCGAAGTAGACCGGCCGCTCGAAGTCGTGCAGCGGCATCTTTTCCGCCGTCAGTACCGCGGCCACGAACGCGTCGTACTGCGCGGCGTTCAACGGGCAGTTGATATAGTCCTCGCCACCCTTGCCGTAGCGCGAAGCCTTGAAGGCTACGCTCAGGTCAATTGAATCAGCCGTGACGATTGGGGCGATCGCGTCGTAAAAGTAGAGATTCCGCGGACCGATCAGCGCGGTAAGCTGGTCGCCGAAAGTTGCGCTCGTCAGGGGACCAGTCGCGATAATCGCCGGTCCGTCGGGGATCGCGACCGCTTCCGCGCGGATGATCTCGACCATCGGATGGCACTCGAGCGTGACCGTGAGCAGGCGGGCGAAGGCTTCGCGATCGACCGCTAGCGCGCCGCCGGCCGGCACTTGCGTCCGATCGGCGGCGGCCACGACCAGCGAGTCCAGCCGCCGCATCTCTTCCTTGAGCACACCGACCGCCGTTTCGAGCGAGTTGTTGCGCAATGAGTTCGAGCAGACCAGTTCGCCAAACAGCGCCGTCTGATGCGCCTCGGTCATACGCACCGGCCGCATCTCGTAAAGCCGCACGCGGGCGTTGCGGCGCGCCAACTGCCACGCCGCTTCGCTGCCGGCGAGTCCCGCGCCAATAATCGTCACAGAGTTTTGATAGTTCAAGCGATAAACCAGGCTTTAAGCTTAAGATCGTGCCGGGTTTCGGCCGCGCTGTAAACCGTTGTCGATTCCGGCCGATCCGGTTCGACTATGGGTCAGAGAGCAAACCGAATCTCTCGAATCGTGAACGGAGGAACGCAAATGCAATACATGCTGCTGATCTATCACAACGAAAAGGAGCGCCTCAGCCCACCGGACGAGGCCAAAATGATGCAGGAATATATGGCTTTCACGCAGGATATCGTGAAGACCGGCAAGTTCAAGGCCGGCGATCGCCTTCAACCCACCGCAAGCGCCACGACGGTTCAGATCCGCAACGGCAAGACTATGACGACCGACGGTCCATTCGCCGAGACCAAGGAGCAGCTCGGCGGATATTACCTGGTCGAGGCGAAAGATCTTGACGAAGCGCTGGCGATCGCGGCGCGGATTCCGGGCGCACGTTACGGCTCGATCGAAGTGCGGCCGATCTTCCAGATGGGCTAGCAGATAACCAAGTCAACCAGAGAAAGAGGAGGTTTGATATGGCAACATTAGTCAAAGGTGGATGTGCGTGTGGCGCGGTCCGCTACGAAAGCTCGGCCGAGCCGCTTTTCGCCGGCACTTGCCACTGCCGCGATTGCCAGCACGCCAGTGGCGGTGGATCGGCCTACGCCGTTGGTGTGCCGAAAAATGGGCTCAAGATCACGGGAGAAGTCCGCTACCACGAAGTCACGGCGGAAAGCGGAAACAAGATCAGCCGGGGATTCTGCACGAACTGCGGTTCCCCGCTCTTTGTCCGGCCCGCGGTCATGCCCGATGCCGTGCTGGTCGCGGCGGGCAGCCTGGACGATTCGAGCTGGTACAAGCCCGGGGTGGAGCTTTTCACCTCCAGCGCGCAGCCTTGGGATCATCTGAGCCCGGACTTGCCGAAATTTCCGAAGATGCCGCCCCCGCAAGGCGCGTAACGCCCGGCGAGCGGCCCCAATGGCGCGACGGCGGCACGATACGGTAGCTTCGTAGCGTGCCGCCGTCGACGACTCCCCTGGTGCTGGAACAACTTTATCGGGACGAATTCGGCCGGATCATCGCCACGCTGATCCGTCTGCTGGGCGATTTCGAGTTGGCGGAAGATGGCGCGCAGGAAGCCTTCGCCGCGGCGGTCGAACAATGGCCGCGCGAGGGTATTCCACAAAATCCGCGCGCGTGGATTATCGGCACCGCCCGCCACAAAGCGATCGACAAAATCCGCCGCAACACCCGTTTCGACGAGCGGCGTGCAGAGCTGACGAGAATGGCCGATGAGACGTTCGCGCCGACCGACCCCCACCTGACCGACGACGCGGTACCGGACGAGCGCCTGCGGCTGATCTTCACCTGCTGCCATCCGGCGCTCGCGCCCGAGACCCAGGTGGCGCTCGCGTTGCGCACGCTGTGCGGTCTTACGACCGACGCGATCGCGCGGGCCTTCCTGGTCCCGGCCGCAACGATGGCGCAGCGGCTGGTGCGCGCCAAGCGGAAGATTCGCACGGCCGGTATCCCCTACGAAGTTCCGCCGCCCGAAGTTCTGCCCGCGCGGCTCGACGCCGTGATGGCGGTCATCTACCTGGTCTTCAACGAGGGCTACGCGGCGAGCGAGGGCGACACGCTGGTACGTGCGGACTTGTGCGCCGAGGCGATCCGGCTCGGGCGGATCATGAGCGAACTCGTCCCGGATAACAGCGAGGTGCGCGGGCTGCTTGCCCTGATGCTGCTCCAGGACTCGCGGCGCGCCACGCGGCTGAATCGTGAGGGCGAGATCGTGCTGCTCGAAGAGCAGGATCGGACGCGCTGGAACCGCGCGCAGATTCTTGAAGGGCTCGCGCTGGTCCATGCGGCGCTTGCCGCCGGGCCGGTCGGGCCATACGCGATTCAGGCGGCGATCGCGGCCGTACATGCCCGGACCACGGATGCCGAAGCGACGGATTGGGGCGAAATCGAGGCGCTGTACGCCTACCTGATGCGGCTGCGGCCGTCGCCCGTGATCGAGCTGAATCATGCCGTGGCGGTCGCGATGGCCCGGGGTCCGGCGCATGGCTTGCAATTGATCGAGGCGATTCGCGTGCGTGAAGAGCTCGACGACTACCATCTGATGTGGGCGGCGCGCGCGGATCTGCTACGGCGTCTCGAGCAGTGGGCAGAAGCGGCGGAATCCTACCGCCGCGCGCTCGCATTGGTTAGTGCCGAGCCGGAACGGCGCTTCCTCGAACGCCGCCTCGCCGCCGTCACCTCGCGGATTCCGGGTCGCGAAGAAGGATAGCAGCGCGCGCGCAAGCTTATATACTTGTCGGAGAGCCGATGGCTATCGAAGTTCAAACACAGGTGTTGGACGCGGATCCGGCGCTGCGCGAAATCGTCCGGCGGATCGCCGGCGCGTATCAGCCGTTGCAAATCTATCTCTTCGGCTCGATGGCGTGCGGCACCGCAGGCCCCGACAGCGATTACGATCTGCTGGTCGTAGTGCCCGACGACGCACCCCCCGAACAGAGAAAGAGCAAGCTCGCACACCAGCGTCTTTGGGGAATCGACAAGGCGAAGGACGTATTGGTCTGCACAGAGGGATGGTTTCGTTCACGCGTGAATCTCGTCAGTTCACTTGCCGGCACAGTGGTCCGCGAGGGCAAGTTGCTTTATGCCGCCTGATCCTGCGCTGGTAGCGGAAACCCGCGATTGGCCTAGTAAGGCGACCGAGGACCTCGAAGCAGCTGAGCTGCTTCTGACCGGAGGTTCTCCCTTGCCGTCGCCGGCGGCGTTTCACGCACAGCAGGCCGCTGAGAAGGCCCAAAAGGCGTTTCTCACATGGCACAAGCAGATTTTTACAAAAACTCACGACTTGGGTATGCTTGGTGCGAAATGTGTCGCCATAGATGTAACGCTCGAGACTGTCTCGAGTTCGGTTGCTTCGGTGAGTAGCTACGCGGTAGAGGCGCGGTATCCGGGTCCGTGGGATGAACCCACAGTTGCCGAAGCGCAAGAGGCGGTAAAGCTGGCGCGGGAGATGTACAACGCCCTGATCGCGCGGGGCTGCCCGACGAAGTAAAGCCGTAAGCACCGACAATGCCGCGGCGCCCTCCTTGATGCTGAAAGCGCGGTCAGGACTGCGGCGGCGGTTGCAGCAGGGTGGCCAGATGACCGTAGATCTGTGCGTTGACGGCCATCCCGCAATGCGATCCGGTGACTTCGATATTCCGTGCGGCGTCGGCACCCAGCGCGCGCAGATAGCGCACCATCCGGTCGGCTGCGAAAATCGAGCGCGCCCTTTCGACGCGGCTCACTATGCCGGTACAGCCTTGCTTGACTTTTGTGCCATAGGGTAGATCGCGCTGAAGGTGGTGACGCATTCGATCGTGATCGTATTGTAGAAGCGAAACCACCAGACAGTGCCGACGACCGAACCGCCATCGTCTGCGTTGACGAGCATAAAGCGCGAGTCGAAAACGTCGGGATAGCTGAGCGATGGCCGTGCTGTCTCAAAGAACTGTCGCCGAAGGCCGTGCAGCGGTTCCTGAAGAAACCATCGGAACGTTGCGTCCCTCGGCATCGGACTTCCGGCACAAAGCCGATGCATGCCGCGCACGATCTTCTCGATCGTCGGATAAAAGCGCTTAGTATCGATTCGCATGCCTGGAGCGGAGCCGAGGTAGATGCCGCCTGCGGAATACTTGTCGGCTTTTGGAATCAAGGCGCCGGCAATATGAGCACGCAGCGCTCGATTGCCCCTAATGGAACGATCTATCTTGCCCTGCCAGAGCGCTTGCGCCGGTGCACTGCTCTGTGATCCCAGACTGGCGAGTATGTTACGCGAATACTCGTCGGATAGTTTGAAGCGCGCGTTGCATACGCTATGCGCCGGAAACGTCAGCAAGTTCTTTGGTCGAGGTTCGGCAAAAAAACAATCCGGAATGACGTGATCGCGGGTATCGGGACCGGGGTCTCCGCAGATATAGCACCGTCCGATTCGCTTCATCGAATGACAATACCACGCAAATCGCGGAAATACCGTGAGTCGCGGAAACCCCGGTCCAAGCGCGTGACGCTCCTTAGTAATCCTGATAAATATCGGGCGTCCATGAATCTCCGCCACGCCGCTGCGCTCGCGCTTGTGGGTTGGTATCTGATGGTGCCGCCAACCCGGGAAGCGCTCGATTCGAGTTGTTCAAGCGATCCCGGTATTCTCGCCTTTCTTGTCGCGTTGGTCCGGATAGAAAGCGACAGCGACCGGATCAAGCGCTGCGATCGCGAAGGGATTGTTTTGGTTCCTGATGCCGCCTTTTCGCGATGGTTGCAATCGGGCGAGTTCGAGACCCTCGCAGATTGTAGGGCTGAGCAGCAGAAGCCAGTGACAGAGAAAGAAAAGGCCCTAGCTGATTCTGTTTCTGGTCTCACAGCGGGAAGTGGCGTATCAAAAGAGGACTTAATCCATTCTCCGGAAACAGGCCTGACGCTTTCTAGGTGCCTCGCGTCCGACGATCCGCGTCTCAAGGGCAATCAGTGAATCGCGCGCTGAGGGCTCGGTCAGGACTGCGGCCGTGGTTGCAGCAACGTCGCCAGGCAGCGGTAGACCTGCGCATTGACCGCCATCCCGCAATGCGATCCGGTGATCTCGAGATTCCGCGCGGCGTCGGGACCCAGCGCGCGGGTAGCGCACCACCCGATCAGTTCGCGAATAGATAGCGGCGAGCGGAATCGACGGACTGAGCGGTGCCGCGTCGGTGCGCAGGGGCGCACCGAGCGTGATCACCTGCCGGACCAGCTCCGCATGCTGCCGCGCGACGTTGCGGGCGATGACCCCGCCGAAACTGTGACCGATTATCATCGCCGACGCGCCGGGTGAGGGCATCCTTATTCGAGACGATGCGGGCGAAGCCCCAAAATTTCACAAACTCTGAGCCTTCGTCGCTGCCCTCCTCGTGGGTAAACTCCGCGCAGAATCCCGTTCCGGATCCCGCACTAGTCAGAACCGCCCCGTGCGCTCTGCGAGGGCGCGGATCTTCGCGATGCGGGCGCGCAGCTTTGGATCGTCCGCGGCGTGCGCCGGATCGAACGGCAGTCGCCAGCGCCAGTTGCTCCCATTGACGGTGCCGGGCACGTTGATCCGATCCTTCCAGCCGAACAGGTCCTGAATTGGAAGAATAGCGAGCCGGGCGGGCGACGCGTAGAGCTTCGCGAGGATCGCGTCGAGGAGCTTTTCGTCGAAAGTCGCACTGACCGGCCCGCTCTCGTCGCCCAGACCCAAATCCTCGACGAAGCGGCGGCGCTCCTCGTCGTCGATCGTCTCCCACCATTCGACCAGCGTGTCGGTGTCGTGCGTCCCGGTGGTCGCGAGCGACGCCGCGGGATAGGTCGCGGGGTCAAGGAAAGGCTGGTCGGGCGCCTTCCAGTCCCGCTCCCAGCGGATGATTTTGTAACCCGGCAGGTCGAGTCGCGCGAGCGTCGTGCGGACGAACGGCGAAATCACCCCGAGGTCCTCGGCGATTATCCGCATCGGATCGGCCTCGGCGAGAATCAGGCGCAGCAGTTCTTCGCCCTGGGCCTCTTGCGCCTCTTCCTCGAGCGGATCGAAGGCACCGAGCGTCTCCTCGCCGTTGGGATAACCGTAGGTGCGAAAGAGGCCGACCACGTGATCGATCCGGATGAAGTCGTACAGGGCGCGGGCCCGCTGGACACGCGCACGGATGAAGCTGAAGCCGTCGGCGCGCATCCGCGCCCAGTCGGGCATCGGCAGGCCCCATCGCTGACCGATCGCCGAAAAGGCGTCGGGCGGTGCGCCGACCGACCGCGTCAGATCGAACATCGACTGGCGCGCCCATACTTCGGCACTGTCGCGCGCCGGCGAAAAGGCGAGATCGCCACCAAGGAAGACGCCCCGCTGCCGGAGATCGTCGCGAGCGTTCGACCATTGCGTGTGTGCGAGGAATTGCCGGAATTTCAGCCGCTCGATCGTGGGCGCCAGCGCCCGGCTGGCGTCGGCGATTGCGCCCGGGTCGTGACGGCTCAGGGCTGACGGCCAATTGCTCCACTCGGCGCCCTTGAATTTATGCTTGAACGCGCGGAACAACGCATAATCGTCCAGCCATCCGCAGTTCGCCTCGGTATATTGCGCCAAGGCTTCGCGCTCGGCAGTGCCCGCCCTGGTGCGAAAGTGCTCGAACGCCAGATCCAGCAGGCCTTCCTTGACCGTGCGGAGCCGCACGAGGTCGCGTGGACTGCTCTCGACCGCTTTGCGCGCCGCCGCAAGCGCGGCTGTGCTGACGCCGTTGAGCCCGTTGGTCGCGATATACAACGAGTCGATCGCGAACACACTCGACGCACTGTAGGGACTCGCCTCGCCAGGTGGCGTCTCGTCGATCGGCAGCAGCAGGAGCAGCCGCTGACCCATCGCCTGGGCCAGCTCGCCCGCCGCCGCCAGTCCCCCGATATCGCCGCGCCCGAAATCATCGGCGGAACGCAACGCGAACAGCGGGATCAGGAGACCGGCGGCGCGTTCAGGAAGCATAGGTCGGGATCCGTAGCGAGGCCGCGACGCTTCGTTGCCGTCTCACGCCTTGGGTTTACCTTCGCGCAACTGGCGCTTCCAGTCGAGCCTTCGGGCCTCCGCGCCGGCCGCCTCCGCCTCCTTAATCATGTTTTTCTTTTGATAAAACATGCTCAAGTTGGTGTAGGCGAGAATATCCTCGGGCTCCTCCGCGATATAGCGCTTGGTCAACTCGATCGCCGTGTCGAGATCGCCCTTGGCCTGGTAGCACATCGCGAGGCCGTGCACGGCGTCGGTATACTTCGGATCGAGTGCGAGCGCCTGGTCGTAAAGCGCGATCGCCTCGTCGAGCTTGTCGTCGGCGTAGAGGTCGACGGCCTGGTCGTAAAGATCTTCCTTGTCGGTCATAGTTGGTTCGCCTTCGGCTCCGCTAGCTCAAGATTTTTGACGCAGCTCCGGGGGGCGGCCGAGTCCGCGAGGCGCGGCCTCAGTCCGGTCGCCCCCGCAACTTTTTTGGAAACGCAATTCGCGGACTCATTTGCTCGTTCGCTTCGCTCCACTGGCGCTCGCCTGCTCGCTACGCGCCGCAACGGCGCTCCGCTAGCGACTTCCGGCAGGCCCCAGTTTACTTGTATACTCAGCTTTACCCAAGGATTCGCGCGAGGCCGCGCTGCTTGCGGTATCGCGACCAACCAATGCTGACCGACGACGAAATTTACGAAGTCCTGCGCGAATGCTTCGACCCCGAGATTCCGGTGAACGTCGTCGACCTGGGGTTGATCTATGGCGTCGCGATCGACGGCCCGGCGGTGAATATCCAGATGACGCTGACGGCGCCGGGCTGCTCGATGGGCGCGATGATCGCGACCGAGATCGAAGACAAGCTGCTCGGCCTGCCGGACTGCGAGCGGGCGAACGTCGAGATCGTCTGGGAGCCGCCCTGGACACCCCATCGGATGAGCGAAGCGGCGCGCAAGCAGCTCGGCCTCGACGACTGAGCACGCCTCGCCGGTCGAATCACGGTTGAAGCAGGTGCACGATCCCGCCCGCGACGAACCCGCACGACTTCGCGACGAGCCCGCGCGCATCCGCGACAAGCCCGAGCGAATCCGGGATATGTTCGGGGCTATCGTTCCGCATTACGACTTGATCAACACCCTGATGACGCTCGGGCTCGACCGGCGCTGGCGGCGGGCGACCGTCGCGAGGACTGAGCCGCGCGGCGCCGTGATGCTCGATATCGCGACCGGCACGGGCGATTTGGCCTTCGAGGGGGCGCGTCAGGGAGCGCGGCGGATTATCGGCGCGGATTTCTGCCCAGAGATGGTGACGGCGGCCAAAGCCAAGGCGGCGCGCCGTTCATCCTCCGGCGCGATCGACTTTGTCGTGGGCGACGCGATGCGCCTGCCGTTCCCCGACGCGACCTTCGATGCGATCGTCAACGGCTTCATGTTGCGCAACGTCGGCGACCTCGACGCCACCTTCGCCGAGCTGTGCCGGGTGCTCAAGCCGGGGGGCCGCCTCGGCTGTCTCGATTTGACTCCGCCGCAAGGTGCGATGCGCCATTTCTTCGCGCTCTATATCGCGACCGCCGTGCCGATTCTCGGCGTCGTCGTCGGGCGGAATTACAGCGCTTACCGTTATCTTTTTCAGTCGCTCAAAACCCATCCCAATGCGGACCGGATCGCCGCCATGATGCGCGCGGCGGGCTTCGCCGAGGCCAGCTACCGCCTGACCGGCTTTGGCACCGTCGCGATCCATTTGGCCCGCAAATAGAGGTCGAAAGTTGAGGTCAAGATGGACGAGCATACCCTGGCCTGGTGTAAACGGCTGATCGGATGCCGCAGCGTGACCGGCGAAGGAACGCGCGCGATTGCTGAGTTAGCCGCACGCGAACTGCTCATACCGCACGGGATCGAACCGCGGCTCATTCCGTCGGCGCGCGAAGGCGCCGAGCAGGTCAATCTGGTCGCGATGGTCAAGGGGCGCGATTCCGGCCGGGCGCCGCTCGTGCTGAACACGCACCTCGATACGGTGCCGCCCGGCGGGCAGCATCTATGGACCGAGTGTGGCGGCGACCCCTTTGCGGCGACGGTCGCCGGCGAGCGAATCTACGGACTGGGTGCCGCCGACACCAAGCTCGACTTCATCGCGAAGGCCACGGCGCTGATCGCGGAGCGCACGCCGCGGCGCGACGTCTGGTTGGTCGCGACCTTTGGCGAGGAGCACGGCCTCGTCGGCGCCAGGGAGCTCGCGCAAAGCGGGATACTACCACGCGGCGCGTTGGCGTTTGTCGGCGAGCCGTCGCGGCTTGAGGTGATTACCGCCCATAAGGGGCTGATGGTCTTCGCGCTGCGGATCGGATTCACCCGCGCGCGCAAAGCGTTCGAGCCCGGCGCGTGTCGACGCCTCATCTGCGCGGGCCGCGCGGCCCATTCGAGCACCCCCGCGCTTGGCCGCAACGCTATCCTGCTCGCCCTCGAGACGCTCGGCGCACGGCCGGCCATGGGCGTCGTCGGGATTCGCGGCGGCGACGCGGTCAACAAGGTGCCCGCCACTTGCGAGATGGTCGTCACCGGGAGCGGCGGGCTTCCGGCCGCCGGCGCGCCGCTCGACGACGCGAGCGGCGTACCGACGGGGCTGATTCCGCGCGCGGCGCTCACGGCGCTGGCGCAGTTCGTCGCTGCGTTGCAGGATTTTGCCGACCGCGCCGGGACCGCGGAGTCCAGCTATGCGCCGCCGACGCTCACCTGTAATCCGGGCCGGATTATCTCATCGGACGACGCGCTCGTGCTGGACTTCGAGTTGCGGCCGCCGCCCGGACTCGCGCTCGGCGTCGTGCGCGAGGGGGTCGGCGCGATCGCGGCGCGGGTCGCGCGCGACGCCGGCGCGGTCGCGGTCGAACTGGAGGAGCGGCGCGCCAATCCTGGCTTCAGGAGTGCGCTCGATCGCGAGACGCTCGAAGTCGCGATGGGTGCGCTAGCGTGCGCCGGCCTGCCGCTCAACACCGGGGTCAAAGCGGGATGCACCGAGGCCGGCATCTATGCGGCCGCCGGGCTCGAGCCGGTGGTCTTCGGCCCAGGGCCGTCGACCGGCGTTATCCATGCGCCCAACGAGTACAACCTGCTTGAGGAGGTCGAAGGTGCGATCCGGTTCTATCGCGAAGTGCTGCGGAGTTGAGGTGAGCGGAGTGAATTGAGGCGCCGGCCTACTCGCGCGGGAGGGGCCAAGGGACGCGTGACGCAGACCGGCGCCGACCGTTTTACTTCGCTACATTCGGGGGGTTTGTAACGAAGCTGACTTCTTCTAGAGCAAGGGTAAGGCCAACGTTAACCATCAGGAAACAAGGCATCTTTTTATAATTCACTGCAACAGATTATTAGCAGCTAAAAAATAAGTGCTAAATTTTCTTTACATCGATCATGATCCAAAGTGAGGCAGGATCTGGCTCGCGTATGCGTCGATCTGCGACAGCACCTGGTCGGGCGGGCACGAGGGACGCAGCACGAACTTCGAGCATCCGGCTTCGACAAACTTCGCTAATTTTTCGACACAATCCTCCGCCGGGCCCACCAGACATCGCTCGGCCAGCGCTTCGGTCTACCGCAACATCGTCGTAAAGTGTGGGCTGGAAGCCGGTAATAGCGCCCAAGTGAACGGTCTCTGCGTGACTCGCTCCGCCACGGCCGCGACCAATGCCCTGACCCCTGAGGCTGGCATCGCCAAGGTTCAGGAGTGGTTCGGTCATGCGAATGTGTCAACGACGCGGCTATACGACCGGCGTAAGAGGCGGCCGGAGGACAGTCCGACGTTCCGAGTGAGAAATTAGACTATTGGGCTTGTTGGTCTAAAGGGAGTGATGCTGGCTATGAGATCGAAGCACGCGTTACCTGAGCTGTTGTTCTTCGGAGGCAATATTTATGACGCCTTGGAGCAGCGAAAAGCTGCCGTGCAACAGGGAATTGCTAGTTTGGGCCGGGAGGAACTCGCAAGCGGCATTGTCGATGAGATCGTAGCGAAAGTAATCGGTCGATACAGTTTGAACGTGCCAATACTGCATGAGGATCAGAAACACGCAGACCGCGAAGAGGTTAAACTCGACGTTTCGCAAGACCAGAGGCGATCGATCTTCGACAGAAGCCGTCCCCTTGAGGTCGATGCGATGCGTATCACGATCTGGGTGCCGTTCGACGGTGATCCGGAGTTTTTTCGGCTGCAACCGTCAACTTTTACTTTCAACCCGCCTCGCGGTGAGGTCGTTGGCCACGAAGTAGGGTTCGTTTTTGTAGACACGAATCCTACTTCGCAAAGGATAAATGCCGAATTCGATAGCTGGTTGGCTAGTGTGAAGCAGTACCTATCGTGGCATCAGCAGGGTATGGCCAAATTCAACGCTGATTTACAGGGTGTAGCGAGACAGGCAATAACAGCACGGCAACAAAAGCTTGCGGCGACGGCTGACCTTCTGGCGGGTCTGAACATTCCGGTAAAGGAGAGGCTGGCCGAGCCCGCTGCGACGATTTCCTCGCGACCCGCGTTGAAGAAAACCTCGCCACTTGAAGAGCGACAACACGTCGACCAATATGACTGTTTTGTGAGCTATGCGAGTGAGGATCGAGCCATCGTCGTGGCTTTGGTCGATGCGCTTCAGAGGATGAAGATCAGCATATGGTGGGATCAGGGGCAAATACAGCTCGGCGATAGACTGAGTCAGAAAATAGACGAGGGGCTGAGGTTGTCGCGGTATGGTTTGGTAATAGTCAGTGATTTCTTTGTTGCGAAGCACTGGACTGAGGCTGAGTTGCGCGCTTTAGCACATCGCGCGATCAACAGCGGTCACAAAGTGATCCTGCCCGTGTTGGTCGGTATGGATCATGGGCGTTTTGCTTCGATCTACCCTTTGTTGGCCGATATCGTGTCCACAACATATCGAGGTGATCCCGAAGCGCTGGCAACGGAGGTTGCACAAGCGATAAGCTTGAAGTGAAGCGAGGTTACATATGTCGATAAATCTAGGCGCCAAGGTGTTTGCCCCCAATTCCAATGGGCCGCGTGCCGGTACGGTCGTCCGGGTAGACCAGTCAAGAGAGCAGGTAATCGTGTTGGTCCGGCTAGATGATGATCCGTCGGGTGAGACCCTACGCAGTTACAAGGAGCACGAATTGAACGTTCGTATAAATCGCTTCTGAAGAGTCATCCGCCGGTGCCGAGCATCCGTGGTTCATTCTCGGAAGTCGATAACGAGGCGCTGTCTGGTCACGAATTTGCAGATGAACGGGGCGGACGAAGCGCGGGGCGAGTCACGAGTTTGCAAGGGGGCTGCGGTCGCGGATATGCAAGGTCTGGGGTGGAAAGTGTGAGGCGGGAAAAAGGGTTAACGGGGTGGAACGGCGGGCGACCAGGCAATCTTAAGGAGTAACCTTAAACGAACCGTTAAACCTTTTTGGTCGGGGCCCTGTCCTGGTACTGATGGCAAAGAGAACATTGCGTTTGAACGCCACCAAGATTCCCGACATTCCCGACTGGCGGTTGTTGTTAGTGGCTTTCGGCGCCTTGTGGCATTGCATCTTCACGGCGCGGATTCCGGATTGGTGGTCGTTAGTAGCTTTCGGCACCTTGTGGAGTTGGATCTATTTTGGTTTCAAACACCGCCGAATCAGCATCATGGCTCAACTTCGCGGCGAGGATGCAACTAACATCCGCATGTACCACGACTACGGTCCGCCAGGCGTCCCCATTTTGCTGGTGTCCTTTCAGCTGACCTTCGTCGTCGCGTTATGGAGCTTCCTGGGTTACATATTTGTCAGCAAAATCCTGCTGCCGTACTTCCGTTGAGCTGGCTGGTTCCATGATGGCAGACTCTGCGTCCCGCTGCGCTTTTATTGCTCGCGCACTTAGCCGGCGATTGTGGGCCTTGATGCGGTGCGAGTGAAAGTGATGGTCAGCTTGTAGCCGGTCGCCTTGGCGACGCGTTGCAGAGTGCTAGTTGAGGGAATGCTTCCGGCTTTTTCGCGCCGCGCGATGTTAGCCTGGGCGGTCTTCTTGAGCTTCGCGGATAGTTCTGCTCGAGAAAGCCCCGCCACCGTGCGGGCCGCGAGGATCGCCGCGCCGAGCTGAGACGGCGCGGTGCCGGTGACTACCTTCGGCCGGCTGGCCGGTTTGGGTTGAACCGGAACTACCGTGGGGTTCCCCACCACACGGAGAGAGGGTCCAGCACGCCACTTGTTTCGATATTCGCGAAAGATGCGAATGATCCTACCTGATAGAATTCCTTTACATCGATCATGACCCAAAGTTAGGCAGGATATGTCTCGCGTATGCGTCGATCTGCGACAGCACCTGGTCGGGCGGGCAGGAGGGACGCAGCACGAACTTTGAGCATCCGGCTTCGACAAACTTCGCTAATTTTTCGACACACTCCTCCGCCGGGCCCACCAGACATCGCTCGGCCAGCGCCTCGGGCGCCATCGGCAGATTACGCAGGAACGGCGCGACCGTGCGCCAGCCGGCCTCGCGATCATCAGTAACGTGGGTCAAGAGCAGCACGCCCGCTTCCCGCGGATTCACCGTGCGGCCGCGCTCCGCACCGTAGGCGATCAGCTTGGCCATATCGCGCTTGAACTCGTCGGGCGTGGTGAGCGCTGGGAACCAGCCGTCGCCGAGCCGTGCCGTCCGCTTGAGGATCGCGTCACTCTTGCCGCCGATCCAGATATCCAGCGACCCCTTCCCGGGTTTCGGCTCGATCGTGACGTCGTCGAACTGATAGAAGCGGCCGTGATGCGTCACGTGGGATTCGGTCCACAGCTTGCGCAAGATCTCGATACCCTCGTCCAGCCGCTTGCCGCGCTCCTCGATCGGCACGCCGCTGGCGAGCAAGTCCCGCGGGTCGCTCCCGCTGCCGACCGCCATCACCATCCGGCCGCCCGAAAGGTAATCGAGCGTCGCGTAGGTCTTCGCGATATGGACCGGATTCCGCGCCGGCAGGGTCAGGACGCTCGGCCCCATCTTCACCCGTTTGGTGCGCGCCGCGATCATCGCGAACATGCAGGCAATATCGAGCGTCGGATTACGGGTCACGATATGGTCGGAAAGCCAGATCGAGTCGAGCCCGACCGCCTCCGCCGTCTCCGCATAGCGGCACAGCAACTCGGGTTCCGGAAGTCCGTACTGCCACTGACCAAAGCCTATCCCGATCTTGATACCTTTCATCGCGGCCAACTCCTCGTGCCCCGCCTGGTTCACCGGCGCGGCTCCTTCCCGGATATATCAGGTGGGCCTGCGATGCCAATGGGGGTAGGGTCAGTTGCGCCGGTTTCCTCCACCCGAGTCCTCCTTGCTGTCACACTCGCGCGTGGCTGCCGCGCTCTTGTCCAACTTCATCATCACGCCCGCTTTCAGATATGCAAGGGTCCCGGATTCCGGGATTCCTCGCGCGCCAGACAAATATAGACGCAGCTCGCGGACTCGCCTGCTCGCTTCGCCTGCGGCTCCGCTAGTGTCAGACGCGCGTGAATGACACTAGAGCAGATTCCAAATTGACCCACCACCCGACGAGGCTTGTTAAGCGGGCCGCGTCTGCCCTATAACGCGATCAAGCGGCTGTTCTGGAATCCCGCGTCGCAAGGCGCGGCCTTACCGAGGAGAAAGATCATGGCGCAAGGATTCACGATTTGCGTTGGCACCGTTGGCGCGGGGGTATGGTTCAGTCCCGATAGCGGGGACCATTGGCGTCGCAGCAAGATGAACCTGCCGTTCCACGCCGAGCCGGGCGAGGTGCAGATTCGCTCGCTCGCGGTATCACCCCATAATCCGCATCATCTGCTGGCGGGCTCCGAAGCGGGGCTCTATCGCAGCGAGGACAACGGCGCGACCTGGAATCTGGTCGATTCGCCGATGGACGGCCAGCAGATCTGGTCGACTTGCTGGCATCCCACGGACCCCTCAATCATTTTCGCCGGCACCAAGGCGCCGAATGTCTATCGATCCAAAGACGGTGGCAAGAGCTGGGAGAAGCTCCCCGTCCCGATGGCCAAGGAATGCTTCGCCGGCGCGCCCAAGGTCACGAATATTCTGGTCGACCCGAGCGACCCGAGCACCGTCTTCGTGGGCGTCGAGATCGACGGCGTGTTCCGCAGCCGCGACGGCGGCGACACCTGGACCCGGTTGCCGCCGCTCGGCGACAAGATGCTCAATCAGGATCTCCACGGGCTCGCGCTCGCGACCGGGAGCAAGCGCAAGCTGGTGGCCTCGACGCCCGACGGGGTCTGGATCAGCCGCGATGACGGCGAGAGCTGGTCGCTGCACGGCTTTCCGAAATTCGCCGACCGCGACACGATCTCGTATTGCCGCGGGGTAACGCTCAAGGCCGACGATCCGGACGTGATGTTCGTCGGCAACGGCGATTTCATCCCGGGCAAGCGAGGCGCGATTCAGCGCACGACCGACGGCGGTCGCACCTGGAACGCGTGCAAGCTGCCGGTCGAGCCCAATTCGGTCGTCTACTGGATCGCAACCAATCCTGCCGATCCCAACGTCGTCGTCGCCAACAGCCTGCACGGCTATGTCTACACCAGCACGGACGCGGGTGAATCGTGGCAGAAGAATCGTCGCGAATTCGGCGAGATCCGCGCGATCGCCTGCGTGCCCAACTAAGGAGGGTTTATTTTGTCATTCTGAGCCCTTCGTCGCTGCGCTCCTCGAGGGTAAAACTCCGCGAAGAATCCCGGGATTCTTCACTGCGCAGACTCCGTTCAGAATGACAAAAGTTACTTGTGTGGAGGTTCTCTGAGGGAACCGATGACGTTGCGGATCGGTTGAAGACCGTATGAACCGAATACTCTTGGGCATGAAACGACCGGCTCACTTTGCCTTGGTCCTCGCGCTGATCCTGTTCGCGTCCGGCGCGCGAGCGGCGGAGCCGGCCTCGACCACGAGTCAATGGACCGGCACCACCAAAGCGCGCTGCGGCACGATGACCACCGACCATAGCCGATGCAGCGCCGTGCAGAACATCACGCTGACGCTGACGCAGGATGGTTCGAAGGTCAACGGCTCGTACACCTGCGCCTACGGCAATACGAATTGCCGCGGGATGCAGGAGGCCGGGAAGATCGAGCAGGGCACGCTGAAGGGCGATCACCTCGAGCTCGTTATCATGGCCCCGGATCGTTCAACGTGCCGCTTCCATGGATTGCTCAAGGGGGATTCCGGCAAAGGCAGCTATTACTGCAAGGGCGGCAGCCAGCTCGACGAGCGCGGCTCCTGGCGCATCAAACGCAAGGAATAACCAGTATTCTTATTGACTACCTGTGTCTTATTGACTACGTGCGCAGCTAATCGGTTCGAGCGCGGCCGTAAGTACGATGGTTCCCACAGCCGGGCGTTGCGCGCGGGCGCGTGAACTGATCGCGCGAGTGTTCTTGCTTTGTGCCGGGATACTATTTGGCTGCGTTACGGCGGAGGTCGGAATTCGGTTGTTCGGTCTCGCGAAGCCAAGCTTTTACACTTACTCAGGTTCCCACGGATGGAAGCTGCGGCCCCGGGCGTCAGGATGGCAGACCGATGAAGGGCGGGCCTGGATAAAAGTGAATCGATGGGGTTTTCGGGGCCCCGATTGGACGCTCGCAAAGCCCGCAGGCACGCTGCGCGTCGCCGTGCTCGGCGATTCTTTCACCGAAGCGCAGCAGGTAGCGGAAGAGCAAACATTCTCCGCTGTGATCGAGCGCGAGTTGAAACGCGATCCGCCACTGCCCGCCGACAGCCGGTTCCACTGGGTTAACAATGTCGAGGTGATGAACTTCGGCGTTGATGGCTACGGTACGGCTCAGGAACTGCTGACGCTCGAGCGCGACGTGTGGCGCTTCTCCCCCGACATAGTGGTGCTCGCATTTTTCAATGGCAACGACGTGCGCAACAACTCCGTCGTGCTCGAAGGGGATAAGTGCCGCCCATTCTACGTCTACCGGCGCGGCGCGTTTGTGCTGGGCGGACCCTTTGTCGATTCGCCCTGGTTCCGTTTCGGATGCTTCACACGGTTCGAGTCGCGCCATTCGCAGCTACTGAACGTTCTGGGTTCGGCCAGAAGCGCTCTGCGCGCGCGTTGGCGGATATGGAAGGGGCGCAACGCGGCGGCAGTTGCCTCCGTCGCAACCGTTTCGGCGCGGACCGGCAGACGGCTATCAGGTGGGGCAGGCTGCGACGATCAGGTATATCGGCCGCCGGCAAACCAGGTTTGGCTAGACGCCTGGAACGTGACGGAGTTCGAGATCGAGACGATACATCGAAATGTCCGCCGGCACGGGGCCGAATTCCTGCTCGTTACGTTGGACGCCGGAATGCAGGTATTTCCGAGCAAGACCGTCCGCGAGGATTTCTTGCGCGCGGTCGGCGGGACCACCATCCTTTATCCTGACGAGCGCCTAAAGGGTCTCGGTGAACGGGACGGATTTGCGGTGCTGAACGTCGCGCCCACGATGCAGGCCTATGCCGACCTTCACAAAGTCTTCTTTCACGGATTTGCGAATACGGCTATGGGCAGCGGACACTGGAACCAACTCGGCCATTGCTTCACCGGTGCCCTTATCGCGAAGGAATTGCGCACAATGCTTGCCGGAGTTCCGGCGGCGGAACCTTCGACACCAGTGCAGAGGACTACAGACCACAGCACCAATGTTCGCCCGGTCTCGGATGATTTATTGCACTATCCCGCAACGGATGTGTCCCGCCCTCCGCCTTGATGGACTTTCGCGCGCTTCGCTCTTATTTTGTCCCCTAAGTTAGTAGCTATTTTGAGCGCTCTTTTTCTACGCCTCTCCCCGAAGAGGGACGGGGGAGCGGGCGAGTCCGCGAGCCGCGGCCAAAGTAAAGTCGCGCAAGCATCGCGAGCGCGGGTTAGGGTTCCCTGCCTGCATCGAGGCCACGTACAACCCAGCCCTCCCGTTACTCTAAGAAACTTGTTGTTCACTACGGCAGCGCGACGATATCGACGCGCGTATGCGACTTGATCTTGAGGGCGTGCAGCACGGCCGGCGTCACCACCAGATGACCCCCGTCATGCAGTTCGGCTTCGGCGCGAACCGCGCGAAAGCCGTCGCCGTTCTCGATCGCGACCAGATAAGATCGCTGCTTTTCCAGCGGCGGCTCGCCGGCAATCGCGACGACCGTGCGGCGGTTCTGGACCGGCTCGAGCTCGGCCGTCGCGCCGCCATAGTAAGGCCCGCCGTCGAACGGATCGATTTGATTGAGAAAGCGCATCCCGGCCTGCTCGAGCAGATGCACGGCGCCGCGCGTATTCTCACCGACCGCGCCGAGCGCGTCGCGCACCTCGGCCGGCAGCATAAAAGTGTAGAGGGGAGTCTCGGGAAAGAGCGCGCGGATGAACTCCTTGTCGTGCGTCGACAGCCGATCGGCGTCGGGAAACGAGAGACCCGTCACGCGCCGGCCATAGTTGTCCCAGAACACGTTGCCATGATCAGGCAGCATCGGCGCAAGCATCTCGGCCACGACCTGCTTCTCGAAGCGCGCCAGATGGCGCCCGAGATACATAAACCGCACCCACGAGATCAGTTTGCCGATCCGCTCCGGATGACCGCGCATCGCCTGCGTCACGATCAGGCCGCCAATCTCGGTCGGCCCGTCCATCGCGTAGCGCAGCCGCAGGAACGAATGACGAAACAGCTTGCGCAACGTATGTGAGTAGCGTTCGTCCGCGTCGAGTTCGAGGTAATAATGCGGGGCCGTCGGGGTCCCGTGTTTGCCGATAATCATCGAGGCCGCGACGATCCGCCGCGTCGCAATTTCCTCCGCGCAGAATATGTAGACCGTCTGCGCGCGATCGCGGATCCGGCCGTGAAACGACCGCGTCGAGCGCCCGAGCAGCTCGCGCAGCCTGCCCGCTTCGGTCGGGAGATTAATCGAATCCAGCTCCCGCGCGAGCGCCAGCAACTGCCGATGGTCTCTGGGCCGCGCCGCCCGGAGCAGAAAGTGCGGCCCCGCGCTTTTCATGTGAAGCAGTCTACCACGCTGTCGCGGCAGGGGAATTTAGCTATTCCCAGCGGTGTTTAGCACCGGTGGGCATAATGCATTGCTTTAACAAAATCGGTTCGATACCTTTGGCCGTGGGGCCGCGCCCGGCGGCCGAGGAGGTTGGGTGATGGAGCTGCCGAAGTGCCAAAAGTGCAACAATGGCACCCTGATTCCACTTTCGGACTACGGGCAGGAAGGCGCTTCGGTCATTTTCAAGGCGTGGGCCTGCACCAACCCCGATTGTGGCTTTAGCTTGCGGGTCGATAAAGGCGAGGTCTCCTACGGCCGGCGGATCGAACCCAAGCACTGACCGACTTTCTTCTCAGTACCAGGGCGGCTCGTCAGCGGGCCGCCTTTTTTTGTCCCTGTGGTAGGATGCGCCCAGTTAATCGCAGCGGGGAGGAGCGGCGTGAAGCCAACCATCTATCGTGCGGAAACCATTGGCTCGATGCTGCGGCCGGCCGCGCTGCGCGACGCGCGGCGGGCCTTCCGCCGGGGTGCGATTGCGGCGCCGGCCTTCAAGCGGATCGAGGACCGCGCCGTCGACGCCGCGCTCGCGCTCCAGGAACGCGCCGGGCTCGACGTCGTCACCGACGGTGAGCAGCGGCGCGCGAGCTTCCTCGGCGCGCTGCTCGAAGCGACCGAAGGGCTGAGCCGCAGCGACGACGTCACCAAACCCTGGCACGAACCCGCCGGCGGCGTGAGCCAGCTCTCGCTCGGACTCCTGGTGACGGGCAAACTGCGGCGCGTGCGTTCGATGGTCGCCGAAGAATATGCATACGAACGCGCGCGAACCCAAAAACCAATCAAGGTATCATTGCCGAGTCCGATGATGCTCTCGATGTTCTGGTCGGCCGCGGCGGCGCGCGACGTCTATCGCGACCCGTTCGACCTCTTCGCCGACGGCGCCGAGGTGATCCGCGCCGAGATCGCGGAGCTCGCCCGGCAGGGCTGCCAGTATGTGCAGATCGACGCGCCCGAACTCGCGACCCTGACCGATCCCTCCGCGACCCAGGCGATCTACGAACAAAACGGCATCGAATCGAAGCGCCTGCTCACCGACGGCCTGGATATCCTCAACACGCTGGCCGACGTGCCCGGGATAACCTTCGGCTTGCATCTGTGCCGCGGCAACAACGACGGGCGCTGGCTCGCGGAAGGCGGCTACGACGCAATCGCCCGGCAGATGTTTCAGCGGGCGACGCACTATTCCAACTTCCTGCTCGAGTACGACGACGCCCGCTCGGGCGGGTTTGCGCCCTTAGCCGAAGTTCCACGCGACCGCGTCGTCGTGCTCGGACTGGTCTCGACCAAAAAGCCCGCGATGGAATCCGCCGAGGAGCTGCGCCGGCGGATCGACGACGCCGCCCGCTACTTCCCGCGCGAACAGCTCGCGCTCTCACCGCAATGCGGCTTCGCCTCGGGGGTGCACGGCAATCCGATCACCGAGGCGATTCAGGAGGCCAAGCTCAAACTGGTTGCCGACGTCGCGCATCAGATCTGGCACTCTTAAACACCTCGCCCGGTTCAGGGAGAGGTCGGCAAGGCGGTGTGAGCCACGGCTGCAACGCGCTCAGGATAACTTTGCGAAGTTGCTTGCGAAAAGTGCGAGCACAGGGCCGGATGGATGACGCCATCCGGCCCTGACTCACTTAATGGGCGATTCCGTAGAGGGTCGCGGCGTTGTCGTAGACGATTTTGCGCCGGATATCCTCCGGCACGCCCGCGAAATCGCGCTCGACCACCTTGTGCGATTCGGGCCAGGTCGAGTCGGTATGGGGGAAATCGGAAGCCCACATGTAGTTGGCGGCGCCGAACAGTTTGTAGGCCGCCGGGCCAACCGGATCGTCCTGGAAGGTCGCGAACATCTGCCGCCGGATATATTCGCTGGGCTTCATCGGCAGCGGATTCGGCATGATCGCGTTGAATTTCTCCCAGGCATGATCGAGCCGGTACATGTAGTGCGGAACCCAGCCGACATCATTCTCGGCCGAGACGATAATCAACTTGGGAAAACGCTCGAGCACGCCACCGAAGATGATCGAGCTCAGCGACTGCTGCACTTCGTGAATCAGATTGGCGTAAATCTCACCCATCGAGACGCGCCCCGCCCCGCCCGTCAGCGCGTCATTGACTTTCGACAAATCCGAGTCTTTGCCCTTGCCCGTGATCACGTGCAAGGAGAGCGGCATCCGGCATTCCGATGCCGCTTGCCAGAGCGGATCGTAAACGGTGTTTGAGTAGGGTTTGTCCTTGGGCGGCGAACCCCAGATCATCGCGCCCTTCAGACCGCGCTTCGCGCAATGCTCGAGCTCCTTGACTCCCAGCGCGATATCTTCGAGCGAGATGAGCGCTGTTCCGATCAAACGCTTGGGATTATGCGCACAGAAGTCCGCCAACCAATCGTTGTAGACATGGAAGCAGGCCCGCTGGAGGTCGGTGTCGTCGAGCCCAAAGAGCGGCATCCCGAGCGTGGTGTAGAGGACCTCCGCGTCGACGCCGTCGATCTCCTGGTCCTTGATCCGTTCCACCGGATCCCAGCCGCTGGGCCGCGCCGCCTCGTAGCCCTTACTCATATGGTCGCGCAGCTCCTGACCGCTGCGGCCCGTGCCGAAACCCCCGGCGACCGGAAACGGACTGATTCCCGGGGCGGTGAAGACGTAACCCTTGCCATCGGCGCGCGCTTCCACATGGGGCGCGCGGTCGCGGAATTTATTGTCGAGCCGCTTTTCCCAAAAGTCAGCCGGCTCCATCACGTGAGAATCTGCCGAGATCAAACGCAACTGTGCCATTAGTCTGCCTCACCGAAAATTTGATTTGCAGCCACTTCTGTTCGTCGTCCTTTCCGGCGATCTTTTCAAGGGCTGCGATAGGAGCTGTGGGTGCTCTACCGCGCACCACCTAAACTGATCGTCTAGAACAAGGTGCCGCGGCGGGAGCGGCCGAGATGCGTGTAGGCGCGTTGCGTCGCGACCCGGCCGCGCGCGGTGCGGGCGACGAAGCCCTCCTGCAGCAGATAGGGTTCGTAGACCTCGCCGATCGTATCCGCTTCCTCGCCGACCGCCGCCGCCAGACTCTCGACGCCCACCGGGCCGCCGTCGAACTTGTCGATAATCGCGGCCAGGATCGCGCGGTCCATGCGGTCGAAACCGCACGCGTCGATCTCGAGCAGCTCGAGCGCGCCCAGCGCGACGTCACGCGTGACGAGCGGCGCTCCGTTGACCTGCGCGAAGTCGCGCACCCGGCGCAGGAGCCGATTTGCGATGCGCGGCGTACCGCGCGAGCGCGCCGCCAGCTCCTGCGCGCCCGCCTCGTCCATCTTGATCTGCAGCAGGCGCGCCGAGCGCCGCACGATTCCTGTCAGCTCGGGCTGCGCGTAGAAGTCCAGATGGTAGTGCTGGCCAAAGCGGTCGCGCAGCGGCGAGCTCAGGAGCCCCGAGCGCGTGGTCGCACCGACCATCGTGAACGGCTTGACCGAGAGCTTCATCGTGCGCGCGCCCGGCCCCTTGCCGACCACGATATTCAGCTCGAAGTCTTCCATCGCCGGGTAGAGAATCTCCTCGACCACCCGGGCCAGCCGATGGATCTCGTCGATAAACAGCACGTCGCCCTTGTCGAGATCGTTGACGATGGCGGCAAGGTCACCGGCCCGCTCGATCGCGGGGCCCGAGGTCGAGCGCAGATTCACCCCCAGCTCGCGCGCGATAATATGGGCGAGCGAGGTCTTGCCAAGCCCGGGCGGGCCCGAGAACAACACGTGATCGAGCACCTCGCCGCGCTGGCGGGCGGCCGCGATCGACATCCCAAGCACTTTTTTGAGGCGCTCCTGGCCGGCGAACTCGCTAAGCGAGCGGGGCCGCAGCGACAGATCAACCTCGCGCTCTTCGTCGTCGAGCACGGTCGCGGGTGATCGCGCCAGCGTCCGCGGCGCGTCATGCTCAGCGTCGCGACCCGGTGGGTCGGCGAGCGGGGCGAACGCCGCGGCCAGATCGTCGTCGCTACTTTTCACCGAGAATCACCGCCAAGGATTTGCGGATAAGCCCTTCGAGGTCGTCACGCGCACCGGCTTCGCCGCAGCTCTCCACCGCGCGCTTAGCCTCGACCGGCTTGTAACCCAGATTGACCAGCGCCGAAATCGCGTCGTCCAGGATCGAGGCGCCAGCGCCCGCGTGGCCATTGTTCGCCTGCACGGACGACGCCGCGGCGACCGCGAGTCCGAGGTCGCCGGTCTTGTCGCGCAACTCGCGCACGATCCGCTCGGCGACCTTGGCGCCGACCCCCGGCACCGCGTCGATCCGATCGACGTCCTCGCGCGTGATCGCGGCAACCAGTTCGTCGGGCGCCAGCACCGAAAGCACCGCCAGCGCGAGCTTGGGTCCGACGTGCTGCACACCCATCAAAAGATCGAAGGCGCGCTTTTCGGCGGCGGTCGCAAAACCGTAGAGCGTGATCGCGTCCTCGCGCACCACCTGCCGGATCTCCAGTTCGACCGGGCTGCCCGCCGAGGGCACGCGATAGTAGGTACTGAGGGGGATCAGGACTTCGTAACCGACGCCGCCGGTCTCGACGATCAGGCGGTTCGCGTCGCGCAGCTTGATCCGCCCGCTGAGCGTCGCGATCATGCGCGCCCCGCGGCGTCGCGGATCGCCTGGCCCATGCGCGCGCGGAAGAGATGACAGAGTGCGATCGCGAGTGCGTCGCTCGCGTCGTCCGTCAACGTCACGGTCTCGTCGAGCACGAGCGTCTGCCGCACCATCCGTTTGACCTGCACCTTGTCGGCCCGGCCGTAGCCCGCGACCGTAAGCTTGACGTCGGTGGGCATATACTCGAAGACCGCGATATTCCGATGGGCCGCGGCGAGCATCGCGACCGCGCGCGCCTCACCGAGCGCAAAGGCGCTCTGGACGTTGGCGGCAACGAAGCTGCGCTCGAGACTCATCGCTTCCGGCGCATATTCGTCAATCACGTTGAGCAGCCGCTGGTAAAGCGCGGCCAGCCGGCCCGGCCCCCGCGGCATCCCGTTGCCGCGAATCGCGCCGGCGGCGATATAAGTCATCGCGTCGCGCCGCTCGACTACGCCGAACCCGGTCACCGCGTTGCCGGGATCCACTCCAATTATACGCATTTTTATTTTAAACCGCGCGTCGCAGATTCTTTTCCCGAACGCGACTGGCAGACGCACCCTGCTCGCTTAGGCCGCCGAGAACTGCGCCATCACCTCTTCGTCGATATCGAAGTTGGCCGCGACGCTCTGGACGTCGTCGTGATCTTCGAGATCTTCCATCAGCTTGAGCACCTGCTCCGCCTGATGACCGCTCACCTTGACGGTATTTTCCGGGATCTTCGTTAGCTCGGCGCTGGCGAGCGGGATTTTCGCCGCTTCGAGCGCGTCGCGCACGGCCGCGAATTTGTCGGCCGGCGTCAACACCTGATAGCTGTCGTCATCGCTGACAACATCCTCGGCGCCGGCCTCCAGCGCGAGTTCAATCAGCTTGTCCTCGTCGGCCGCCTGCTTCTCGACCGTGATCACCCCGCGCTTGCGGAACATCCAGGCGACGCAACCCGACTCACCCAGATTGCCGCCGCTCTTCGAGAGCATGAAGCGAAGCTCCGAGACCGTCCGGTTACGGTTGTCCGTAAGGACGTCCATGATCAGGGCGACGCCGGCCGGGCCGTACCCTTCGTAGGAGACCTCCTCGAGCTGTCCACCGCCCAGTTCGCCAGTGCCCTTCTTGATCGCGCGATCGATATTGTCGTTGGGCATCGACTGCGCCCGGGCGGTCAGGACGGCCGTCCGCAACCGCGGATTCGCGTTGATATCGCCGCCGCCGAGACGCGCCGCGATCGTGATCTCCTTGATCAGCTTGGTGAAGACTTTGCCACGCTTGGCGTCACGCGCCGCCTTTTTGTGCTTGATCGAACTCCATTTCGAATGACCAGACATTTTCTCGCTCCCTCGGCGGGACGGCTCGCCCGTGATGGCGGCGAGTGTAGCACAAAGCCGCCGCCAGGGGAGACTTGGCATACCGGCGGGGCAGGCCTTATCGGCGCCGCCGGCTCTGCTATTATGGGCGGCTGCCGATGAAGACCTGGCTGATTATCCCCCTGTTCGCACTCGCCGGCGGATGCTTCTATCCGCCCCAGCAAAAGCCGCTGGCGCCGAATCGCACCAGCGTCACCGTCGACATCCCCTACGACCTCGCGTGGGACGACGTGCAAACGGTAGTCGCGGACAATCTCTACCGGGTCATCACCAGTAATCCGAACGTCGGGACGCTCGAGGCGCAAAAGATTGGCGGCTTCACGCTCGACGACGCTGACTGCGGCGAACTGCGCGGGATCGCGGGCAAGATCAAGTCCGAGCCCGACCCCGACTCGTCGGTGGTCTACGACTTTCACGTCGAGCCGAAGACCGAACACGCGAGTGTGGTCAGCGTCGCGGCGACCTTCACGGCCCCGCTGCATGTTCCGTTGCATCCGATCACCGACGAGCAATGCGTTTCGCGCGGAGTGCAGGAGGCACGGCTGCTCGACCAGATCCGGCGGCAGTCGCTGCTCGAGCATCGATCGCTGGAGCACGTCGATCTCCGCAAAAACGCACCATGACGCACGTAACGCGACCGCCCTTGACAATCACCGGCGTACCGGCGAAACCCAAAGCGTGACCGGCCGCGCGTCGCGAGCGTCACGCGCCCAACGATGGAGAGTGCCCCCGATGAAAGGTAAAATCGCCTTCATACCCGCCGCCCACAAGATCGACTTCCACGAGTACGACGTTCCCGCGCCACCCGCCGGCGGCTTGATCGCCGAAGTGACCCAGAGCAACGTATGCGGGTCCGAGGTCCATATCTGGCGCGGCGAATTCGGCGGACGCCACGGCACGATGCCCGGCCACGAGATGAGCGGGCGGGTGCTCGCGCTGGGCGACGGGGTCAAGGCGGACTGGGCGGGCGCCGCGATCAAGAGCGGCGATCGCATCGCGCCGGTCTACTACAGCGTGTGCAACCGCTGCGCCAACTGCGTACGCGGCAATCAAGCCGCCTGCACCAACAAGATTCTCGGCGGGCGTCATCCCGACGAACCGCCGCACTTTCTCTCGACCTTTGCGACCCACTACGTTGTGCGTCCCGGGCAAGCCTTCTTCCGTATCCCCGACAACGTCCCCGATAGCATCGCGGCGTCGGCCAATTGCGCGATGTCACAGGTCTTCTGGGGACTCGATCGCGCGCGGCTCAACTACGGCGAGAGTATCGTCGTGCTCGGCGCGGGTGGGCTGGGACTCCATGCGATGGCGATCGCGAAGGCGCGCGGCGCCCGCGTAATCGCGATTGACGCAGTTGACCAGCGGCTCGAAGAGGCGCGCAAATTCGGCGCCGACGCGACGATCGACATGCGCCAGCATCCCGACCTCGACGACCGGATCAAGCAGACGCGCGAGCTCTGCGGCGGCTTTCCCGACGTCGTAATCGAGGTCGCGGGCGTGCCGCAAGCCTTTATCGACGCGCTCCGTATCGTCGGCGCGGGTGGCCGCGTGATCGAGATCGGCAACATCTCGCCGGGGCTGACCGTGCCCCTCCCGCCCTCGACGATCACCTTCAAGTCAGTCGATATCATCGGGGTCGCGATGTATCCGCCGCACTACCTGAAGAAGTCGCTCGACTTCCTGTCGGCGCACATCGACCGCTTCCCATATCGCGAGATGTGCGACGCGACCTTCCCGTTGACGCAGGCCGCCGAGGCGCTGGACCGCAGCGAGCGCCGCGAAGTAACCCGCGCCGCCCTCCTGCCTCAGGCGGGTTAGCTCGCGGAACGAACATAGTCCGCGCTCGCGCACGGGCGATGTTTCACGTGAAACATTTTAGATCGCGCGGTTTGATCTCCGCCTATGGTCCGCTCATTAGCTTAAGAACTTCGAAAGCGATCGTCGGCTCTGCGAGTAGAACTGGGATCGGAAACTCGCAGCGGAATACGGGAGTATTGGAGAGCCAGAGGTGGTGCGATGAGACTTTACGAACTGGCATATGCCTGCCGACTCTATCGGGAATTGGCATCGTCTGATGGAGGATTTGACGCCGCATATACCACCATACGTCAAGGACTCGGGCAAAATGCGGACCTATCATCAGAGGAACAGCGGCATGCTCTAATGACGTTTCTGAATCAATGGCTGTGCCGAATTCCACGGGCAAACTTTCCATCCTTGAAGAGAAAATTGCAAACGTGGGCAGCGCAGTGGATTGCCGAGCTACCCGTCACCGGTCGAGGCATTCATTCGTTAACGACCGAGGAGCGCATGGAGATCGGAGACGCATACGCCGCACTTTTGAAGCTCGGACAGGGACTTCATTTTCAAGATACGGCGGCAGCAAAAACCTTGCACGTACTAAGACCTGATGCGTTACCCATTTGGGACAGTAAGATCAAAACTAGCTTCAGCCGCGAACATCCCGTAAATACAGAACCAAGTCGGCTCTACTCAGCTTTTCTCAGCAAAGTTGCCGACGAAATCTCCGAATTGGAACAGGATGTCACGCGGCTAAACCAATCTCGGAGTGATGTTTTGCGCCTTGTTGGGCGCGAATGTGGTTCGTTCGTTAAACTTGTAGATGAGTACAACTACGTAACGATCACTTTGAACCACGTGATTCCGAAACCTGGCGAGCTGGAACAATGGCTCCATTGGAGCCGATGACTATAACTGTTTAAGGCTCTCGGATAATCCCCCATCCTTGTCAGTTGGGGGTGAGGACAGTTGACGGAACGATCACCATCGAGCCGTTCGGCGGCGCCCAGAAGAGTCGCATCGACGCGTCGCCTCCCAGGTTGCGCTCCCCCGCTTCGATCCGATGCGGTCCCTTGCTCAGAAAGCAGGCCCCGAGCGCGGATTCCTTCTCCACCGGCCCGGGATCCGGGATGACCGGCCGGCCGTCGATCGTCAGCCAGCCCGCATCGTCGGCCTGCACCAGGAACACGTAACTCCCTTGCACCGGAGCAGTCAGCGTCCCGCTCCACACCACGCGCGAGGGCGCCGGCATCGCGCCCATTGCCCCGACGTTCGCTAAATCCAGGTTCGGGTCGACCCGGTCGACGTGTGGCGGAAAGCCGTTCGGCTGCAACTCGCGGTAGTAGCGGCCGCGCAAACCGTTGGTGGGTATCGGCTTCATCCGCTCATGGAGAATCCCGGCCACCGGCAGCAGAAAGAGGACGCCCTGCACGCCTATCGCCCCCAGCCGCCAACCGCGTTTCCAACCTCCATCAAGGCAGCGCCCCAGCAGCCGCCAAACGCCCACCATCCACAGCGCCGCGAGCGGCCAGAGCTGGAGTGAGCCACGCAGTCCCGCCAGCTTCCCGAGGTTGAAGGCGGTGGATTCATCGACAATCGCCTCGCCACCGAAAAAGGCGTCGCGATCGTAGGCGAAGTCGCCGCGCAGATACGCCTGCCACACGAAGTCGCGGAGCGGATTATCGTACTCATACGGAAAGTGCGGCTCGATCGACGTCGCCATCAGCATCGCGAGCAGTGATGGCGCCGCCAGCAGCGCCAATAGCCAGTTCCAGGCCGCCGGCACAAACGCCAGCGCCACAACCATGAAGGGTACCGCAGCCACAATCTGGCGGGGGCCCGTGGCCGTGCCGCCGCCCCACGAGACGATCGATTCGCCGAACGACGCGTTGAACAGCACCATCCCGATTGCGGCGAAAGCCACGACGCCAAACTCGGCAAGCATTCCGCGCCGCCGCGCCAGACACCAGAAGCCGGGGATGCTCAGCAGCAGTATCGGGTTGCAAAAAAACAGTCCGCGTTGCGGGTCGAGCAGAACCTTGTTGAGAATCGCGGGCCGTGGGTAGGTCAACCCGACAAAGCCGACCGACTGCTCCGGGAACAACTGGCTATTCCCGGACATCTTGTAAGCTTCATAACTGAGAAAGAACGGATGGCCAAAAGCGGCCTGATTGTATGCCAGCAGGACCGCCGCGACCGCGCCCGCGCCTAGCCCGAAAGCGACCAACGCGCGGCTCAACCCCAGCCGCCGCAGCGCATAGATCGTGAGCGCCAGTGCGATCAGCAGGGCGGGAAAATCGCACAACACCGCCCAACCGGCCAGCGTCCCGGCGAACATCGCGCGACCCGCGACGTCCACCGGCCGTTGCGTCGCCAGTAAATAGAAAGCGATCAGCGCACAGGCTCCGGCGATCGGCTCGCCGGTCATCTCCGTGGCATAGGGAAACATAATCGTGGCGAACGGCAGAATCAGGGCGCAGGCCACCGCGCGGCCGCTGCCGCCCCCCAGCGCGAGCACCAGACGGTACATCGTCACGCACGTTATCGCGACGATGAGGCTGGTCGAAAATATAATCGTCAGCCAGGTGGCGAGCGCCCAGTAAAGCGCCGCGTGACGGGCATTCAGTGGCGACAGCACGATAGTGAAGAATAGCCATTGCAGGATTCCGCTGAACGATCCGCCGGGGGCCTTGACGGAGTAATAATGGCCGCCCATCGAAATGATATCGGCGGTGTTCATCCCGCAATAGTTATCGATCCAGAGCGTGCGCCGCTCGATCAGCGAGCGCATCAGGTCAAAGCGATCGGCAGTGCTTTGGTCGGCGCCCTGATAGAAGTAGATGAAACTCAGAAACGGGATCCAGAACAATAGCCGCTCGACGCGCGGATCCGGCGCGGGCGGCGGCTGGTCGGCGGATACGTTCTCAGCGGGCACGGGCACGCTTCCTCCGTTTGCCTGGCGGCGGCGCCACCGCGACGCGCGACGCGGTGACCCGTGCAGGCACCGGTTCGGCCATCAGCCACCAGCCCAGCGCGCCGAGCAGGCCGAGGAAGAGGATCGTCGCAAACAACGTCCAGGGCTGGCCGATCGGCGGGGTAATCTGCGCCTTGCGCACCGCGGCGAGATCGAAGACGTGCTCCGCTCCCGGGGGCGGTTCACCGACCTTCTCGATTCGGGCGTCGCGGAAGAAGGCCTGCCCGCGCGTGAGATTCCCGTAACCGCCGAGCCTCAGGCAGACATCGACGTCGGCGCCTTGTGGGCCGATCTTCAGATAAAGGCCCAGCCGATGCCAATCCGTATCGCCCTTGAGGTCCTCCGACACGATGCCCCCGTCGAGCACGCTGACGTTGGCGCCCGTCGCGAAATTCTGCACGCCATGGGTGCGCGCGTCGGCGCTGATATAGTACCAGCCCGAGGCGAGACTGAGCGGTTGCTGCCAGCGCGCGTCGTTGTCGCGATGACTGAACAACTCGAGTTCGCCGGGTTTGCCTGGCGCGGGCGGAATCCAGTGATAGTCCGTCGTGCCCTCGTCCTGCACCCAGGCCTCGGTCCGCCAGCCGTCGACCGAATCGCCGGAGCCGACGCTGAGATTGCCGTTGTGCAGCAGATTCTCCGCCGCGTAGCAGCGCTGCGCGGCACCGAGCAGGATTAACGCCACCAGCAAGGGCCAGAACGATGATTTTGCCGATGGCCGGATCAGGCTGAGCTCCATCATATCCAGTTCGGCCAGGATCCCGGTCCCTGGAACCACATCCGCGCGTAGTAGCCAGTCCGGGAAATCGGAGTGCCCAGCCACACCGGCAGGTAGTAGAAAAAGAGCGCGAGCGACATTCCGACAAAAGCCACAAAAACGAAACGCGCCGCCCAATGCCGCTCCCCTGTCACCCCAATCACATATCCACCCCCCAGGATCAGCACGAGGCCAAGCATCAGGATCACCTCAGCGGCTGTACCAAAGGACGCCGGTTCATACTGCGTTGCGATATGACTGATGCCGAAAAAAGCGACGATCCCCAGCGTCGCCAACAGCAGCAAATCTTCGAACCATTCGGTCTCACCCCGCCACATCTCAGCCAGTATCGCGCCGAGCGCCAAATAGCCAACATAAACCGACGGCATATAGTGGTATAGAAACAGGATACGCCCGATCGGGATCCAGATCAGGTAATAGCCAAGAAAGGCGCACACCAGGAAAGTGCGCTCCAGACTCGGCCGCTCAAGCGCGCGCATCGCGGTGATCGTGATCGCCGGAACAACCGCCACCCAGGTCAACGGATTGCCCGCGCCCCAGATAGTCGCGACGACGTTGCCCTTGGGCGGGAAGTTCTGCCAATAGGCGACCGGACGCAGCATCAACGGCCAACTCCACCACTTGGAGGCATAGGGGTGGGTGGCGGTGGAAACGCTCTTCTCGTACCACATCACGTCTTTGTAGTAATGAAGGAGATCCTGGATTCCGCCCCACCAGCCCAGTGTGTAATGCGGAGCGAAGCACGCGATATAAAAGATCGTCGCCAGGGAACCCACCAGCAGCGAGGCGCCAAGCGTGCGCTGGAGTTGTCCGTGCCCGGCGCGATCGGCCGGGGCGACAGCCATATTCGCGCTCGCCGGCAGTTGCGGCCGCCACATGGTAAAAGCCACGAAGCCCCAGACCAGCACGAACGTGATCGCGGGTATGTACAGTTTGGAGCCCAGGCATAAGCCGAGGACAACGCCCAGCGCAATCAGTAGATTGCGGCGCCGGGCCAGACCGGGCGTCTGGATAAATTGGAACATCAGCAAGTACGCGATCGCGGCGAGGGTGAGATAGACGATATCGATACAGCCGATGCGTGAATCGACGAGGAAAAAACCGTCGAGGCCGATCAGCGCGGCGGCGAGTGTGGCCGCGAGCCGTGAACGAAACATCCGGCGTCCCAGTAGATAAGTGATCGCAACCATTATCGTGCCGAGCGTGGCGTTGCCCAGGCGCCAACTTCCCGAATGATCGCCAAAGAGCGCGATCCCCGCCGCGATTATCAGCTTGGCGAGCGGCGGATGGGGGTCGAGGAAAGACTCGCCGTGCAGATAGTGGCGGGCCTGGCCGACGAAGTGGACTTCATCGAAGACGATTTCGGGCGGCGCCCATATGTGCCAGAAGCGCAGCCCGGCCGCAACCCCGGTAAGAATCACGATCGTTACGGTGTCGATCCATTCCCACGACATCGGCACGTAGGTCGCAGCTACGGCCGGCCCGAAGCGGAAGGCCTGCCGCCAGCTCCCGAATTTGGCCTTCAGCATGGGTACCACCACCGCCCGGTCCTCGACCGGAGCGTCATCAGTAGCCATCACCCGGGCGGGCGCGAGACCGGAAATCGCCGCGATCGCCAAAACCAGACAGTTGAGCAATGAGGCGCCCATCGCGAGCGCGTCGCGCGAATCGAGAAAGACGATCGTATTGAGCGTGTGCAGGACATAAGCGAGATTGAACAGCGCGGTCAGCGTCAGCAGGGCGAAGGCGATAAAAAGTGGCGCCTCTTGCAACGCCAGGGGAATCGCGAAAACCACCGCTGAATAGATATACCGTTCGTGCATCCGGGGCGCGAACATGAAGAAGCCGAACAACGCCAGGAAGGACGTCACCCAGAGATTCCGCTGCGTGGGATTACGCCAAACCGTCCAGGCCATCACGGCATAGAGGGGGACGAGCAGCGCGAGACCAAGGGTAAACCAGGAGATGCCGAGGATGGCCTCCCCGTCGTTCTGGCGCAGACCCCCGAGCAGAGCGATAAGGTTGAAGGCGTTGACCGAGGTCTCATGATAATAGGCCGCAGTCGATTGATAGAGGTCGGGCAGCCAGCTCCACGGATGGTTCACCTGGAACGGCGCCACCCCGACGACCGCCACCGCGAGGAAGGCCAGCGCGGATCGCCACCAGCGCGTGAAATTCGTCGTGCGCAGCGTCCAGATCCCCAGCACCGGGAGCAGCATCAACGCCTGCGGTTTGACCAGCAAGGCCAGCGCGGCGAGCCCCCAGCCAAGTTCGATCTCATCATCGAGCATCATGGCTGCGCTCAACAGCATCACCAGGGTCAGCACGGAATCGCTCTGGCCCCAGACGACGGTGTCGAAGAGCAGGGCCGGATTGAGGGCGACGAACAGCATCGCGAGCCACGCCGCCGTCGGATTGGCGCGCCGGCGCACGATCACGAACATCAGCGCCGCGAGAAAGAAATCGGCGACCAGTGCGGGCGTTTCGATAATTACGCGCAGCAGGGGGTCGGAGGCATGCAGCAGCCGCGCCACCGCCCCGGCCGCCCACAACGCGTAGAGATAACCGGGCGGGTAGTCGAGAAAGGCGCCCGTGCGATACATCGCGGAGGGCCCGTTTTGGGCGATATCGAGGCCCCAGGCCTCGTAGGTACCGACATCGACGCGAAAGCCGGGCGCGTAGGCCACCGCGATACTCTTTACGATCCACAACCCAAAGAGCGTCACCAGCACCCAGCGGAAGCCGCGGTCATGCGACTTCAGCAACGGCCGCGCCGCGGTATAGAGCGCATAGAGTGTCAGTGAGGCCAGCACTATCCCGGCGAAAACGCCCGAGATCTTGTTGCTCACCGACGCCATCGGTTCCGCGTCGTCGGCAAATGCGGTCGCGGCCGCAACCATCGCGGCGATCAGCGCCACGCCGCCGGCGGCCCAACGCGTGCGCTCATTGTATCTCAGGTTTCTCACCTACCCCGCCCTCTGCGTCAAAACGCCAAGACAAGATAGCGCAGCCGCACGTGATGCAGAATCTCTATTTTGGCCGCGCGTCGCAGACTCCGCCGCCCCCTGTTCCGTGCCTCCGGCACGGTCGTCTTTATGCTGGCGGGTCGGGCGCAAGCCGGTCTATGATGCGGTGGATTATTCGCGAGGAGGATGCCCCCCGATGAAACTCGTGCACGCGATCTACGAGCCCGCAGGCGACGGTCCGTTCCCGACAATCTTTGCGATGCACGGGTGGGGTTTAAGCGCGTTTGACCTGCACGGAATCGCGCCCTTTATCGCGGGTGGCCGCTTTCTGGTCATCTGCCCGCAAGGTCCGCACGAGGTCGAAATCGGAGCGATCAACGGCTACGGCTGGTACGAAATGAATCCGGGCGGGAAGCCCAACGAGGAGAAGATCGACGCGGCGGTCGACGAATTGCGCGCCTTCATCAACGAGGCTTGCGGACGTTATCCGGTCGACCGGAGCAAGATCGTGCTCGCGGGTTTCAGTCAGGGTGGCATGATGGCGTACAACCTCGCGATGCGCTGGCCGGACAAATTCGCGGCCCTGGTCGGCATCGGGACCGCCTTTCCCGAGTTCCTGACCGAACGCGCGACCAATCGCGAGGCGATCGCGAAGCTTCCCACGCTGGTGCAGCACGGACGGGCCGACGACGCGATCGCCATGCCGCGGGCGCGCAAATCCGTCGAAATGCTGCGCGAGCTGGGGGCGCCGGTGACGTTCCGTGAGTACGACTGCCGTCACGAAATCTGCGCCGACGGCGTACGCGATCTTTCCGCCTTTCTGGCGGAAAAAGTAGCCGATCGTAGCGCAACCTGACCAGCCACCGGCCGTATGACGCAAAACGCGAACGATGATAGTGCCGCGCGGGGTGTCGCGGAATTAATCCGTATCGTTCGCGAGCTGCGCGCCAAATGCCCATGGGATCGCGAGCAGACGCTGGCGAGCCTCGGCAAGCATCTGATCGAAGAGGCCTACGAAGCCGCCGACGCGATCGCTCACGGCGCGCCGTCCGCGATCGCGGACGAGCTGGGCGATCTCGTCACGCAGGGGCTTTTCGCGGCAATCGTCGCCGAGGATACCGGACTGTTCGGGCTCGACGCGATGGTCGAGGCGGCGGCGCAAAAGCTCATTCGCCGCCATCCGCACGTTTACGGCAGCGCCCGGGCGGAGACCGCCGGCGAAGTGGTCGCTAACTGGAGCGCGATCAAGGCGACCGAGCGCACCGCGGCGGGCGCGACCTCGGCCCTCGACGGCGTCGCGCGCGGCCTGCCCGCCCTGATGCGAGCCGAGAAGCTTGGAGCGCGGGCGCGTCAGGCCGGGATGGACTGGAGCGATATCCACGCGGTGCTGGCCAAGGTCCGCGAGGAGATGGACGAGGTCGAAGGTGCGCTCGCGCGCGACGACCCCGACGCGGCGGCCGCCGAACTCGGCGACATGCTGCTCGCGCTGGCCAACGCGCCACGCTTTCTCGAGCACAGCGCGGAGGAAGTGCTCCGTCAGGCCTGCGACAAGTTCACCAACCGCTTCCACCATGTCGAAAAGATCGCGGCGAGTCGCGGGCTCGCCCTGACCACACTCGATCCGGCGCGGATCGAGGAACTCTGGCAAGCCGCCAAGGCGCTCGCGGACAAGAGTCGCGACAGTTGACGCTCACGGCTGAGGAGTCGGTGGTTGACGGCGGGGCGAGGCACTGTTAGTTAATTCGGGTTATGCCGCATATTCCCGTTCATCCGTCGGCCGAGAAGCGCCATCGCCAAAGCGTCAAGCGCCAGGTCCGTAATCGTATTATCAAAAGCCACTACCGCACGGTGTCCAAGCAAGCCCTGGAGGCGATTGAAGGCAGCGACCCCGTAACCGCGCAGGCCGCGTTGCGTACCGCCGCCAAAGTCCTGCAGAAGGCGGCGAGCAAAGGTGTGCTCCCGCGCAACACGGCGTCACGCAAGATCGGGCGGCTCTCCCGCCGGCTCCATCGCGCACAACTCGCGCAAGCCGCACCTGCCGCGTCGTCTTAAGCGCATCCGTCATTCTGAGAGTTCGTGAACTTTTGCCGATTTGGTCCATCAAGGCGGCTACCGGTGGCCGCACGCACCGCAGCGTGAGTGGGGCGGGTGGGCTGGCGTGCCGCAGGCGGTTAGCCGGGCGCCGCA
>JBKQPD010000198.1:0-4714 GCA_052145175.1 Binataceae bacterium (SeqCode) | reverse complement strand
GCGGCGATTGATCGCCGCGCCCCTGTGCACTCGAACCAGTACTCAGATCACCTCGAGAGCGCTCGAAGCTGGGCATCCGGAACCCGGAAGACGCCTTTGATGCAGTCGGGATTGCAGACGGCTATTTGGATGTGCGTCTTTTCGTGGAATCCGGAACCCTCATAGACGGGGTCACCTTCGACAAAGACTCCCTTGACCGTATCGATAGCCTGCTCCCCACGCCCTTTTCTAATCATGTGTAGAAATTCAATTACGGCACGGTCCAACGGGCGCAAAAGGCCGCTGGTTGCATTCCTGGGCAATGCGAAATTTCTCGCGGTGGTGAGTTCCAGCAGACTCTTGTGGGCGGCTCTCACCTGCGCGATTCCCATACTGGTTGTGAGGTCCAGACAAAGGCCGAGCGAGATTACTGCCCCCATCACGAACGGTTTCCGGATATGCGAAGATTTGCGGCTTGCTGCCTCACGCGCAAATTCAAGGCCGCGCATCGGGTTAGCTTCCCAGAAGTATACTCCAGGCCCGAGCCAGTCGTATTCGTTCGCGCTTTGCCGGAGCGGTTCGCCCTTCAGGATGCGTTCACCGACACGTCGGTCGCAACCGTGATAGCCGAGAATGAAGCTCGTCGCTAGTTGATGCAATCAGGGCGGTAACGGCTAGGTTGCCTACGAGCGATATTTTTTGGCGAGCTTGCCGGATTTCGTGTAGATTCCCGAGTCCACCAGCACCTTGAGGGCCGACTCTTTGGACCGAAGCGCCTCGCGTGTGAAATCCTCGGCCGCTTTACGGAACCGCTCGACAGCTTCGCGCGTCATCAGATCCGTCGGACCAGACTTGACCGATTCATTCTTCTTGCGGCTCATGATTCGATTATCCCTGCCTTGAGTAGTTGCTTCAAGACTGTACGGCGGCCGGCCGTGGCCCGGGGTTGATTCAATGTGCGCCGCCTGTTGCGCGCTCAGCGAACGCGGACGAACCCGGCTCACTTGCGGAAGCGGGACGGGAAGTCCGCGCCGAAGACGGCGTCGGGATGGAGCTGGCGGGCGCGTTCGAGCAGGGCGCCTTCGGTCTCTGGAATCTTGGGGTCGGGGATGCAGCAATCCACCGGACAGATTGCCGCGCATTCCTCGTGATCGAAAAAGCCGACGCACTCGGTGCATTTTTCCGGCGCGATGTAATAGATGTCCTCGGCGATCGGTGGATGCGTTGCACCGCCGTCGATTTGCCACGGTGCGCCACCGACGTAGATCGCGTCGTTGGGGCATCGCGGCAGGCACGCGCCGCAGTTGATACATTCTTCGGTGATGACCGTGGCCATGGACGCGCCTAGCAGGGTGTTAAGAAAAGAAGATTAGCGAATTCCATCGATGGGTCGTTCTCAACAACCTGCATTAAAGCCGGCTTCCTTCCTTTAGCTCTCTCCCTTCGGGAGAGATTACAGTGAGGGCGGCAGGCGTTGAAAAATCCTTTTTCAACAGCCTGCTACGCTTGTGGCATCGCCGCCGCGACCTGGCGCGCCAGCTCGAGGAACGCCTGGCTCGCCGGATGGTCCGGGATCGCGAACGTGATCGGCGCGCCGCCGTCGCCGGTCTCGCGGATTTCGGGCAGCAGCGGCAGCTCGGCCAGCAGTTCCATTCCTTCCGCGCGGCCCATTTTGGCGCCGCCGCCGTGGCCGAACAGCTCGTCGCGCTCGCCGCAATCCGGACAGGCGAAATAGCTCATGTTCTCGACCACGCCGAGCAGCGGACAATGCACCTGCCGGAACATCCGGACCGCCCGCAGAGCGTCGGCCAGCGCGACATCCTGCGGCGTCGTCACGATCACCACGCCGTCGAGCGCGACCTGCTGCGCGAGCGTCAGTTGCGCGTCGCCGGTGCCGGGCGGCAGGTCGACGATCAGGAAATCCTGCGTGCCCCAGAGCGTCTCATTCAGGAACTGGCGCACCGCGCTCATCACCATCGGCCCGCGCCAGATGATCGGGGTCTTGTCGGTCACGAAAAAGCCGATCGAGATCAGTTTGATCCCGTATTTTTCAATCGGGTAGAAACTCTGCCCGCCGGCCGCGCGCGGCCGTTCGCCGGTGGCGGCAAACATGGTCGGCACGGAAGGGCCGTAGATGTCGGCGTCGAGCAGGCCGACCTTGTGGCCGAGCCGGCTCAGCGCGATCGCGAGGTTGGCCGCGACCGTCGATTTGCCTACGCCACCCTTCCCGCTCGCGACGGCAATCACCCAGCGCGTCCCCGCGAGCCGCATCCGGCCGGTCTTTTCCCCAATGGCCGCCTGGATCTTGTGGACTTTGAATTCGAGCTTGGTGACCCGGAGCGTGTGCGCGAGCGCCTCGTGAATCCGCGACGCGATCTGCTTGAGCGTCGCCTCCTTGTCTCCGGCATGCCGGACCGTAATCGCAAAGCCGCCCGCGGGATTCGGCACAACCTCCTCGATAATGCCGAGCGTAACGAGGTCGGTCGTGTAACCGGGATAGCTGACGCCCCCGAGCGCCGCCCAAATATCCTCCGTCGAAACTGGTCGTGCCACACCCGAATTATTTCAGATGAAATCCACGGGGGATAGCCGCTCCATCAGCGGCGCGCCGTTATCCGGTCCTGTAAAAGATAATGACTCGGCATCGTTGGAGGGCGACGCCTTTCTGTCATTCCCGCGCGCGGTGAGGCACGGTGTGGGAGTGGGCAGGGGCGTATGGGATCTGCAAAGACACCGCGCGAGGAATCTCGGATTGGGCGCAACAGCGGAAGAAAAGACCGGGATTCCTCACGCGACATTCCTGCTTCGCATGCCGTCCGCGCGCTTCGCAACTCTCTACCAGTGCGCGCGCGGGAATGACAAACAAAAAAACGCAGCGTCATTCTTGCAGCCGCTCGATCAGGCGAAGCTACTTCGTAAAAATCATACCGAAGTGGTTGTCGACTACCTCACCACCCTCGCCGATCGTGAAGTTGGAGGTAATGAGACCGGTAGCTTCAGCAAATTGTCCCTTACCGCCGTCGACTCGCCACATAACGCTGCCGTGCTTGAGCTTCGGGTCGGCGCTTCCGCCGAGGTACCCTTCGCCAACGGTGCTGAAACGTAGCTCGTTATCGGTGTCGCCGAAGCGTATTGAACCTGATTCGACGAATGATGTCTCTCCAGTGATCATGACCTCCGACTCGAAGAACGCGTCCGCGCCGGTGGCCGGCTGCAGAGTTCCGCTCAGGCCCGCGGGACCCACCGACGTGGTGAGAATGCAACTCGTGGCGCGCGTCTTCGCTCGCAGCACGGTCGTCGAGTTGGCGGCCGGCGCCGCATGCCCGGCGAACTGCATCGCGTAGATTATCTGTTTCATTTTCGGCCTCCTCGCTGAGCGTGTAATGCACTCTTGTGTCATGCGCAATGCATGGCTACTCGACGGCTTCCCTCCGGAGGGCGTTGGCAAGCCGCTCGATCGCCGCCAGCGGTGTGCCGGGCGCATATGAAATCCGAATCGCGTCGGGGCGCTCCGGTGGTCGAAAGGGCTTGACCGCGACGCCGTGATTGCGGAGCATCCGCGCGGCCAGGGTCCACGAGTCGAGCTGCGGACCCATCAGGTAGGCGACGATTCCCGGCGCGTGACCGTCCTCCCATGCCGCGTCAGCGTCGGGAAGAATACCCTCCAGCCGACGGCGGATCGCGGTCTGCGTCCGGCTCAATCCGCGCATGCGCGTGGCGAGATTCGCGCGCGCCTGACGGCAGGCCTCGGCGAGACCCGCAATCAGCGCATAGTTCATCGTGCCGCCTTCGTAGCGTCCGCCGGCCGGCGGGTCGTGTTCATCCGCCCAGCTCGACAGCGTGAAGCGGTTGTGCGCCGCAAGCTGTTCGCTCGCCCAGAGCCCGCCGGTGCCCCACGGCCCGCCGATCCATTTGTGGCCCGAAAAGACATAGGCCCATGCTCGCATCGCCGGGACGTCGACCGCGATATGGCCGAGCGCCTGCGCGCCGTCGACGATATACGGGATCGCGTCGCGCGCCAGCAGGGCACCGACTTCAACAACCGGAAGGACGCGGCCGTTCTTGTACGAGACGTGCGAGAGGATCACGAGGCCGGGGCGCTTCGCGCTCACCTGCTCCTCGATCCGCGCGAGCATCTCGGCCGCTGACGACGCCGCAATCATGATTACCTCGACGCCGCGCGCCGCAAGCATGTTCAACGGCCGCACGACGCACGGATGCTCCTGGTCCGACGTCAGGATGGTATCGCCGGATGCGAGCGACGCGCCAAGCGCGCTCAGGAGGATTTGGATCGCTGTGGTCGCATTGGCCACCAGCGAGACGCCGCCCGGTCCGGCGGCGCCCAACAGATCGGCGGCCGCGCTCCGGCATTCCTGCAGCGCCGCGTAGTACATCTCCACGCCGGCTTCACTGAATAGTTGCTCGCGATACTCCTGCTCGGCCGCCCGCATCCGCTCGGTCACCGACGCCTCCGGCCGGCTCAAACCCGCGTGGTTGAAGTAAGCGATGGGGCGGTTGATGCCCATCTTCTGCCGCTGGAGAGAACTTCTGGACAAGTGATTTTGCCATCCTTCATAGAGCCTCGGCCCATGAGGCCGAAGAGCGAGGACGCAGATCCTTAGCGGAGTTTACCCTTGAGACGCGCAGCGACGAAGGGCTCAGGATGACACTGCTACTTTCTGTAACCATAAGCTCCCCCTTTTGTCATTCTGAGCCCTTCGTCGCTGCGCTCCTC
>JBKQPD010000197.1:0-13547 GCA_052145175.1 Binataceae bacterium (SeqCode) | reverse complement strand
TCCCGCCATCCGCTTTCTCCGCAACACCCCGACCTGCGCATCCTTCACCATGGAGCCTCACCCACTGGCTCCACTTCGCCTGACCGCCGTCGGGACGGCGACCACCGGCATTTCTAATTGTCGTCTTACGGCAGATTTAATTGTCGCTGATCAATTGCTCATCCGTTGGGGCAATATTGAAGCGCGGTCGATAGCTGGTCGCCGTCCCACCGTCATCTTTGACACCGAGCGCGTCGGCGACGCGCCGCCAGTGGTCCCACGTCAGGGTAAACCTTCCGCACATTTGACGAAGCCTCGGCCCTATGACTTTTCCGTCCTAAAGGTGATCCACCTTTTCCAAAGGATCTCGCCGACCTCCTCCCCTCCCCCGCCTTGCGTCGTGCTGTGATTCACTTGTTCGATCTCTTCCGGTTAGTCCGGCATCTCTTTGACGCAAGTTCAGTCAATCTGGGCCGACTGTTCCATTATCCTTTCCCGCCGGGTTTCCTCACCAGTTCCTGTAAGCGGTGCTTGAGGCTCATTTCGGCGGGCGTTCGACCTTGGGATTCCAGCCATTGTTCGAAGTCCCGCACCCGCACTTTATGCTCGACGCCCGGTTGCCTGACCACGACCACGATTGTCGTCAGACCTCCGCCAATCTCATCGACCCACTCGTTTTCGCGAAACGCCCGTAAGCCTTGCGCGACTGCTTCGTAAAGCGAATCAGCCGTCACCTCAATTGCGTGCTCGATCCCTTTCAGGTCACGGCACGACACCGTGCAAGTGCGCATGCTCACGCCGTGTTAGTATCAGTTTCGTCTTTTATTCGCCAGCACTCGAAGGCGCTATGTGAATCATTGATCGAGCCCGGCAACGCGATAGCAAGCCGCTCACCGCCAGCTTTTTTCTCGCGCGCCAGACACGGACGCGATAACGCGATTCACCGAACAAGACCATCGCTCGCGCCCTACCCTTGTATCTTCATTACTCCAACGTTTTGAGTTAGTTCGGGTGTGATAGGCCGTCCCTACCCCTGGTTTTCGAGACCCTGGGCAACGCTGGGTCGTCGCGCCCGGACAAAAAAACGCCGAGCCCGAACAGTCGCCCGGGTCATCAAGCCCGCATCGCGCAAGGATGGGTTGAGCGTCGGAGGAAGTAGTGGAAAACCCAGTTTTCGTAGGGATCGATGTGTCCAAGGCGCGGCTCGACGTGGCGTTGCGACCGGGGAATAAAGACCTCAGCGTGACGAACAACCAGAGCGGCCTTGCGGCACTGATCAAGCGTCTGCGGACCTTACAGGTCAATCGTGTCGTGCTTGAAGCGAGCGGGGGCTACGAAATCGTCGCCGCTAGCGAGTTAGCGGCGGCGAACTTGCCGGTGGTAGTCGTTAATCCGCGTCAGGTGCGGGATTTTGCTCGCGCCACGGGCCGCCTGGCCAAGACCGATAAGATTGACGCGGAGGTCCTGGCGCACTTCGCCCAACTCATCCAGCCGCAGATCCGGCCCCTGCCAGACGCGCAGAGTCGTGAGCTAATGGCTTTGGTGGCCCGCCGCCGACAAGTGGTGGAAATGCTTACTGCTGAAGGTAATCGACAGGGCCGCGCGGTCGCGGCCCTCACCCGCGCCATCGCCGCTCACGTCCGCTGGCTCCGCAAACAGTTGGGCGAGCTCGACGTCGTTCTGGAGCACGCGATCCGCCGCTCGCCGGCGTGGTGTGAAAAAGCCCGTCTGCTTCGGAGTGTGCCGGGGATTGGCAACGTGACGGTCACCACCCTACTGGCGCATCTGCCAGAACTCGGCACGCTGAATCGCCGCGCGATCGCGGCGCTGGTGGGTGTTGCGCCCTTCAACCACGATAGCGGCAAGCTGCGTGGTACACGGGCGATTTGGGGCGGCCGGGCGCAAGTTCGGGCCGTGCTTTACATGTGTACCCTGGTCGCCAGTCGCCGCAATCCGGTTGTGCAAGCCTTCTACGCGCGCCTGCTCGCGGCGGGCAAGAAACCCAAGGTTGCGCTTACTGCCTGCATGCGCAAGTTGCTGGTCATCCTCAACACCATGCTTCGAGATCAAACCCCTTGGGCGGCCAAGACCGCAATTCTGCCGCGCGCTTTGCCCGCGGCTTTATCTGCCGCCAGCGGCCAGCGGCGGCGGCGCGGTCATCAAGGGACCCTCCTCGGCATTAAGTAGGCATCAGGTCTCTAGCCGCCGATACACGACAGTTCGAAACCATTAGAGAGGTTCCACCGAATGCTCTCGGTGGTGCCGAGGGCCTGACGGAATTAATGGCAATACCTATCGTCGAAGTTGCGCGCAAACCGGACCCGAAAGTGCCATTTAGTTCGAGGACTGGCATATCAGAGGCACCACCTCGCCCCGCAAACCCGGGCTTGTCCGCGTTCAGCTTCAGCCTAGGGAACAACCGTGAAGGCAGTGTTGCTTGCGAGCGTTCCACTCGGTGTCGTTACTTGCACGGCGCCCGTCGTTGCCCCGGTCGGTACAGCGGCCTCGATTTGGGTAGCCGAAAGCACGGTGAAGGTCGCGGGCGTTCCGTTGAACGTAATGCTCGTCGTGCCGGTGAGATTGTCGCCGAGAATCTTTATGCTGGCGCCTGCCAGACCCCGGTTCGGACGCGTCGCGACGAAGGGGCCGAGCCCCATGTCGAGGCTGAAGACTGTGCCGAAGCCAGGACTATGGGCACCGCCGGACTGGGTGGTGCCATAAAAGAGCCCGTTCGTGTCTTGCATCAGACCCGCTAAAGGCGAAGACCCATCGGTGCAATTCGGCTGACTACAGAAGTTGTAAAGCGTGGTTACGGTACCCGTCGGAGTTATCTGGAAGATCGAGCCGCACCTACCGGCTTGACAACCAGGGTTTGAGTTAGGTCCGCCGACGTAGTTCGTTCCATAAAAATTACCGTCGGTGCCCTGTATCAGACCTGCGTAAGGTGTCCCGTCGGTCGTCGCAAAAGTTTTCACCCTGCCCGCGGCCGTCATCCGGAAAACCGTCCCGTTCGCCAGGGTCCCGTAGAAGTAGCCGTCTGCGGCTTGAAGTAGTGCTCCTTTTGAATTTGACGCTAACGTAGCCAGCGTGGTGAACGTCCCGCCGGGGGAAAGTTTGAACGCAACGCTTGTGGCGATGCCGTAAAAGTAGCCGTTTGTCGCCTCGATCAGGCCACCTATCGGCAGCGAACCATCAGTGCAATTGGCCGCTGAACAGAATGCATACAAAGTGGTCAGCTTGCCCGCTTTCGTGGTCTTGAAGATCGTGCCAGCGCCGTAGGCGCCGTTTACGGTCACACTGTTTCCGCCGGAAAACGTGGTTCCGTAGAGATTACCGTCACTCCCCTCGATCAGGCTGTTCGGCGTTGAGCCATCCGGGCAGAACCCGTTCGACCCGGTGGAGCAAAAAGTATGGAGCGCTGTCAGGACACCTGCTGGCGTAACTTTAAAGACTGTTCCGAAGCCGATTCCGCCGCCATTGGTCGTTCCGTAGAAGTTGCCATCGGTGCCCTGCAGGAGAGCGTTCGGATTGGCTCCGGTGGGGCATTGGTTGAAGCTCGGGCAGAAGCTCGCAATCGTTTTCTCGGCGCCGTCCGTCGTGATTTTGTAGATGGTGCCCGCGCCTCCTCCCGTGGACGGCGACTCACCGCCGGCCCAGGCCGCACCATAAAGTCGACCATCCGTACCTTGAACGAGCGCAGTGTCCGGGTCGTAGCCGTTAAGATTGACGCTGATGCTGTTGTCGAAACTGTAGAGCGTGGTGAGCGTCTGCGCGGCGGCCGCCCGCGCCATTGCCAAAGCAGGCAAGACGGCGAGCGCAAGTAGTCGGAGCGGGTTCGCGATTTGGGCAAATTTGAGCGTGAGCTTCATATTTATCCGTGTTTTACGCCCGCGCGTTTAATTATCCTTTATCCCACATTAATGGGTAGAAATAAGCTTTTACATGGAGAGGCGACTCAAGAGCAACTGGGCGCTTCGCCGCTTTTAAAGATAAAGGTGTTCGTTTTGAACGAACAATTTGTTCGCTCAAGAATTTACGCAGCGGAAAGGCCAGGAAAACCCGTCTCCGTCACACTGACCCATACGCGTTCTGCCTCTAGTTGACATCCAAGACAGTCGCTGCCCTCGCTTTGTTGAATCCTGCTCCCGCCTCGTCGCTCGACCCATGATCCATTCACCACGCTGTGGTACTTCAGCATGAAGGGCGAACTGCCAGATCTGCGCTTCGTCTAGTTCCCGACGGAGGGTATGGTCACCTCTGGCAGCTCGTCACCTTCCCGCGGAGGTTTTCCACCGCGCCGCCTCATAATGCGGTCGAAAGCCTTGAAGTTCGCCCGCTTCTGGCGATCCGTAAAGAATTCGGCCGTTTCGAGTGCCGCGACTTTTGCTGCCACTGCCGTAGCGACAAACTGATTGATACTCGTGCCATCCTGCCGGCTAAGTCGCCCAACCGCCTGTTTGAGCGAACGCGGCAGGCGTAACGGGTAAGTAGTCGTTTGCTTCATTGCAACCTGATCCTCCGTAAAGCCTCGCGTGGCAGCAAAACCTCGATTCCGAAGCGTGCCGGCGTCTGACCATAATCACGCAGTGACCAAGGGCGCAGGTCCGACGGTTACAAGCGAAGGGCAAGATTGCTATTTTTCATGGCTCAAACTTCAACTCGTCTCCCGCATCGTGGGAACACTTATCGTCGTAACAGACGCAAAAACCAGCCTCGGCGACGCGAAAATGCCTGCGCACCATAAATTTTCTCCACGGCCTTGAGGTCGATCGTTACGCTGTCGGCAAAACGGCGCTTGAGCGCAAAGGCCGGTACCAATTTCTCGAAGTTGTTGGCCTGTAGATGGTCACCGCCGAAGTTGACGCTCAACTCCCCAGCCCGGCGATTAATCGTGACGCGGTCCTCATGGTTCGCGGCGATGTCGTTGAGCTGATCGAGCAGGGGCCGGTCATTCATCGCCAAGCGTTCGCCGTTGGTGACCGGCCTCATCCAGTCCGGCACGTTTTTCATGTAATTGCCGATCAAGTCCCGCATCAGCGTTGACGATATTTCGAGCAAGTCCGGCGGCGCCATCGGCCGCTCGGTGATCTGCTCGCGCATCGCGGGAAGCAGCGGCAGAAGTCGTTTGAGATAGGCACGGTATAGATTCGTGCCAATTTGAGCGTGCGCCCGATGAGCTATCTCTTTGGAGGGTATGTGCTGATCGGGAATTGCGGCGTCGATCAGACACACCACCGCACGTTTTCGAATGTCGGGCGATACCGCACTCACCTGCTTGTTGGTCGAGATGATTACCGGCGCGTATAAGCTTGAGCGGTCTCGATCGAATTTCACCAGGTCCGGCACTTCGCGCGTGAAGCGATCGCGATTAACGTCGTCGATGAGCAGCGGGATCGCGCCCAACTGCTCGCGCAGACCCAGCACCCGATTGGCGGTGAACGTCGTGCCCCGCAACTGCTTCCACACCGGTCCGAACATCGAACTGGCCGCGATCTCCGAGAACCAGGACTTGCCGCCGTTGGGTCGCCCATAGAGGATCCCGAAGACCGGATAGGCCAGTGGATCGCCCGAGTTGAGAATTGCCGCTTGGCGAAGCCACGGCGCCACTGGAGCCGCATACAGCCAGCTCAGGAAGGTCCAATACGAGCTGATTGCCCCTTGGGTGTTGCCGAAGAAGTTGGCGAAACTCGCGAGATATTCCACTATCAGTGTTGCATCAGCGCGAATATCTTCAGGGTCAAGTTCACTTTGCGGTCCAAGCCACAGATTATCCTCAAGGAATACTTCACCCGTATCGGTCACGATACTGGCGCGCGCTATCCGGTCGTCGCTTACGCCGTCAGTCGGGGCGGTCTGGTGTGCGCGGTAGGCGCGGAAGAACGAGGTTGCTGTGATGACTGTCTTGCCATTCTTGGTGGCTTCAAGTTCGAGCCCGCGAAGCCGCACTCCTTCGATGCCGGCTACCTTGAGTGCGTCGGCTGTCAAGCCCGTCGATGGCAGCTTCGGTCGGTCTTCGATAATAGCAATCCCTGCCGAGAGCATCTGAACGCAGGGGACCTCGATCGCCGGGATTGGCGCAGTGCGCGGTTGCGGAGCGCCTCCTTCAGCGGAAGGCACCACCAGGTAGTCGGCAGGCACCGGTGCGGCCTCGCCCGCGTCGCGCGCGTAATATTCGTCGAACGCGCGATAGGCCGCCTCACCCTCGAAGACAACGTACAGCTCCTTTTGTCGACCACTGAGAGCGGCAAGGCTGAGATTGGCGGATCCGGTAATCGCCCGATACCGGCCTTCGCCCGCGAGCAGATAGAGCTTCTCGTGGCTTGGCATCTTGCGCAACAACCGAAAGCGGAGCGTGCCGTCGGCCACCCTCGATAGCAGTGCACGCGCTGACTTGCCCATCTCGGCGGCCAGTCGTTCGAGAAACGCCTTCTGATCGGTCACCGCATCGACGAACGTATATCCCTTGGCAAGATTGCTCGCCTGTTCGAGCGCGGCATGCTCCCGCGACAGGATCCGCTCGGAGCCAAACGTGACTTCCACATCGCGGAACATCCCGGCCAGCTCCAGGATCAGGTCGAGACCGCTGGAGTAAGTGATGGCTTTGAGGCAGTCGAAGCCCGCGAACAGTTCGCGCCAACTGGCTTCCTCACGGGCGATCATCTCGGCGCGGAACACAGTAAGGGTCCGCTGCTCGGACGGCGGTTTGTCGCGGAACAGGCTTGCCGATTCCATTCTCCTCAATCCACCTTAAATCGCAGACTCTGCAGGATCACTTCGACGCATCGGGTTCGCGAGAATTTCGACTTCCTTTTCGCGCTGCTAACCTCTTTCTCGTTGGACGTTGACCTTCCCGCCCTTCGCAATGCCGGTCACCTGCTGGATCGCGGCCGCGTCGCCGAAGCGCCCTACCCTACTCTAGCCCAGGACTGACGCCGAAATGTCTCTGCGCTCAACCGCGCGCTACTTTCGTGCGCGGGCGGCCACCTTTGCGGCCGTTGGCGCGCGAGCTAGCCGCCTTGATTTTGCTCTGCGCACGGCCGCCAACAGCACCGAGTTGTGCCGCCATCCAACGGCGGGAACCAAAAAGGCCCTGCAACAGCGCTGGTATATACACGTCTGCGTCGAGTGTCGGCCAGTGCAGGCCAAGCCCTGCCGGGCTGATTTCAACGTCGGCCAGCTCCTTCGGCGAGGCGCCCGCTAAACCTTCTGTGAGTGACGGCGGAAACGCCAGCTCAAGACCATTATTGAGGCCCACGACGATGCGCGACGTACGGGAATCGTAGCGTACGGCCACCGCGTAGCCCGCCCGCTGCCGCGCCCTCCCCCGCTTTTGAGCCTGCGCGAACTCCTGTTCATTAAGGGCCATGAATCTTTCTCCATTCCTCGCACAAGATCGCGACCTTGCTGGCCAGCTCGTTCCTGATTCGGTCCGCTTGGGATCGGCTAAATCGGTAGCTCTCCCGCAGTTCCGGTGGTCCAGCCGGACAATGGAGGATGAACACCGCTTCGCCATCCGCGCCTATTACGTGGACGTGCTCAGGTCGATGATCAGCCGGGTAAATAACCACACCCAACCCATCAAAACGAAATACCGTTGGCATCCTAACATAAACCTAAGCGTTTAGGAATCTAGCCGCCATTTAGCTGACGTACCCCGAATGCTGTTCGCGCGGTCTTTCGCAGGGGACCAAGGGCACTTCGGAGCATTAATCCTTCAGCAGGGCGGCCTCTGCTCGCTCGTGGCAGTGGGATTATCGAGTCCGATGAATTCGTAGATGACTAGCAGATCTTCGCGCGCTTGCCGGCGCCAGACCAGATTAGCCGCCATCGTTGGGCGCTTTTCTAGCGCCTGTCAGGCGTTTTCGCGCGTCACGCCTTAGCTCAGAAAAGTCCAGCGGTGCCCGGGGCCCACTGGCGATGCCTTCATCCCACAATTGCCGGAGGCGATTAAGATCTTCTTGTCGCAACGCATGTTTGAACTGCCAGTCGCGGATGGCCTCCCGGACGATTTCGCTGGTCGTCGCGTATTCGCCCGTTGCGACGGCGGCTTTAAGCGACGAGATCTGCTCACCCGTCAGGGCGACACTGACTTTATGGATATCGGACATGTTCGACCTCGAGCCGTCTTCTTAGGGTAGCAATATTTTACGACTGGAGCTGCTCAATGTACGTTGCAACGTGAACCGGCTCGACATGCCCCAGTGCATTAATCCCCTGCACTTCACACCAGCGAGGAACACTGCCACGGCGCGACCATAGGCAGCCCGCGTATTCAGGTTGCGAATGTTGACCGTGAAGAATTCGACGTTTATGTTTGGCCCTGGTTCTCCCCTCCCCCGTCCTTGTTGTGTTCGTCGCGCTCGTCTCCATGCCGTTCCGTTTCCCTGCAAGCCGATGCTCTAGCCGCTTCGCCGGGGTGGCGTCGCCTCGGAATCCAGGGTGAACTCGTGGCAGCGATGTCAGTCAGGGAGCTCGTCATCTTCCCGCGGGGTCACTTGGAGTGAGTCTGCGTGAGGAACAGGAACGGGCGATCCAAAATAGGCTAAAGCAGAAACGACGGCGATGCTGTCCTACTCGGCCGGTATCCGTAAAGGATCTCCGGTTCAGCGCGTACGTACGCACGTGCGCACGCACGCACTTGGTTGCGTCGACAGCCGACGTGTACCTTAGGCGGTTGCAGCACAAGATTGCCGCTAATCGCGGCGTTCGTGGAGGAAGACTCGAGGAAGCGGCGGGAGGCGCGGTCCGCTGCTCGGCGGGTATCCGCAAAGGGTCGCCGGTCAGTGCGTACGTACGCGCGTCCGCACGCACGCACTCAGCTGCGTCGACGGCCGACGTTTTGCCTTAGGCGGTTGCAGCACAAGATTGCCGTTAATCGCGGCGTTCGCGGAGCAAGTACGTAAGTGCGCACGTCCGCCCTCCCTCAAATAAGCGTGTCCCTGAGTACGCCGCCACGTCAGTACGTACGTACGTGAGCGAGCACTTGCGCAGGCCAGTAAGTGCTTAGCGGCGTGCCGCATTGACTACCGCGCACTTATGCGTGTACTTACGTACGCAAGCATAGTGGCTCACGTGGCGGGCGCCCGTGAGTTGGACCAAGGATCGACGGTTGTTGCGTCAGGGCGGTCCAAGGGTGGAGCGAGGAAGCTGGTGGGGCGGTAGCGGACGTACGCACGTACGTAAGGAAGTGGTTATGCGAGTCATAGCATTCGCGTCACGCAAGGGTGGGGTGGGTAAGACCACTTTGGTGGGCCATCTGGCAGTGGAGGCCGGCACGCAAGGGGCAGGCCCTGTTGCGCTCATCGACACCGACCCGCAGGGTAGCTTGGCTGCGTGGTGGAACGAGCGGAAGGCTGAAACGCCGCTCTTTGTTCGGGTTGAATTAACTGCCCTTGAGCGGCAGCTGCTTGAACTCCACAACCACGGCATCAAGCTTGTCATGATCGATACACCCCCATCGGTCGATCACATCGAAAAGGTTATCGAAGTCGCTGACTTGGTGCTCATCCCCGTGCGGCCCAGTCCCCATGACTTGCGGGCCATCGCGGCAACGGTCGACCTGGTCGAAAGCACCGACCGGCGCATGGCTTTTATCGTAAACGGAGCTTCCGTCAACTCAAGGATTTCGACCGAGGCCGTCATGGCGTTGGCTGAACATGGACGCGTTGCCCCGGTCATTGTGCATCAGCGGGTAAATTTCGCGGCGAGCATGACCGACGGACGTACTGCAGGGGAGGTGGAGGCTAACTCCAAGGCTGCGGAGGAAATTAAGCAGCTGTGGAATTACGTCGATAAATTGGTTTCAGGAACAACGAGAAGGAAGAACACTAATGGCGCAAAGGATGACACCGTTAGAGGGCGCGTTGATCGTTCGTAAGGGGCAGGCGGCTCCCGCGTCGCAGTACGCTCAGGAGAGCGCGCCTGAGCAACGCGCACCAATACCGCTCAGCGAGGTGACACCACTGACCGAAGGTCCGCCGCCGGTGTTAGGACGGCGGCGCGCTGGAACGATCGCCATAACGGTGCGGCTCGACCCGGATCGCTATCAACGTTTGAAGAGCAGCGGCTTGGTTCAGGGTCTGACCAATCAGGAAATAATGGTTATGGCCTTGGACGCGTGGTTTCTCGCCGAAAGAAAAGCGTAAGTAATCCCTTACTTACGTACGTACGGGGGAAAGCGCTACGATTGATTAGGGTAGCAGTGGGGTGGTGGCATGGAGAAATTAGCGGACGCTCTGACGCGTCTTCAGCAACGCCACGCGCGAAGCGTTGAGCGGCCTGAAGGGAGCGACAACTCGAAAACCGGAGGTCTCTTGCCAGATCGGCATCCGGTCAAAGATTTCTTCGTTGCTGACGTACTCGACTGGGCGCTCAAGGCCGACAGGCACACGATGGAGCATCCCATGTTCAGCCTGTCGAAGACACCAGACCGGAAAGAGCGGCATTACGAGCATCAAGGCCGTGCGGTCACCGTGATGCCGAGCTCGAGGGGCATCGCGACGATTTGGGACAAAGACATTCTGCTCTATTGCATAAGCGTTCTGGTCGACGGTCTCAACCGCGGTCGCGGCAATCTTTCCCGAACCGTCCGCTTAAAGGCCTACGATCTCCTCGTGACGACCAATCGCTCCACCGGGGGCGATCACTACAAGCGGCTGGAAGCTGCTTTCGACCGGCTCGCGGGAACTCGAATCAAAACGAACATCACGACCAACGGTATCCGCGTGCGCGAAGGCTTTGGTCTGATCGACAACTGGAAGATTATCGAACGCGCCCCTGGTGATGGCCGAATGGTGGCGGTCGAGGTAACGCTCAACGAATGGCTCTATAACGCAATTTTAGCCCACGAGGTGCTAACTCTTAATCGCGCCTATTTTCGGCTGGACGGAGGACTCGAGCGGCGCCTCTACGAGCTAGCCCGAAAACATTGCGGCAATCAGACGAAATGGAGCATCGGTATCGACCTACTGCACAAAAAAAGCGGCTCTGTCGGCCCATTGAAACGATTTCGAGAGTTGCTTAGAAAAATCGCAGCTTCAGATAGCCTGCCGGACTATCGAATGAATTACGATGGCGACGGCAACAAGGTCACGTTTTACACGAAGGACCCGAGAAAATTGGCGCTCGGTCTCAGCCGACAAGCGGCCTATCAGTGACCTGGCACTTCGGCCTATCAGTGGCTCAACTTTCGGCCTATTAGTGACCTGGCACTTCGGCCTATCAGTGGCTTTCAAGATTTCAGCCATCGGAATGTAACGAGCTCTTAAACTAACGGCCTATCAGTGGCTCAACTTTCGGCCTATCAGTGGCCGAAGCATTGAATGGCCATGCTTTAAACAGGCTGTGGCGGTCGGCCTATCAGTGGCCACGGTAAAGTGACGCTTCAAAAGACGGAGATCGGCCTATCAGTAACCTCGATTTCGGCCTATTGGTGACCAGAACACGGCCCATCAGTGACCAAAAGCACGGCCTATCAGTGACTCACGCTTCGGCCCATTGGTGACTTATCTGACCAACTTCGCCAATAAATATGGGCTATTTCGGCAAAAAATTTCGCCCATAACACGCGCGCGCGATCTTTAACTGATCTGTTTAACCTCCTAACCCACCCAACCCTCTGAAATCCACTCAACCCAGATAACGTAATCAACGCACACCCGCAGCCGCGAGGTACCAACACTAAACGCCGGCTCAAAAGGGGGCTCCGCCCCCTTGGCACCTCAAACCCACCCAACCCGCCTTACCCCCAAAAGGAACGCCCTCCGGGCAACTAACCCAAACCCTATTACCGCACCGCCGCCCTCAAAGGCCGGCGGAATAAAGGGCCGCTCCGCGGCCCGGTAGTAAATCAGAAGGGCAGACCGACCTGGGCGGTACGTTGGCGGGCAAGGACGACATAGTTTGCCGCCAGCTCGAGGCCGACCCAGTGGCGTGCGGTTTTTTCAGCGACCTCGCCGACGGTGCCTGAACCGGCGAACGGATCGAAGACCAGGTCGCCCGGTCGCGCGCCGGCGAGAATGCAGAGCTGCGGGAGCTCAGCCGGGAAGATGGCATAGTGCGCCGCGCTGGTGAGCCCGCTTGAAATCTGCCAAACATCGCGGCGGTTGCGTCTGCCGCCCACGTTTGTCCAGAAAGTGCTGTTGGCGCGGTTGCCGTGAGTTGGTTGGTGACGTCCGCGAAAACGGTTTGCGCTCGGGTGGTCGCTGACGGCGGGCTCGGCGATCGCTTCGGCGTTGTAATAGTAACGCCGGCTCTTGCTCAGCAGAAAAACGTATTCATGCGAGCGGGTAGGGCGGTCGCGGACCGGTTCGGGCATGGGGTTGGGTTTGGCCCAGATGACGTCGGCGCGCAGATACCAGCCGTCGGCCTGCAGGGCGAGGGCGACCCGCCAGGGAATGCCGATGAGGTCCTTGGGCTTGAGGATCGGATGGTGCAAGCTGCGCTGGCGTGAGTTGGTGCCCCAGTTCGCATCCCCGAGCACCAGCCACAGCACGCCGTCGTGGCGGAGCACGCGGCGGACCTCGCGGAAGACCTGGACCAATTCGGCGATATAGGCCTCCGGCGTTGCTTCGCGGCCGAGCTGGCGTGCGCCGCAGGGATAATCCCGTAGCTGAAAATACGGCGGACTGGTTACGGTGCACTGGACGGTCTCATTGCGCAGTGGAATTCTGCGGGCATCGCCACGAATGATCATCGGCTTTTCCTCCGGCCTGGCGCGCCCGCTTGGGACAAGCGCGGCGCTTTTTCCCGCCCCTTGCGGGCGGCGCGGCGCTTGCGCCCCAAACCGGCGTCAGATTTCGTGACGTGGCGGGCATTCTTTTCGGCCGGCACGGCGCGAAATGTGCGCCGCAATCCGGGCTGGCTTGAGGGGATCGGCGTTGGCGGCGGGCGGTGGCGAGACGTGCTGATGAGAAAACAGGAGTCGTGATTGGCAGGCGGTTCGGCGAGAGCAGCGTGGGGGAGCAGAACCTTGAAGAGTCTGGGCGAGCTGATTCAGCAGCGGCGGAAGGAGCTCGGGCTGACGCAGATCGAGCTGGCGGCGCACATCCGGGGGCAGAGCGGGGAGCCGGTCTCGCAGCAGCGGATCACCGATATTGAAAGTGATCGGTTTGGCGTGCCACGGCGGCCGACGCTGACGCAGCTGGCGCGCGCGCTAAAGCTGGATATCGACGTGCTGTACCTGTGGGGCCGGGTGATTCCGCCGGACATTCGCGCGGAAGGGCTGCCGGAAGAGACCATCAAAAAAGCGTGGGCGGCCTTTCGCGCGGTGGTGCGTGAGGGGAAGAAAAAAAGTGCGCGGCCGGCGTTGACTCGCTGAAAACTGTGGTGTTAGTTGTGAAACGTCTTCCGACGATTAGTACTGGCGAGCCGGGCGGCTAAAGGGGGGGCGGCGTACGCTCCCGTCGCCGGCGCGCCATAGGGGAGCGTGCGCAATGAAGTTGTATGTTGGAGCTACCCCGTTTCGGTGGACAGTATCGGGCTTGGGTGGTTAACGGTTTAGTACAATCGAGCTCCGTTTAACATGGTCTGATTTCAGCTTTTCGGCGGCACCCTTCATTGGCGCCGAG
>JBKQPD010000196.1:0-6647 GCA_052145175.1 Binataceae bacterium (SeqCode) | reverse complement strand
GCCTGATCGCCGCCGCGCCTGATGCACGTTCACTTCCGCATCGACGTCGGTGCGATAGCAAAGTTTAGTTATTTCATTACACAGTGCTGTTCCGTATCATATCGCACTGTAGTTCATCATATTTGATTATTTCGCATAGCAATTGAGACTAAAAGAGGCGTCACGCGCGACAGATTTCCTTAGTCAGCGAGCCAGCATCAGGCTAAGCAATAGGCGTAATAGGCAGTTATAGCATTATCTATTGGATGCTAGATAAATCACCATCAACCTGATCACGCGGGAATGATGACAGTACTCAAAAACAAGTCGGCTCTAACCATAGTACTCGTACTCGTCGCTGTCGCCGAACTGCTGCTGTGTGCCGGCGCCGAACCGCAAGACCGGGTTGCCGTCGCCGGGAACCATCCTGCTGCTGCGAGCATTCAAACCTGGCAGCCGGCTGCGGCCGATCGCCAGCTCCACTTGATGGCGGTCCTGGGGTTGCGTAACACGCACCGGCTCGAGCAACTGAAGGAACAGTTCCAACAGCCGGGTTCCTCTACATACCATCGATGGCTGAGTAGCGCGGACTTTGCGCGTCGGTTTGGTCCAACCGCCGCTCAACTACGGTCCGTAACCGATTGGCTCAAAGCCAGCGGCTTCACGATTGACTCCGCAGACCGCGGCACGCGGGAAGTGCGTTTCAGCGGATCAGTGGCCCAAGTACAGCAAGCGCTGGGCACGACAATCGTGAGCAATGCTTCGCAGTTTGCCAACCTGACCGATCCAAGCATTCCTGCCCGCCTCGTGGGATCGATCGTGGCGTTTTTCGGCCTGAACAATCTAGGTCCCAGTCCGTTGCCGACACCGGCGCCGACCGCCGCGACCGGCGTGATTTCGCCGCAGGCGGTCGTTGGCGGCGCGGGCCCGTACTTCTCGCCACAGGATTTCTGGCTCTTCTACAACGAGACCCCGCCGACCAACCCGGGTGCCAACGGCGGCACCGCGGCGCCGGATTGTATCGCGCTGCTGGAGATCGCGACCCTGCCGGTGCCGTCACCGGCCGCTTCGTCCACCCCCTCGGTGCTCGACACCTTCACCAGCCAGTTCGATATTCCGGCTACCCAACTCGCGGTCGTCCTCACCGACCCCTCCAACCCGCCGAGCCAGCCTAAAGATGATGAGCCGCCGCTCGATGTGGACTGGGCCCATGCGGTAGCGCCCAACACGCCAATCTACCTCTACGTCTCCACGATTTCAGGCTCCACGACGACCGCCTTCGATACGCTATCACTGGCGGTCAGCCAGAATGTCTGTGGCGCGATCAGCTCGAGCATCGACGACGAGCATGCGAACTGTCCGGATTTGGCGCAGATTCAGGCCTACGCGCAGACTGACGCGCAAGCGGCCATGCAGGGTCAGACGTTATTTCATTCCTCCGGCGACTACGGCTCTAACTACTCGTGTGGGCAACCGGCCAGCACGAACGGCGAGAGCGGCGTCCAGCCGAGTATCGAGGAAAGTTCGGCGAGCTCCGATGTGACGGTGGTCGGTGGTACCCAGTTCACTCCGGTTTACGATGGCGACGGCAACAACATCTCGGTCCTCGCCCCGGGATTCGAGCAGGTGTGGCAGAATTTCACTCCGACCATCGTGCCGACGCCGATCCCGGAACCGACGAAAGGCACCAGCGGCGGCGGGATCAGCGTGGTTTTCCCGGCGCCGTCCTGGCAGGCGACGATCGTTCCCTACGGGCTTACGGCGCCGCTCACCATGCGGGGCGTGCCGGACGTCGCGATCGCCGCCAGCGCCAGTGCGCCGGGTTATTGGATCGCCACCATCAATAATGGGGTTCAATCCAACCCTCCCTGCCCGGATAACGGAGTCACCTGTTTTACCAACGATGGCGGAACCAGCGCCAGTTCGCCGATCTGGGCGGGAATTTCGCGCTTGATCGCGCAAAGTCTCAACACCACGCGTCTGGGCAATATCAATCCGCAACTCTATCAACTGGCGGCCGCCGGAAGTCCGGGCCTGGTTGACGTGTCGCAAATCGGCGACAACTGCACGCTCGGCACCTGCAGCGTATATCCCGGCTATCAGGTTGGCCCGGGCTACGATTTGGGGACCGGCTTGGGCAGTCCGAACATCCAAACCCTGATCGCCGCATTCCAGCCGACGGTCACGCCGAGTGCAACCCCCACTGCCAGCCCGAGTCTGACGCCGATCACACCCACTCCAACTCCGGCTCCCGGGGCGCAGGCCAGCGCCTCGAACATCATTGCCGACGGGTCAGGCGGCCAGACCGTGCCCGGCGGTACATTGAGCGTGACCAACACGAGCGGCTCGACCGAAACGATCAGCACAGTGACCGTCGCGTTGAGCAACCCGGGCCTGTTCGCCAACCTGACCATGAGCGGCTCGGTGAACAGCGCGGCAGCGCAAATCGCCGTCACCGGGACGCCGGGCAGCAGTACGGTTTTCACTTTCAATCCGCCGCTAAGCCTGCCGGCTACCGCTGTGGCGCAGTTCACGTTGAAGGCGACACTTGCGCTTAACGCGGCCCGGTCCGACACTCCGGTCAGGTATGCCAGTCGGCTGCCGGCAGGCGGATCGCGCCGCGCGTTGCCGATGGGCGCACCCTTGGGAATGTTGGGGATCGGCCTGCTGGCGATGCCCGCTGATCGGCGGCGGCGCGCGCTCGTAATCGCGGGCCTGATCGTACTGGTGGCTGCCAGCGAGATTGGCTGCGGCGGCAGCAGCTCGGCGCCTCTGACCGTGCTGAATTCTTCGCAGCAGCAGGTGCCGGCGGGCGGCGTCAGCACCACCAACGCGCAGGGTACGGTGGTCGTGGAAGGCTTGCCCGCCACCATGAGCACGATCCGATTGGTCAGCTAGTTGGCGTGCGTCGAGTTCCCATTTTAGTGCGCATTAAGACACGCATCGTGCATCTTCATAAAGCTTCGCCAGGGCAGCTGGCCTGGCGATGTCCGGGCCGTTTTGCGATTGTGACTTCCGCTGCAAATCAACGACTTCTGCGGAACGGGAACTCTCACAATCGTGTGGTGGTGTCTGTCAATTGGTGGAAAAGTAGTTGGCTTGGTCATCGACGAGCGAGCAGTTGATGAGGTGGTCGGTTACGCCGCCTGCATTTGTGGACTAGTCAGATCCTGCCAGCCGACCAGGCGGCGCAGCGTGATTTGGCCGCTGCGCAAGAGTCCGAAGAGCAGGAACAGAACCGCTTCTTCACCCGCGACCGCCATCAATCAAGTTACGTGCCTTATTAGTTCAATCTCGCGGCGTGCCGTTTAACCAATGCCGTAAAGTTTGCGTCTGCGCCAAAGCGTCGACACGTTGATGCCGAGCCTGGCCGCCGCGTCCTCCAGCGTGGGACTTTCCGCGAGGACTCGCACAATAAGCTCGCGTTCGAAATCTTTGAGCGTTGTTTCATGCACGGTGGGAACGCACATGCCCGAGGCGGGGTGACGGATCGAATCCGGCAGATCATCAAACGTGATTGTTTCGGTTCGAGCGAAGGCTGCGGCTCGCTTCAGAGCATTGTGAAGCTCGCGGACATTACCTGGCCATCGATAGCTGACCAAAGCTTCGGCCGCTCGCCGCGACAGGCTCAGCTTCGGACCACCGGCTTTGCACGAAATTGCCTTCAACATGCTCTCCGCGAAGGGAAGAACGTCCTGCGCTCGTTCTCGCAGCGGTGGCACGGAGAATGAGATCTCGTTGAGGCGGTAATAAAGGTCGTCGCGAAAGCGTCCGGCCGCGACTTCGGCCTCCAGATTCCGATTGGACGCGACGACGATTCTAACGTCGACTCTAACCGTGCGGCTGCCACCGATTCGTTCAAAGCTGTGATCCTCAACGAAGTGCAGAAATTTCGTCTGCAGTGCGGTTGGGAGCTCAGCGATCTCGCTGAGTAACACGGTGCCGCCGCTGGCGGCTTCTAGCCTCCCAAGCTTATCATTAGTAGCACCGCTAAAGGCTCCGCGAACGTGGCCGAACAGCTCGTTCTCGAGCAGTTGATCCGCAAGCGTCGCGCAGTTGATCACGACGAAAGCTCCATGGCGCCGTGGACTCCAGCGATGAATCTGCCCTGCAAGTACGTCCTTGCCTGTGCCAGTTTCACCGGTCAGGAGAATTGTCGAATCACCAGCGGCGGCACGTCTGACCATCTCCAGCAGCGCAGCCATTCCGGGATTCCGCGATTCGAGCAGAAGACCTTCTTCGATCGCTTCCTGCGGCACTTGGCGTCCAGCCGCAGACTTAACCGCAATGATTCCGTAGGGTCTTCGAATATCCATGCTCGGTGATCCCAAAGAACGCCCTCGACTTGCTGCCGCTAAGCGAGCTAAGGTCCGCGAGATGCTGATACATCTTGGCCCGATCGGTTGGTGCACGCTGCCATGTACGACTACCCTTGCGGCGCACCGTAGCGCTTGGTCAATTCAAGGTTAACCTGCAAGACATTGATCATCTTTTCGCCGAACAGTCCGCCCATCGGAGCGAAAGCATCGGTCTGCAGAACCTGCTCGATCTCGCTGTGTACCTTTGCGGGATCGCGCTTGGTGTCCGCGGCCCACTTCGACGCAACGCGATCGAGTTGGTATTCGGCGTTTTCCATCGTGATGTGAGGATCGAGGCCGGAACCCGAAGTAGTAACCATGTCGGCGGGCACATCAGCGAGATCCGCGTTCGGGTGATCCTGCCGCCACATATCGAAAAAGATCGACTGGATATCTGAACCACTGGCTACCGGCTCGACCACGGTTTCGCTTTTCCCGCCAGGTAACTGCTTGGTAACCACCGATGGAAACTTACCCGGATAGTCCTTGGAGAAATTCTCAAAGAACAGAACGGCGAGGTCCGACGCCTGCGGTTGTGGCGTTGCGGGATTCTGCTTAATCCAATCCGCCACGGCCGCCTTGTGATTCTTGGCCCAGTCATTTACGTACGGCGCATGAGTCGGATCCGCGCCCACCCATGATTGCGCCAGTTCGTTGTGGTTATCGGCCCATTGCGCGACCAGATGTGGGCTGCCCTGGAACTGATCCTGCTGAAACCACGCCTCGATGTCGGGAGCCACGAGCTGATCTTTTTTCGGCCCGCTGGCGTACTTCACGATTGGGCCGAGCATCCGCGCAACGCGATCGCGCAACGCGTAGTTTGACGCGGCCAGGGCGGAAGAAGTTCCGGCCGAAGCGTCATACGATGCGGCTGAGGGCCGCGGCTGGAAATACTCATCCTTGGTGAAGGGCTGCGCGATTAGCAGCGAGCCGACCGGCTTGCCGTCCGCGCCGTTCACCATGCTGCCGTTGGCCGTGAACGGGAAGAATGCTTGTCCGATCGCCCAAACGACCAGCGGATAAATCAGACAACAGATGACAACAGTCGTACCCAGCAGCCATAGACTTCTTGCAATGTAGGTTTTCATCGCTTTGTCCTCATTACTCAGCGGGTTACTCAGGCAACCATGTGCATTGCGGTCAGAACGACATCAATGAGCTTTATGGCGACGAAGGGCATTAGTACGCCGCCAACGCCCCAGACCAGAAGGTTCTTGCGCAGCAGCGCGTCGGCACCGAGCGGTTGATACTTGACCCCTTTCAGCGCGACCGGAATCAAGGCCGGAATGATAAGAGCGTTGAAGATGACCGCGGACAGTATTGCGGAGGTCGGCGAATGGAGATGCATGATGTCCATCGCCTTGAGCCAAGGAAGAGTGCCGGCGAACAGTGCCGGAACGATCGCGAAATATTTGGCAACATCGTTAGCGATCGAAAATGTCGTCAGCGCCCCGCGGGTCATGAGGAGCTGCTTCCCGATCTCAACGACCTCAATCAGCTTGGTCGGATCAGAATCCAGATCGACCATATTGCCGGCTTCCTTGGCGGCCTGTGTACCCGAGTTCATGGCGAGCCCGACGTCAGCCTGCGCGAGCGCGGGTGCATCATTAGTCCCGTCACCCATCATCGCGACGAGCTTGCCGTCGGCCTGCTCCTTGCGGATGTAGGCGAGCTTCGACTCCGGCGTGGCCTGGGCCACATAGTCATCCACGCCCGCGCGCTCGGCGATCGTCGCCGCGGTAAGCGGATTGTCACCGGTGATCATCACGGTTCGCAGACCCATCCGGCGCAGACGTTCGAAACGTTCTCGCATTCCGGTCTTCAGGATGTCCTCGAGCGCGACGACCCCGGCGATATTGGCATTTTCAGCGACCACCAAGGGCGTGGCGCCCTTTGAAGCGATCGCGTCGACGGTCTGCTGCAGCTTGGCCGGGACTGTGCCACCGTTCGCCTGGACGAATGCGATAACCGCATCCGGCGCGCCCTTGCGAATGCTCCTGCCGTCAGCGAAATCAAGGCCGCTCATCCGGGTCTGCGCACTAAAGGGGATAAATTGCGCGTCGCCCGGTGCGTTCAACTCCTTAGCGCTGACGCCGACCGCCTGGGCCGCGGTGACGATACTCTTGCCTTCCGGGGTTTCGTCGGCGGCCGAAGCGAGCGCCGCGATCAGCGCCAATTTTAGTTGGGAGTAATTGCCGACCGGTGCGAATTCCGTGGCGTGGCGATTGCCAATGGTAATCGTCCCCGTCTTGTCGAGCAGCACGGTATCGATATCACCCGCCGTCTCCACCGCCTTGCCGCTCTTGGCGA
>JBKQPD010000195.1:0-54021 GCA_052145175.1 Binataceae bacterium (SeqCode) | reverse complement strand
GCTGCGCGGCGGCACGGGCGTCGTTGCAATAATGCCAGACGGTGGTCGACACCATCGGGCGCTCAGGATTACGCCCCGGGAAGAGCCAGGTTTTCGGTCGATAACGCTTCCAGTAGGCCCGCAAGGTCTCCAGCAATTTCGGCGCAAGCATTACCTGGCGATCTTTGTGGCCTTTGCCCTGACTGACCCTGATTACCTGGCGCTGACTGTCGATATCCGTGACCCGCAAGTTGATGAGCTCGGAAACCCGCAGCCCGGCCGCATAGATGGTCATCAGGATCGTGCGCTGTTTGAGGTTGGGGGTGTTTTGAAAAAGTGCGACGACTTCGGCGGGACTCAAGACCACCGGCAGCTTCTGCTCATGCCGCGGATAGGGAATATGTTCGATCATCCATTTTCGATGCAGCACGTCGTGGTAGAAAAAACGCAGCGCACAGACCGCCTGATTGAAGGACGACCACGCGAGCTTTTTCCTTTGGACCAGGAAGAGTTGGTATGCACGAACATGGTCGGGGCCGAGTTGATCCGGCGTGGCTTTAAAGCGTCGGGCAAACTCAGCCACCCAACGGATGTAGGCACGCTGCGTGTGGGGTGAATAGTTGCGCAGCTGCAGCTCTTCGAGCATCTTGCGGCGTAAGTTGGTCATCGCGATCCTCCTTCTGCGTAGCGGAAGACCGGAGCATAAAAGATGTCGCTGCTTGACGAGGAGCGGCGCTTCGAATGGGGGGACAGGTTGTGGTGAGACCGGAAAGAGGTCGAGCCTAAGGCGACAGCCGACGGCTGACCGCCCGCTCGCTTTTTCCAACTGCCGCAGAGCGGCTTAGTTCAATGTATTTTATCGAGTTAGGAAGTCAAAGATTGAACAATGCCAGCACGGTGATCGGTACTGGAGCGCTTTGCGGCAGCGCTGACGAAAGCAACGACATCGGACTTCTCCTTCCCCCAACGACGATGTCGTTCAGAACGGTGACTCTAGCGGCAACGCCGATATTAGATATATTGACGCTGACCGCGAACGCTTTCGCGTTGGTGCTTGATTCGCGCTCCCCCGGACGATCAATGATTAAGCTTGGTGTGAATGTCGATCACGTCACGACCGTCAGGCAGGCGCGGGGCGTGGCTTATCCCGACCCGGTCGAAGCCGCGCTCGCGGCGGAACGGGCGGGCGCGGACGCGATCACGATGCATCTGCGGGAAGACCGGCGGCATATCCAGGACCAGGATCTGTTTCTTGTCCGCGACGCGATCACGATTCATTTGAATCAGGAGATGGCGCCGACCGCCGAGATGACCGAGATTGCGCTGGAACTGCGCCCGCAGGAGGTCTGCCTGGTGCCCGAGCGCCGCGAAGAGGTGACCACCGAGGGCGGGCTCGACGCCGCGGGCTTGACGGACCGGATTCGGCCGCTCGCCGAACGGCTGCGGACGGCCGGTATTCGGATCAGCCTGTTTATCGAGCCTGAGCCCCATCAGGTGACGGCCGCCGCGCGGCTCGGCGCGGATTTCGTCGAACTACATACGGGTAAGTACGCGCTGCTGGCGGACGCCGATCTCGCCCGGGCGCCAGCGTCTAAAAACGGGCCGCTTTACCTGAGCGGCGACACGCATGCGGAGCTGGACAAGCTGCGTGCGGCGGTCAAACTCGCCCGTTCGCTGAAACTCAAGGCCAACGTCGGCCACGGTCTGAACTATCGCAATGTGGGTCCGGTCGCGGCGCTTCCCGGAATCGCCTGGGCGCATATCGGCCACGCGATCGTCGCCCGCTCGATCATGGTCGGGATGGCGCGCGCGGTCCGCGAGATGGTCGTCCTGCTCGATCGGCGCGTACCGTCAAAGCGATGATTCTCCTCAGCGCGGCGGAAAGCCGCGAGCTCGATCGGCTGAGCCAGACCAGTTACGGAATCGATTCCTACCGGCTGATGACGCGAGCGGGCGAGGCTGTGGCGAGTGCCGTTACGCAGCATTGGCCCGCGGCGATCGGCGCCGGCGTGCTGATCGTTGCGGGCAAGGGCAACAATGGCGGCGACGGCTTCGTTGCCGCGCGTAATCTGCGCGCCGACGGTGTTCCCGTGCATGTCCTCTTGATGGCGCGGACGGCGGAGTTGAAGGGTGACGCGGCGCGCGCCTGCGCGGATTATGTGGCGGCTGGCGGCGCCGTGGTCGAGGCGGCGGACGAACGCGCGCTCGCGGGTCAACGGCCGGGAGTGGTGATCGACGCGCTTTTCGGCACCGGGCTCAATGCCGAGGTTCGCGGCACGCTGCGCGCGGTGATCGAGGCGGTTAATGCAATGCAAGTACCGGTCGTCGCGGTTGATATCGCCTCGGGGGTCAACGCGGATACCGGCGCGATAATGGGTGTCGCGATCAAGGCTGCGCTCACGGTGACCTTCGGCTACGCGAAGTATGGTCACGTCTCGTATCCGGGCGCCGAGTGCTGTGGTGCGCTCGAAATAGCCGTGATCGGGTTCGCTTCGGGCGCGCTCACAACGATCGCCCCGCGCGGCCGTCTGATCGAGCGTGGCGAGGCCGCCGCCCTGATCGCCCCGCGCGCCGCCAACACACACAAGGGCAGCTATGGGCATGTCCTTGCCGTGGCGGGCGGGCGCGGCAAAGGGGGCGCGGCGATTCTGGTCGGACGCGGGGCGCTCCGGGCCGGCGCGGGCCTGGTTACCGTCGCGATTCCGGCATGTGTCGCGACGGTAGTGGCCGCCGGGCAGGCGGAACTGATGACCGAGCCGCTGGATGATCGCGACGGCCATTGCGCCGCCGGCCCGACGATCGAGCGGCTGAGCCAACTGGTGGCCGGCAAGAACGCGCTGGTCGCCGGTCCCGGGATGGGGACCAGCGACGACACGCGCGCCGTGATCGCGTGGCTGATTCGCACGGGCACGGCGCCGGATCGGCCGCTGCTGATCGATGCCGACGGCCTCAACGCCCTGGCCCCGCTCGACCCGTCGCTGCTCAAGGCCGCGCGCGGTCCAATCGTCCTGACGCCCCATCCAGGGGAGATGGCGCGGCTGCTGAATTCGACCACGGCCGCCGTCAACGCCGATCGGATCGGCGCCGCACAACGGCTCGCCGCGGCGGCCGACGCACACGTCCTGCTCAAGGGCGCGCGCTCGGTGATCGTCACGCGCGCGGGTGTCGTCCGGATCAACTCCAGTGGCAATCCCGGCATGGCGACGCCCGGGATGGGCGACGTGCTTTCCGGGATCGTCGGCGCCCTGATGGGCCATGGGGTCGAACCCGGCGACGCGCTCACGCTCGGGGTCTTTGCCCACGGCTATGCGGCTGACCGTCTGGCTGCCCGGGTCGGGGGTTTTGGCTACCTCGCCGGAGATATTGCAGTTGAACTGCCCGGAGCGTTTACTGCAATTGGAGGCTGACCTTGCGGCTTGAGGCGCGCGCCTGACGCGCAAAAGTATCCTCGGGCGGGGGAGGCTCGATGCAGGGTTCTTATCTGATAATCGAAAGCTCGTCGCCGCGGGAGACCAAGGCTTGGGGACGCCGGTTGGCGTCCATGCTCGAGGGCGGCGAGGTGCTGGCCTTCGAGGGTGATTTGGGGGTCGGCAAGACCTGCTTTATCAAGGGGCTGGCGCGCGGCCTGGCGCTGAACGAAGACCAGATCCTGAGTCCCACCTTCACGATGATCCAGGAGCATCGGGGACGACTGCCCCTCTATCATATCGATCTTTACCGTCTCGAAAGCGTCGCGCTCGATGATCTGGGATTGCGGGAGTACCTGTTCTCCGACGCGGTCGCGGCGGTGGAATGGTTCGAGCGTTTGAACGAAGGCGCTGAGCTTAGCCGTCTTTCGATCCGCCTCACTTACGCCGAGGCGAATTGCCGGCGAATCGAGTTCACGGCGCGCGGCGACCGTTACACCGTGCTCGTCGACCGTTTGCGCGCGCGCTTTGGGGAGGGCCGCGACTGACATGGCTTTCTTCAGTGATTATCTCGAAATGTTCGACAGTTTCGAGGAGCTCTTCGTCGATCGATGGGAAGGTTTGCCGGTGCAGACACGGATCTTTGTCGCGCTGACGGTCGCGATCGGCCTGCTCTATGTCGGTTCCAAGAGCGAGCAGGTGGGCTGGAGTACGATATTTATGCTTAGCTCGCTGGGCTTGTTCGCCTATCTGCTCATGCTGGGCTATGCCCTCGTCCACTGAACACGACCCTCTGAACCTGGTCCGTCCGTCCGTTAGATTGTCTGACGCGGCCTGATTTGCGGGGCAGATGAAGCGTCCCCCGCCCGGCCGTCGCCTGCGCATCGCGTCCGGTCCCGCCCCCAGGGCATCTGGTCTAGCTGCCCATTTCCAAGCATAATTACCGATCCTATAGCGGAAGAGCACGGTTTACTGATGGGGTTGATAGTACAGAAGTACGGCGGTACGTCGGTCGGGTCGATCGAACGGATCAAAGCGGTGGCCGATCGTGTCATACGAGCACGGGCGCGTGGTGATCAATTGGTGGTCGTGGTGTCCGCGATGGCGGGCGAGACCAATCGGCTCTTTGCCTTGGCCGAACAACTGAGCGACGCGCCGAACGCCCGCGAGACCGACGTGCTGGTCGCGACCGGCGAGCAGGTTTCGGCCGCGCTGCTGGCGATCCGGTTGCAGGCGCTCGGGCTCCCGACGGTCTCTTTCCTGGCCCATCAATTGAAGATAATCACCGACTCGCGGCACGGCGGAGCACGCATTCGTTCGATCGACGGCGGCCGCCTGCGGGCCGCGCTCGACGGGGGCAATATCGCTGTGGTCGCCGGCTATCAGGGGATCGATCCGGAGGGCGATATCACGACGCTCGGCCGGGGCGCCTCCGATCTGACGGCCGTGGCGGTGGCCGCGGCGCTCAAGGCCGACGCCTGCGAGATATATACTGATGTCGACGGGGTCTATACGGCCGACCCCAATATCTGTCCGCGGGCGCGCCGCCTGGAACGGATCTCGTATGACGAGATGCTCGAGATGGCGGGGTTGGGCGCCAAGGTCCTGCAGCTCCGCTCGGTCGAGCTCGCGCGCCGCTTCAACGTGCCGCTGGTGGTACGTTCGAGCTTTACCGAGGGCGACGGCGGCACCTGGGTCGGACAGGAGGAGAAGTCGATGGAAGACGTGCTGGTGGCGGGTGTCACGCTCGATCAGAACCAGAGCAAGATAACGCTGGCCGGGGTCGAAGACCGGGCGGGTCTCGCGGCGCGGATTTTTGGTCCGATCGCGGAAGCCGGTATGGTGGTCGATATGATTATCCAGAACGCCAGCGCCGACGGCCGCACCGACCTGACCTTCACGGTCACGCGGAGCGACCTGCGGCGCGCGCTCGAACTCGTCAAGCTCGTGGCCGACGAGATTGGCGCGGTCGCCGTGCGGTACGAGGAGCACGTGGCGAAGGTCTCGATCGTGGGCGTTGGGATGCGGACGCATGCCGGGGTCGCCGCGAAGATGTTTGCGGTGCTGGCCGCCGAGGCGATCAATATCGAAATGATCGCGACGTCCGAGATCAAGGTTTCCGTGGTAGTCAACGCCAAGTACGGCGAGCTTGCCATGCGGGCACTGCACGACGCATTCTTGGGCGAGGAGCCGGACGCCGCGAAGGCGCAAAGCGCGTAATTATCAGTTAAATAAATGGCCGCCGACAAAAGAATCAAGATTTACGACACTACCCTCCGCGACGGATGCCAATCCGAGGACGTTTCGCTTGCCGTCGAGGACAAGCTGCGGATTGCCGAACGGCTCGACGATTTAGGCGTCGACTATATCGAGGGGGGGTGGCCCGGATCGAATCCCCGGGACGCCGCCTTTTTCACCGAGGTCAAGCGGTTGCGGCTGCGCCACGCCAAAATCGTGGCCTTCGGTTCCACCCGGCGGTACGGCGTGAAGGCCGCGGCTGACCGCAATCTGCAACTGATCCTGCGCGCCGATACGGCCGCCGCCTGCGTCGTCGGCAAGACCTGGGACCTGCATGTGCGCGACGCCCTGCGGATTCCGCTCAAGGCCAACCTCGAGATCCTGCACGACACGATCGCCTATCTGAAGAAGAATCTGGACGAAGTGATCTTCGACGCCGAGCATTTTTTCGACGGCTACGCGCTGAATCCCGACTATGCGATCGCCTGTATCCGCGCGGTCGAGGCGGCCGGGGTCGACGTCATCTGTCTGTGCGACACCAACGGCGGCCGTCTGCCCGAGGAGATCGGCGCGACCGTGCGCGCGGCGCGTATCGCGGTGCAAACACCGCTCGCGATTCATTGCCATAACGATGCCGAGGTGGCGGTCGCCAATACGATCGCGGGTGTCCTCAACGGCGCGACGCAGGTGCAGGGCACGATCAACGGACTTGGCGAGCGCTGCGGCAACGCGAATCTGATCTCGGTTATCGCGAACCTGCAAATCAAGCTCGGCTATGAATGTGTGCCGCCGGACCGGCTCAAGACGCTGCGCGAGACCTCGCGCCTGGTCTATGAGCTGGCCAATATCACACCCCTTCCGCGTCAGGCCTACGTCGGCCGCAGTGCTTTCGCGCACAAGGCCGGGCTGCACGTCTCGGGGATCCAGCGTAACGTCCACACCTACGAACATATCGATCCGTCGCAGGTCGGTAACGACCGCCGGGTCCTGCTGTCGGAACTCTCGGGCCGGGCGAATATCCTGTACAAAATCCGCGAGTTCGGTCTTGGTTCCGAGCTGAGCCCCGAGCAGATCGACAAGCTGCTCGAGGAGCTCAAACGGCTCGAAGGGATGGGCTATACCTTCGACGGCGCCGACGCGTCCTTCGAATTGCTGATGCTGCATACGCTCGGTCTCGCCCACGACCACTTCAACTTCGTGAGCTTTCGCGTCTTTGACGACAAGTGGCACGAGGATCAGGCGCCCTTCAGCGAGGCGGTCGTCGTGATCGAGGGGCCGGACGGCCAGCGCACGCGAACCTCGGCGATCGGCAATGGTCCGGTCAACGCCCTCGATTCGGCGCTGCGCACCGCGCTGCTGCCCTACTATCCGGGGCTCGAGCGGATGCAGTTGGTTGACTACAAGGTCCGCGTGCTCGAGGACGGCGCCGGTACCGGGGCGCAGGTCCGCGTGCTGATCGAGTCGACCGACGGTTCGCGTCAATGGGGGACGGTCGGACTGTCGAGCAACGTGGTCGAGGCAAGCTGGCAGGCGCTGGTCGATTCGATCGAATTCAAGCTATACAAGGACAACGTGAAGTCACGGATCGGTCGTCCGGCCGGGGCCAAGAGCGCCAACGTCAATGGCGCGCACATCAACGGCGCCCGTCCCGCGTCGCGCCGGGTAGCGAAAGGTCCGGGCGTCAGCGCGAAGTCCTAGCATTATCACTTCGCTGGAGTGAGTCATGAGCATAATCAGTCGGATGCGTGAAGATGTACAGGCGATCTTCCAGCACGATCCCGCCGCCCGCAGTACCCTGGAAATCGTTCTTGCTTATCCCGGTTTGCACGCGATCTGGATGCATCGGGTGGCCCACTGGTTGTGGAAACACGATCTCCTGCTGATCGCGCGCCTGACCAGCGAACTGTCGCGCTTTATCACCGGTATCGAGATCCATCCGGGGGCCACGATTGGCCGCCGCTTCTTTATCGACCACGGTATGGGGGTCGTAATCGGCGAGACCACCGAGATCGGCGACGACGTCCTTATCTACCAGGGCGTCACGCTGGGCGGAACGAGTCTCAAGAAGGAGAAGCGTCATCCGACGATTGAAGACAAGGTGATGGTCAGTGCGGGAGCTTCGGTGATCGGCCCGGTGCGGATCGGGCGCGGGAGCAAAATCGGCGCGGGCGCGGTGGTGGTCTCCTCGTCGCCGCCGAACTCCACGATCGTGGGAATCCCCGGCAAGATAATCGAAGGCGAAACCACGACCAAGCAGGATATCGCGTCGCAGGACCATGCGCGGCTGCCCGATCCGGTGGCGAAGGCGATGACCGCGCTGGCCGATAAGCTGACTCAGCTTAATGTCCGTCTCGATGAGATCATAGAGCGGCAGAATTGCCTGGAGGACAAGCTGCTCCCGGTCGAGCACCATACCAACGGCGTCGTCGCGAAGAGCGACGGCGGGGGTCCAACCGCCTGAGCCCGGCGCGTCGCCGAATGGCCGAATGTTTCATTCAGGGTAGAACTTGAGACGATTGCGGATCAACCGCTGTTCTTTCGCGGCTTCGGCGGGAGCGGCATTTCGAGGAAGTCATGGCTTCCCGGTGTTGCGGCATCGACTTTGACCGTTATCTCCGGCCCGTGGTCACGCACCAGCGGCCAGATATTGGGCCCGAGTACGACCAACGCGAGCTTCCGGCCCGTTAAGTTTTGCTGATACCGGATGTTATGATCCGACGTAACCATCACATCGAACCCCGACTGTTCCGCCATCTTCAAAAAGCTCGCCGTTTTCCAATTGGTCCGCCCACCGCATTTCGACGAAAGTGCGAACCTCGTGGTTAAGCAAGAAGCGGCGCACACCGACCGGGACATTTTTATCAAACAGGATACGCAACGCGGTGACTCTTCGCGTAAGCTACAATCTCCTTGATGCGTTCCGGCGGGACTTCAAACTGTTCAGCAATTTCAGCGACGCTCACGCCATAGTCGAAGTTATCGACAATCGCGCTAACCGGCATCCGCGTACCGCGTAGTACAGGAGCACCGCTTTGCACACCTGGTTTTACTTCGACTAGCGGGCATTCCGACCAGTCGATTTTGTCTGTGCTAGCCATAGCGACCTCACGACCATTATAATTCCGCGGCTGCGCGCAATACGACCAGGCATAAATACCGCTACGGCTGCGCGGGTTACTCGGTTTCGACGTTCGAGGGGGGCGGCGCCTTGAGCTGGCCGTGCTCGCGTCCCTGCTCGATCCAGTTTTCGACTTCGCGCCGCTCGCGTAGCAGAAAATTGTTGATCGCCTTGCGCAAACCCTCGTGCGCGACGAAATGCATGCTGCGCGTCAGGGCGGGATTGAAGCCGCGCAACCACTTGTATTCGCCGCCGGCGCCGGGCTCGAAGCGCTGCACGCCCTGCGCGATACAATGTTCGATCGCGGCGTAATAGCAAACATTGAAATGCAGATACCGCAACTCCTCGAAGGAGCCCCAGTAGCGGCCATAGAAGACGCCGGATTTTTGCAGGTTGATCGTTCCCGCGATCAGCTCGTCGCCGCGCCACGCGCCGACGAAACAGAGATGACGCTTGAAGTTGTCGCGGATTAGATCGAAAAAATCGCGGGTCAGATACTGGCGGCCCCAGTAAAGCTTCTTAATCGTCGATTGATAAATTTTGTACAGCGCGCCGAACATCGCGTCGGGAATCTCGTCCCCAACCAGCGCGCGGACCTCGACGCCTTGTTCGCGCAAGGCCGCCCGCTCATGGCGGACCGCATAGCGCCGCTTGCTCTTGAGCTGATTCAGATAATCGTCGAAGCTGCCGAAGCCCGCGTTGACCCAGTGATACTGGTAGCCCAACCGCTCGAGGAAGCCGGCCCGTCGCAATTCGGTGGCTTCGTCCTCCGCGCAGAAATTGACGTGGACCGACGAAATGTCATTGTCGGCGCAGAGTTTGACGAGGGTTTCGCCGATCGCCCGCACCATCGTGGGACGGTCGACGCCGGGTGCGACCAGGAAGCGGCGTCCGGTATGCGGGGTGAAGGGGACGCCAACCATCAGCTTGGGAAAATAACGAATGCCGGCGCGCTCGGCGGCGTCCGCCCAGCCGTGATCGAAGACGAACTCGCCCATGCTGTGGCTTTTCAGATAGAGCGGACAGGCCGCGACGATACGGCGCTCGGGTCCGGCCCGCACGACCATATGGTAAGGTGCCCAGCCGGTCTTGCGCACGGCGCTCTTTGACTCCTCCATCGCATGCAGCCAGTCCCAATCGAGGAACGGCGAGTCGTCCGGCGCCAGCAGCGCATTCCAGTCCTCGCGCGTGATCGCGCCAAGCCGCTCGACAATCGTAATCGTGAGTTCGCCTGCGGGATGGTTGGTGGAGGCCATCTTCTTCACATTATCCTGACAGGCCGCTGCGAAACTCCGCGCGGCCTGCGCCCTCTCTCTTATCTCCCCCTGGTCGGGGGGAGAAGATTGCGGAAGGAAGCCATCTTTTCCGCAAGGTGTCGAGCTAACGTGGGTCTTCGTTTCACCATGATTCCCGACACCCTGCTGAGCGAGCTTAGCGGCTGGCGCGTTGCCGTCAAAGTCTGGTTGAAAGCGAATGCCTCGGCTCTGGTATTCTGCTAGAGTTAGTGGCTCAGTGGAACGGAAAACCGGCAGAGGATGGAACTGATGTCGACGCTGGAAATCATGGCGCGCAGCCGCGATCGCACGGGCGGCGACGACGAGCGCAACGGCGATACCATCATCGAGCGGCGCACCAAGGAACAGACCAAGACCAAAAAGCCCGCGCTCTACAAGTGTATCCTGCTCAATGATGACTACACGCCGATGGAGTTCGTGGTCGAAATCCTCAAACAGGTCTTCCGCAAGGATCAGGCTGAAGCCACCCGGATCATGCTGCATGTGCATCAGAACGGGATAGGTGTTGCGGGGGTCTATCCTTTCGAGATTGCCGAGACCAAGGTGCGCACAGTCGAGGAGCTGGCGCGTGAAAGCCAGCTCCCGCTCAAGTGCGTGATGGAAAAGGCGTAGGCACACCCGGACGCCGGCGGCGCGGGGGCTGAATCATAATTAGAATCAGGTTATGGCCGGACCCGGAGTGATGATAAGCCGCGAACTGCAAGTTACCCTGCAGCTCGCGATGACCGAGGCGCAGAATCGTCGTCACGAGTACGTCTGTCTGGAGCATCTGCTGTTCGCGATGCTACATGACGTGACGACCAGCAACGTGCTGGAGAATTGTGGCGCCGATCTGGAGACGTTGCGCAAACAGCTGCGCAAGTATCTCGACGAGGAAGTCGAGCGGCTGCCCAAGGGCGAGCGGGTTCAACCCCATTACGCGAACGGTGTGCAGCGCGCCCTGCAACGTGCTGCGGCGCACGCCCAGTCGGCGCAGCGCGAGGAGATCACTGGCTCCCAAGTTCTCGTCGCGCTCTTCCAGGAGGTCGAATCACACGCGGTCGCCATCTTGCAGGAGCAGGGGGTCACCCGCTTCGACGTGATCAATTTCATCTCGCACGGGGTGTCGAAGACCGGCGCCGATCATGATCGCGAGATTCGCGGAACCGAGAAACACGAGCACGACCACGACGAGAATGCCGACGCGGAGGGTGAAGGCGAAGGCGAAGAGGGTGGGGCGCCCAAGTTGTCGCCGGCCAAGGCGCTCAAGACCTACGCGATCAACCTCGCGGAGCGGGCAGCCAAAGGATCAATCGACCCGCTGATCGGCCGCAAGAACGAGGTCGAGCGGGCGATCCATATTCTGCTGCGCCGGCGCAAGAATAATCCGGTTTTCGTCGGCGAGGCGGGGGTCGGCAAAACCGCGCTGGCCGAGGGGCTCGCGCTCGCGATCCACGACGGCAAGGTGCCCGCCGCGCTCAAGGATGTGCAGATTTTCGCGCTCGACATGGGCGCGCTGCTGGCGGGTACGCGTTTCCGCGGCGACTTCGAGCAGCGTCTCAAGGCGGTCATCAAGGCCGCGAGCGGCAATCGCCGAATCGTGCTCTTTATCGATGAAATCCACACCATTGTGGGCGCGGGATCAGCGTCGGGATCGACCATGGACGCGTCCAATCTGCTCAAACCTGCGCTGGCGTCAGGCGAGCTGCGCTGTATCGGGTCGACGACTTATCAGGAATACAAGCGGTCGTTCGATCGCGACAAGGCGTTGGCGCGGCGCTTCCAGCGCATCGACGTCGCCGAGCCGACCTCGGACGAGGCGATTCAGATCCTCAACGGACTCAAGGGCTACTACGAGAAGCATCATAATGTCCGCTACACGGCCTCGTCGATTCGGGCGGCGGTCGAGCTGTCGGCCCGCTACATCAACGATCGCTTTTTGCCGGACAAGGCGATCGATGTGATGGATGAGGCGGGTGTCGCCGGCCATCTGCGCGCCAAAGGCACTGACCCGGTGACCGTCGGCGCGCGCGACGCTGAGCGCACCGTGGCGCGGATGGCGAAGATCCCCGAGCGCTCCGTCTCCTCCTCGGACCGGTCGCGGCTCCAGGACCTCGAACCCGACCTCAAGCAGGTCGTCTTTGGCCAGGATTCCGCGATTGAGGCGGTCTGCCGCGCGATCAAGCTCGCGCGTTCCGGGCTGGCTCATCCCGATCGGCCGGTCGGCGCCTTCCTGTTCGCCGGACCGACGGGCGTCGGCAAGACCGAAGTTGCCCGTCAGCTCGCCAAAGTTATGGGCGTCGAGTTTTTGCGCTTCGACATGTCGGAATACATGGAGCGGCACACGGTATCGCGACTGATTGGCGCGCCCCCCGGCTACGTCGGTTTCGATCAGGGCGGGTTGCTCACTGACGCGGTTAACAAAACGCCGCACTGCGTGTTGCTGCTCGACGAAATCGAAAAGGCCCATCCCGATCTTTTCAATATCCTGCTCCAGGTGATGGACCACGCGACCCTGACCGATAACAATGGGCGCAAGGCCGATTTCCGCAACGTGATTATCGTGATGACCACTAACGCGGGGGCGCAGGAACTGGCGCGGACCATGATTGGTTTCGGCGCGGGTGTGACGACGGGGTCGCCGAAGGCGGTGATCGATCGGATGTTCTCGCCGGAGTTCCGCAACCGGCTTTCGGCGATCATCGAGTTCGCGCCGCTGAGCCCGGTGGTTATCGAGCGGGTGGTCGAGAAGTTCCTCGGCGAGCTGCAGGAGCGTCTGACCGTAAATAAAGTAACACTTGAAGTTTTGCCGGAAGCGAAGAAGTGGCTCGGCGAGCACGGCTACGACCATCGTTTCGGTGCCCGGCCACTGGGGCGGCTGATCGAAAACGAGATCGCCCGGGTGCTGGCCGACGACCTCTTGTTCGGCAAGCTCACGAAGGGCGGCCGGGTCGTCGTTGATCTCGCGGACGGCAAGCTCAGCTTCAGCTACCCCGACGAACCCGTCGCCGCGCCCGCACAACCTGAAGCTTGACACTGCGAGATGATGAGAGCGCGGCTGTCTGCGGGCAACTAGGCTAATGCCGGATGACGGTGTCGTGCAGGCAGTGGGCGTCGTCGGTATCCGGATAATCGATCGTGTAGTGAAGGCCGCGTGATTCCTTGCGCACCATCGCCGAGCGGACGATGAGTTCACCGACGGCGACCAGGTTGCGCAGTTCGATCAGATCGGAATCGATGCGATGATCCCAATAATAGCCGTGGATTTCCTCGTCGAGCATCCGGATCCGGCGCAGGGCCCGCTCGAGGCGCAGGTCGCTGCGCACGATTCCCACGTAATTCCACATCAACCGGCGGATTTCTTCCCAGCTCTGGGTGATCAGCACGCGCTGCTCGCTCTCGATCGCATTGCCCGGATTCCACTCGGGAAATTCGGGCGGCACCCTGCGATCCTGGCGCATCATGGCTTTGGCCGCCGCCGCCCCCCGCCGGCCCATCACCGCCGCTTCGAGCAGCGAGTTCGAAGCGAGCCGATTCGCGCCGTGCAGACCCGTCATGGCGACTTCGCCGGCCGCGTACAGCCGCGGAATCGCCGAGCGCGCTTCGAGATCGGTCATCACGCCGCCGCACATATAGTGCGCCGCGGGAACGACCGGGATTGGCGCGGCGGTGAGGTCGAAGCCATAAACCAGACAACGCCGGTAGATATTGGGGAACCGCTCGCGGATATAGCCGGCCGGCCGATGGCTGATGTCGAGGAATACGCTGTCGAGCCCGAGCCGCTTCATCTCGGAATCGATCGCCCGGGCGACAACGTCGCGCGGCGCCAGTTCGGCGTCGGGATGATAGCGCTTCATGAAAGGAGTGCCGTCGGGCAGTCGCAGAATGGCGCCTTCACCGCGGAGCGCTTCCGAGATCAGAAAGGACTTGGCGGCGGGATGGTACAGGCAGGTCGGATGGAACTGATAGAACTCCATGTTGGCGATGGGTGCGCCCGCCCGATAAGCCATCGCAACGCCGTCGCCCGAGGCGATATCCGGATTAGTGGTGTAGAGGTAGACTTTGCCCGCGCCGCCGGTTGCCAGCAGGGTCGCGCGCGCGAGTACCCGGCGGACGGCCATGGTGGTTTTATCGAGCGCATAAGCGCCCCAGCAGGCGCCGCGCTTGCGTCCACCATCTTTTTCGACCAGCAGGTCAATCGCGACGTGGTTCTCGAGCACGCGGATATTGGATCGGGAGCGCGCGACTTCCCACAGCGCCCGCATGATCTCGCGGCCGGTCAGATCCTGGGCGTGGAGCACGCGGCGATGAGAATGACCGCCCTCGCGGCCGAGATCGTATTCATCCTCGCCGCCCTCTTCGACCCGGGTAAAGCGGGTGCCGAATTCGATTAGCTCGCGGACTACCGCGGGACCGTCACGCACGATGGCTTCGACGGCGCCACGATTGCAAAGACCGGCTCCCGCCCGCAGCGTATCGTCGACATGCGATTCGAAGGAGTCGTCGATGCTCCAGACACTCGCAATGCCGCCCTGCGCATAGGCGGTGTTAGCCTCGTCGCTGGCAGCCTTGGTGAGCACGGTGACGGAACCCGTCTCCGCGGCCTTGAGCGCAAAGAGCAAGCCGGCGATTCCGCCGCCAATCACCAGATAGTCGCTGCTCAGGGCATTCATCGGGTCAATCAACGAGCCTCCCGCGACGCGGAGCGGCCCGTGATTCGACCACGCTATTTTACGGCTGCGTTAACAGTCAAGCTCGCGGGGCACGGATGGCGGGGGATGACCGCGCGGCGGCGGCTCTGCGCGAGCGCCGCGCGGGTCGGCACGGGTTACCGACCTATAACTCTCGCACTCCGCGGCGCTGTCGCGGTCGGATCGGCAAAAGGCAATTTCACCGCCGGCCGATCATTTCTGCGCTCGACCAGATAGCCGCGCTCCCTGATAGGTTGCCACCAGGCGCGATTCTCGAGGTACCATTTGACGGTCTTGAACAGACCCGAGTCGAAGCTTTGGGACGGCGACCACCCGAATTCGTCGTGAATCTTGGTCGTGTCCATCGCGTAGCGAAAGTCCTGCCCCGGGCGGTCGCGGACGAACCTGATGAGCGAACGCCGAGGTTCTCGCGCCGGCGGAAGCAACTCGTCGACGATGTCACAAATCGAGCCCACTACCTCGAGATTGGTTCGTTCCGCGTTTCCCCCGATATTATAGGTTTCACCGGCCCGGCCTTCGCTGCAAACTTTCAGGAGCGCCCGGACATGATCTTCCACATAGAGCCAGTCGCGCACGTGGCCGCCGTCCCCGTGGATCGGGATTGGCAGATTGAGCAGGGCGTGCAGGGCTGCCAGCGGAATCAATTTCTCGGGAAATTGATATGGGCCGTAGTTGTTCGAACAGTTCGTTATCAGCACGGGCAAGCCATGCGTGGAGTACCAGGATCGTACGATAAGGTCGGAGCCGGCCTTGCTCGCCGAGTAGGGCGAATTCGGCGTGTAGGGTGTGCTCTCGGTGAACTTGCCCTCTGGTCCGAGTGACCCGAATACCTCATCGGTCGAGATGTGATGAAAGCGAAAATCGCGTTGCCCTTTGGCGTCCAGGGTCAGCCAGTGGCGACGCGCCACTTCCAGCAGGTTACAGGTGCCGACTACGTTGGTTTGGATGAAGCGGGCCGGATCCTCGATCGACCGATCAACATGGGACTCGGCCGCGAGATGCATTATGGCGTCGGGTTGGAAACGCTTGAACAGCGCGCTCATCCGCTGGGTGTCGCAGATATCGGCCTGTTCGAAATGATAATATCTCTGGCCGTACGAGCGCTTGACGGAGTCACGATCAGCGGCATACGTGAGCTTGTCGACGTTTACGACAAAGGTATCACCCGAGCGTAAAAGATGTCGGACTACCCAGGCACCGATAAAACCGGCGCCACCAGTCACCAGGACAACGCGCATATCTGCTCCAAACACACAGACGAAGTTCGGTTCGCCCGCTAACGGCTTTAACCGTCAGCTCCTTTCGTCTCCAAGCCCAGTGCCGTAGAACCGAGGTCCTGACGCCTGTACACACCGTCCAACCAGAATTGAACTTGAGGTGCTTCAATCAGATCGATCGAGCGTAAATACGCCACAGCCTCGCTGGTCAAAAGCCGCCCAAGCTCCGACTTTCATTTTAAAGGCGGGCTTTGGCAGACAAGACACCCTTGGTAGACGAGGCATTAGTAGCATTCAGTAGGACAAGGTGCTAGTTAATGCTCACATTTGACCAAGGTTCGACGTTCGGAAATAGCATGCATAAAGAAGTTAACGCACCAAATAACATTGATAGGCATGGGCGGGGCGACCTCGAATAGTTGTTAATTATTTCGCATGGCGTTTGCTAGCGGTAAGTATTGCTATCGGAGTTCAACGTAGTGAGGCTCATTCAGCCGGACCTTCGCGAGTTCGCCAAGCTCGGGGTCTCGCGTTCTGACCTGTCAGCAAGTTCTTGGCTCCGGCAGTCGGAAGAAATAAGTCGGCAACGGCCGTTGCCCGCTGACGACTTGGCGGAGTAGTCGTCGGCCGCGTATGAAGGGATATCAACCAGCGAGAAGGCACTAATCCGACCGCTGGCGAGCGGGTTCAACTTCTCAACCAGCCGACGGTCAAAAGATCGAAGCCTGACACATCTGGACTGGGTATATCGTGCGGAGCCGAATCGAGCCCTTGGTCAGCGGGATAATGATAGTCGCGGATGCCGCCGCGCTTGTCATCAGTTTCGTTCTTGCCTACTGGCTCAGGACAAACCTGCATCGCTTTGCATCCGCGCTTCCGCTTTTCAAAGAGTATGTTAGGGTGCTCTCGTTCATTCTTCCTACCTTTATCGCCTGGTTGACCGCCTTCGGTTTGTACCGATCCTCCCTGCTGCACGACCCGCTCCGGCTGGTTTGGGCGATCGCCAAGGCGTGGTTTCTGAGTATGCTGACGGTGTTAAGCATACTCTACATGACCAGGGAAGCGGCCTTGAGCCGGTTTGTGCTCGACACTTTCGCCCTGATGTCCATCGCCGCATTGACGTCTGAACGGTTCGGCGTCCGCGCCATCCTGAACCGGACGGCCAAGCGCCAACGCGAAGGGCGCCGCTGGGTAGTGCTGCTGGTGGCTGAGCTGGCCGAGGCGGAGGCCTACCTCGGTTTGCTGCGAGCTCATCCGCATTGGGGCGTTGAGGTGGCGGCGATCATCAGCCCCTCACAAGGCGTCGCGCTGGAGAGCGTGTCAGTCGCCGGCCGCAGCAGCGAGCGGATGATCAAACGCCGCGTCGACTGGCGCCGGATGCTCGAGAACCGGGTTATCGATGAGGTCGTGGCGGTCTCCGAGTGGTCGGACCAAAGCCAACTGATGGAGTTGCAGCAGGTGTGCAACGCCCGGGGCTTGGTCTTCAGTGTTCTGGTGATGCTGCCCTATCCGAAGGTCGGGCGATACACGGTCGACGACGTCGGTGCGGGCAGGTATCTGGTTTCGTTGGAGACGGTACCGCAGGACGTTGGGCCGCTGGCGGTGAAACGGGCTATGGACATCGTGGGTGCCTTGATCGGGCTCGTGGCGTGCGGCGTCGTATACCCTTGGTATGCGCTGTGGCTGCGGCGTGAATCGCCGGGGCCGGTGGTCTTTTCGCAGCAGCGCACCGGCCGCAACGGGCGCCCTTTTCGATGCCATAAGTTCCGCACCACGGTCGTTGACGCCGAGCGCCAGCAGAAGGAATTGTCGCAGCGCGGCAAGTTTGGCGCGGTGCTCGGCAAGCTCGAAGATGGTCCGCGGATCCTGCGGAGCGGCGCCTGGATGAGGCGTTATTACCTCGACGAACTGCCGCAATTCTGGAACGTGCTGCGCGGCGATATGAGTCTCGTTGGTCCGCGTCCCTCGCTGGTGATCGAGGCCACCTCCTATATCGATCGGCAGCGGCGCCGTCTCAGTATGAAGCCGGGGATCACCGGACTCTTTCAGATCAACAGTCGTCAGGCCGGCGACGATTTCGAACGCGTGGTTGAACTCGATTGCGCGTACATCGACAATTGGTCGCTACTGCTCGACCTGAAAATAATGCTCAAGACCGTAGGCAAGATCTTCGAGGCCGAGGCCCCGTGACGATTGTCGATTTCCAGGATGTTCTCGTTCGCCGCTTGCGGCTGGACAAGTTTCCGCCGCGCGGCCCTCGCGAACCCCCGAGGCAGTGCGATGAACAAGCGCATCTATTTCAACGCGTTCCACATGAATTGCGTGGTCCATCAGTCGCCGGGATTGTGGGTTCGTGCCGACGATCGGACGACTGACTATACCGATCTTGGCACGTGGGTCGAGTTGGCGAAGCTGCTGGAACGCGGACGCTTCGACGCGCTTTTCCTCGCTGATGTCGTAGGGGTCTATGACGTTTACCGCGGTAATCGCGTCGCGGCACTGACGCAGGCGGCCCAGGTTCCGGTCAATGATCCGGCGCTTTTGATTTCGGCGATGGCCTATGCGACCAGGCATCTCGGTTTCGCCTTCACCAGCTCGATTCAACAATACCATCCGTTCATCTTCGCCCGCCTGGTCTCGACTCTGGACCATCTGACCAAGGGACGCATCGCGTGGAATATCGTGACGTCGTATCTGGAAAGCGGTGCGCGAAGTCTCGGGCAGCCCGGCCTGCTGCCGCACGATGAGCGTTACGACGTGGCGGAGGACTACCTCGAGGTTTGTTACAAGCTTTGGGAGGGCAGCTGGCAGGATGACGCCGTCGTCAAGGATCGCGAGCTTGGCGTTTACGCAGATCCCGCCAAGGTCCACGATATCCATCACGACGGCAAATACTTCAGTAGCCACGGGTGTCATCTCGCCGAACCTTCGCCACAGAGGACGCCGGTGCTGTATCAGGCGGGCGGGTCGCCACGCGGTCGCGAGTTCGCGGCGCGCCACGCCGAGTGTGTATTTGTCTCCGGGCTCAATCCCGCAAAAGTTGGGGAGTCCATCCGGGGCACGCGCGAGCAGGCACGGCTGGCCGGCCGGAACCCGGAGGATATTCTGTTCTTCCTCTATGCGAAAGTTATTACCGCCGATACCGAGGCCGCCGTCCAGCGGAAGCACGATGACTACCTGAACAACGTAAGCTACGAGGGCGCGCTGGCGCTGTTGAGCGGTTGGGCGGGCATCGATTTCAGCCAGTACGATCTCGATAAACCGCTGGAGTATGTCGAGACGAATGCCGTGCGGACACTGATGCAGGCGTTTATCCGCCCCGACTCGCAACGCCGATGGACCTTGCGCGACTTGATGAGGCTCGTGGGCCTGAGCGGCGGTGGTCCGTTGCTAATGGGCACGCCGGAACAACTCGCCGACACCCTTGAGGATTGGGTACGCGCCGGCGTCGATGGTTTTAACCTCGCTTACATGGTCACGCCCGGATCATTTGCCGACTTCATCGATGGGGTCGTTCCGGTCTTGCAGAAGCGGGGTTTGATGCAAACCGAATACCAAGACGGCACGTTGCGCGAAAAGCTGATGGGCCCCGGGCGCGCCCGCCTGCGCGAACCCCATCCGGCGGCGCGCTACAGGTATTGACCGGTCAAACGCGGGTACAGGAGCGAACCATGAACAAGGAAGCCTTCAAAATCGCGGTGCCGGACGCCGTTCTGAGCGATCTGCGCGAGCGCCTCGCGCGCGTACGCTATCCGCTCGATTTCGCGAATGAAAACTGGGCGTATGGCACGAACCGCGCCTATCTCGAAGAATTGGTCGCCTATTGGCGAAACCAGTACGACTGGCGCAAGCACGAAGCCGAGATCAATCGCTTCGCGCACTATCGGACAACGATCGAGGGGGTACCGATCCATTTCATCCACGAACCGGGCAAAGGTCCCAAGCCGATCCCGCTGATTCTGTCGCATGGATGGCCGTGGACGTTCTGGGATTTGCAGAAGGTGATTCGGCCACTCGCCGACCCGGCCGCTTTCGGCGGTGACCCCGCTGACGCTTTCGACGTCGTTGTTCCCTCGCTACCGGGATTCTGTTTTTCGACTCCTCTCACCAAGCCCGGGATCAATTGGTGGCGCACGGCGGACCTGTGGGTGACGTTGATGCGCGACGTGCTCGGTTACCAGAAATTCGCCGCCGAAGGCGGGGACTGGGGCGCCTTCGTAACGCAGCAACTCGGCCATAAGTATCCTCAGCATATGATCGGGATTTATCTGACCTTGTCGATCCCGATGGACTTTTTCAGCGGCGGAGGCTTCAAGGAAAGCGATTACGGCGCGGACGAACAGGCGGCGCTGGCGCGTACGCGCGAGGCGCGCCCGGGCATCATCAGTCACGTCGCGGTCCAGACTCGCGATCCGCAGACCCTCGCTTATGGCATGCACGATTCGCCGGTGGCGCTGCTCGCCTGGATTCTTGAGCGGCGCCGCGCCTGGAGCGATTGCGGTGGGAACGTCGAGCGGCGCTACAGCAAAGACGAACTGCTGACGCACATCATGTTGTACTGGGTAACGGAATGCTTCGTCACGTCGGTGCGCTATTATTATGAGGCGCGCCAGAATCCATGGGCTCCGGTGCATGATCGGACGCCCGTGGTCGAAGCGCCGACCGCGATCGGCGTTTTCCCGCGCGAGCTGCTGATCCCGCCGCGCAAGTGGGCCGAGCGCTATTTCAACCTGCAGCACTGGACGCCAATGACTGCGGGTGGCCATTTCGCACCCAGTGAGGAGCCCGAGCAACTCGTCAAGGACATCCGCGCGTTCTATCGCACACGACGTTGACGACCGCCGCCCGTGGACCGTTGCGCCGGGAGCGGATCAGAGACGCAGCGGACGGGTCGTCATCACGGTCATTACCGGCTGCTCCCGCCATAGTTCCGGCTGGACATCGATATAGAGCTCGATCTCGTTGCCGTCCGGATCGAGGATGTAGACACTGTGCGTGACGCCGTGGTCGGTGGTGCCCACGATCGTGACGCCGGCCGCGCGCAATTGCTCGATTGCCGCTCGCAACTCATCGTCGCTTTCGCCGATCTTGAGTCCGAAGTGGTACATACCGACGCGTGGCCCGCGCGGGATCGCCGCCGCATCATGATCGACCTGGATCAACAGCAATTCATGATGCGTCCGGCCGGACGAATACACCGCCGCCGCACTCCCGTAGCGGCCGACCTCGCGCCAGCCGAGCACTTCGCCGTAAAACCGGCGCGAGACCGTCAAATCCCGCACATAGAGTACGACATGTCCCAATTCCTTTACCTGCATGGCGGACCTCCGAAGCCGCGCGTACTCGTCGATACGCACGGCGAAATGGTTATCATCAAAGGCCGCGGAAGCGAGGTTTGCGACGTTCCCTGAACGCCGCGACGCCCTCGCGAAAATCCGCGCTGCCATAGACCTGCGCAATCAGATCGTCACCATCTATCTCGGCGCGCTTTTTCCGCAGACGGCGAAGCGCCTCCTTGGTCACCCGGATCGTGAGCGGGGCGTGCTCGGCGATTTCAGCCGCGACCTCCAGCGCGCGCCGATAGGCCTGACCCTCCGGCACCACCTCGTTCAGCAGTCCCGCGCTCTTTGCCTCTTCGGCCGTGGCCAGACGCGCGCGAAAGAGCAACTCCTTGGCAAGTCCGGGCCCGACCGCGTCGAGTAATCGCGCGTAATTGGCCAGCGAGAGACAATTACCGAGCGTACGCGCGATCGGCACGCCGATTCGCGCCGAAGCGCTGCCGTAACGGAGGTCGCAGGCCAGCGCAAGCGCCGCGCCGCCGCCCACGGCGTAGCCTTCAATTGCTGCGAGGGTCGGTTTGTTCAACGCCTCCAGCGCACCAACCGCCCGTTCGAGTCGCGCCTCGTAGGCGAGTCCTTCCGCCGCATTACGGACTTCCGCAAACTGCGCGATATCGGTTCCCGACGCAAACGCCTTGTCACCCGCGCCACGAATGATCACGGCTCGCACTTCCGGGTCGGACGCAAGCCGCGTGCAGATCTCGATTAATCCATCATACATCGCCCAGGTCAGCGCATTATGAAATCGCGGCCGATTCAGCATGATTGTTGCAACCGGCGGGTTGCGTTCGAACAGGATCTCGGCATCCATGGTCTATTCCTCTTGTCGTCGACCGACCGCTATATCGAGGTCTTTCACCAACCCGTTGGCCAGGGAATAGACCCAACCGTGAACGCGCAGATCCTGTCCGTGTGCCCACGCGTCCTGCACGAAGACGTCGGACGCGACGTTGCGTACCTGCCGGATGACGTTGAGTTCACACAGCCGGTCGAGGCGAGCGTGCTCGTCCAGTATGGCGTCGAGTTCGTCGCGATGTTGATGAAACACCTCGCGGATCGGATGCAGCCAATGATCCACCAGCCCGCGTCGTTTCCCGTCCACCGCCGCGCTCACGCCGCCGCAACCGTAATGCCCGACCACGATGATGTGCTTTACCTTCAACACATCGACGGCGAACTGTAGCACCGAGAGGTAGTTGGCGTCCTGAGGCGGCGCGAGGTTGGCGACATTGCGATGGACGAAAAGCTCGCCGGGGGCGAGGTCCACGATCTCGTTGGCGGGCACGCGGCTGTCGGCGCAGCCGATCCACAGATATTGCGGCGTTTGCTGGCGCTCGAGTCGTTTGAAAAACTCGCCATCGGCCGCGATCATGCGCGCCGCCCAGGCGCGATTGTTTGCTTTCAAGTGATCCAGCACGGCCACATCCTGACCTTGATTCAATTTACCTCGTCATTTTGCAGCGTCGTGACGGCTCCCGGCAACCATCGGCGCGCGTTTCAGGTGTTGCTCGCGAACCCGCTAGAGTGCGACGCGAAGCGGACTCGAATATTTCGATAGACTTTAATGAGGACTGATCTCCGTGAGTGATCAAGCTGCCCCCTCCACTGACGCTGCCGCGGTCGTGCTTGAGATGTGGGACAAGCGTATGCGCACGGCGCTGCGGCCTCTACTGACAAAGAAGATCATTGGCGAGCATCGGCGCGACCCGACCGGCCATCACAGCGACACGCTCAAGCGTGTGCTCAACTATTTCCGACGATCGCCGGGGCTACCCCCGTACGTGATCGTGTGCACACGTCCGTTTCGGGAATGGCGGGTCGCTCGGCTCAGCGGCGCGCGCGGTATACCCCCGACTTTCGTTGACAAGCGCAAATTCAGTTCCGAAGCAAAAGCGATGCACGCGGTGTTTCTGCTGCGGGTTGATGAGCTTACTCGCGACTGAATCGACCTAACCGCCCGGAGATTGTTGATGGCTGCGATTAGTATTCATGGTTACAGCGACCAGATTAGTGTGATCGCCGGCGACCGAATCAGATTCATGGTCAGTGTCGAGAACGCCTCGCACTATCGGGCGGCGATCGTTCAACTTATCAACGGCGACCCTGATCCGGCCGGACCGGGCTCTAAGGAGGAGGTCATTGCGTCGCCAGCCAACGGTGAATATCCGGGGCGTTTTCAGCCGATCCATGCAGGTTCGCACGTGCTGGTCGAGGATAGCGACAGTCTGCTGAACGTCGGAACCGCGATCACAATCCATGCCTTCATCATGCCGACTACCCCCGCCAAGGGCACGCAGGGGATTGTGGCCCGCTGGGACCCCGAACGCCGGCGAGGCTGGGCGTTGGTGATTGACGAACAGAGTCGGCTCGCGCTCTGGATCGGCGACGGCGCCGGCCATCTGCTTAAGGCGGCCGCTCCCACACCGCTCATGGCGAACGTGTGGTATTCGGCAGGCGCGACTTACGACCGCGCGATGGGGCGGGCGACAGTCCATCTCGCGCCGGCGGTGAATTCGGTGAACTCGTTGATTGGACGCGTCGCACGGTTGCCTGACACGAAGGTTCACGAGAGCTCTGGCGAGCAGATCAATTTCCACGGCGAGTCAGCCACCGTGATTGCGGGATGGGCGACGGGCGAACTTGCGGCGGGGACACCCGTCGTGAGCGGCCACTATAACGGCAAGATCGATCGCCCTCTTATTTACAGCCATGCACTCACCGTCGAGGAACTCGCGGCGCTCGCGGCGGGCCACGAACCGGACAGTCGCGGACTGATCGCACGCTGGGATTTCGCGGACGGAATCGGCCCGCACGGCATCCCCTTCGACAAGGTTACTGACACGTCAGGCAATGACCTGCATGGCCGCTGCGTCAATGCTCCGGCGCGCGCGATGACCGGCTATAACTGGCGCGGCCGCGAAGAACACTTTATTCATGCCCCCGCCGAGTATGGCGCGATTCACTTCCACGACGACGATCTTGAGGACGCCGGATGGGAGCCCGGCTTCGAGTTGGTCATACCCGACTCGATGCGCTCCGCCATCTACGCGGCCAAAGTCACGAGCGGCGACGCGGTCGACTATATCCCGTTCGTCGTGCGCCGTCCGGTCGGCCAACCCACGGCGAAGATCGCCTTCCTGATGCCCACCGCGTCATACATGGCCTACTCAAACGAGCAACTTGGCTTCGCGCAGAGCGCGACGGAGCCGGTCGTCGGCCATACGATGGTGCTCGGCGCCGACGACCTTTACCTGTACGAGCATCCGGAACTTGGTCTGTCCACTTACGACCATCATGCGGATGGCAGCGGCGTATGCTACGTTTCGCGGCTGCGCCCGATTCCCGGCATGCGTCCGCATCATCGCTTCGTTGGTACATTGTGGGGCCTGGCCGCCGATCTGCATCTGATCGATTGGCTCCACGCATGTAGCTTCGCGTATGACATCCTTACAGATGAGGATCTTCATCGCGAAGGAGCGGCGCTGCTGCGTGATTATCGGGTAATCCTGACCGGCACCCATCCTGAATACTACTCGGCGCAAATGCTGGATAGCATGGAGGATTATCTCACTTCTGGCGGCCGTTTGATGTATCTGGGTGGCAATGGTTTCTACTGGGTAACTTCGTACCATCCCTCCAAGCCGCACTTGATTGAAGTGCGTAAAGGCGAGAGCGGCTCGCGCGCGTGGCAGGCGCGTCCTGGCGAGTACTATCACGCGACCACCGGCGAGCGCGGCGGGGTCTGGCGCAATCGGGCGCGTCCACCGCAGAAGCTCGTTGGCGTCGGCTTCGCCGCGCAGGGCTTCGACCGCTCGACCTACTATCGCAGGATGCCTGACAGCAACAATTCCTGCTCAAGCTTTATCTTCGAAGGACTTGCGATTGACGAGCTGATCGGCGACTTCGGTTTGCTCGGGGGCGGCGCCGCCGGTCACGAAATCGATCGATACGATCGCGCTCTTGGAACGCCCCCGAATACGCAGCTGATCGCGAGCTCAGGGGGTCATACCGACGCTTATCAGCACGTGGTCGAAGAGATCTATTTCAACTACCCGGGCGCGGGTGGCACGCAGGATCCCCAAGTGCGGGCCGATATCGTCTATTTCACGACGAAGGGGGGTGGGGCGGTCTTCGCGACGAGTTCGATTGCGTGGTGCGGCAGCCTCTCCCACAACGGTTACGCTAACAATGTCTCGCGGGTCACGGCGAACGTTCTGCGTCGTTTCGCCAGCGATGATCCACCACCGGAGACGTGACGTCGCGAGCAATGGGCGTCCGCGGGGCACGATCCACGCCGCGACGGGCATTGACTCGAAGCCAGGCGCTCGATAATGGCAACCTTGGGAGCGGCTGGTGCGTGACGCTTCACACGTGCATGGACCAGCGATAGAAACATGCCCAGCTCACGTCAATTGCGTCTTGGCGCTTTCATGCGGCCGGTTAGTATCCACACCGCAGCTTGGCGTTATCCGGGCGCTTGGGCGGATGCGAATTTCAATTTCGCGCATCTGCGGCGCTTGGCGCAAACGCTGGAGCGCGGCAAGTTCGATGCGTTCTTCATGGCCGATCACCTGGCCGTGCTCAACATGCCGATGGAGGCCCTCAAGCGGAGCGCGACGGTCACCTCCTTCGATCCGCTCACCTTGCTACCGGCGCTGGCGGTTGTTACGGAGCATCTGGGGCTGATCGCGACGGCGTCGACGACGTATAACGAGCCCTTTCATATTGCGCGGAAGTTTGCGTCGCTGGATCACCTGAGCGGCGGCCGTGCCGCCTGGAACGTCGTGACTTCCGGCAATCCGCACGAGGCCATGAATTTCGGCCTCGACGAACATGTCGAGCACGCCGAGCGCTATCGCCGGGCGCGTGAGTTCATCGACGTGGTTACAGGTCTGTGGGATAGCTGGGCGGACGACGCCTTCATTCGCGACCAGGAGGCGGGTATCTATTTCGATCCCGCGAAACTCCACATCCTCAATCACGTCGGGGCGCATCTGAAAGTGCGCGGACCGCTTAACATCGCGCGGCCGATCCAGGGGTGGCCGGTTATCGTGCAGGCGGGCGCGTCGGACGCGGGCCGGCAGCTCGCGGCCGAGACCGCCGAAGTCATTTTCGGGGCCGGCGGCAGTATCGGCTACTCACGAGAATTTTACGCCGACGTGAAAAACCGGATGACGCGGCTTGGCCGGGACCGCGACCATCTCAAGGTTCTGCCGGGCGCCTTCGTCGTGGTCGGTGAGACCGCAGCCGAGGCGCGCGCGAAGCGGGCGCGGCTCGACGGACTCGTCCATTACGACAGCGCGCTCGCGTCGCTCTCGATCGCGCTCGGCCACGACGCGTCGGGCTTCGACCCGGATGGCCCGTTGCCGCCGATTCCTGAAAGCAATGCGAGCAAAAGTGGCCGCGAGCGGGTCGTGGAACTGGCGCGGCGCGAGAACCTGACCGTGCGCCAGCTCGCCCAGCGCGTCGGTGGCTACGGCGGGTTAGCCTTTGTCGGCACGCCGACGATGATCGCCGACCAGATGGAGGAATGGTTCTTCAGCGAAGCCTGTGACGGCTTCAATGTGATGTTTCCCTATCTGCCGAGCGGGCTTGACGACTTCGTCGACCGCGTCGTGCCCGAGCTGCAACGGCGAGGATTGTTTCGGCGCGAATACGAGGGCCGTACGCTCAGGGAGAATCTCGGGCTGCCGCGCCCCGCGAACCGGTTCTTCCCTGCGCGGTGATCCTAGCTGCCATAGTCAGCGCTCCAATACCTCGGTGCTCTCATGGCGTGTGCCGAGAAGGCGTAGCAGACCGTCGAGAATGGTTATTGGATGCGGCGGGCAACCGGGAACAAAGAGGTCGATCGGCAAAACCTTCTCCGCTCCGTTGAGAACTTCCGGATGATCGCGAAACGGACCGCCGGCGATCGCGCATGCGCCCACGGCGATCACAATCTTCGGATCGGGCACGGCTTCATACGTTTTCTGGAGCGCCAACTTCATGTTCTGCGTGACCGGACCGGTGATCAGGAGGCCGTCGGCGTGGCGTGGTGAAGCGACAAACTGGACGCCGAACCGTCCCAGGTCAAACACGACGGTGTTCAGAACATTGACGTCCGCTTCGCATCCATTGCACCCGCCGGCGCTGACCTGCCGGAGCTTAAGCGAGCGGCCCAGGATGCGATGGAGGTCGTCGGCCATTCGGCGGGCGAGCTTGAGGGACTGACCGTTCTCCAGTACCAAATCCGCGCGATCGCTCGTCGCAAGGCGATATTGCCGGCCGAACCGGATCGCTCCTTCAGGACACGCGTTGGAGCATTCGGGACAGAACAGACACCGACCGAGATCGATAGTCAAAGCGCCATTGTTGGTAATCGCGTCGGTCGGGCAGATCTCAACGCACGCCTTGCAACCGGCTTGGCATCGTGCCTCGTCGATCACAGGCAGACCGCGGAATTGATCCGGCAGAATCGGTTCAGTCGCGGGGAATGGCAGGGTGCGCTTGCCTTGCCGGAATCGGGTGATCAGCAGACTAGTCACTGGGCATCCTCACAAATCGTGACCGCAGTAGGAAAGATTAAAACTTTTGTTGCAGAGCGGAAAATCCGAGATTTGTTGATCGCGCATGGCCATCGCCAAGCCACTCCAATTGCGAAAAGATGGGTCGATGATCTTGTAGCGGGCGAAGCGTCCGCTCTGGTCAGTCATCGCCACATGACAAATCGCGCCGCGCCAACCCTCGCTCAACGAGACCGTCAGGTGAGCCGGAAGCAGCGGCCCGACCGCGCGATTGATCGGGCCCTCAGGTAACGAGGCCAGTTGCTCGCGAAGAAAGACGCCGGAACGCTGGATTTCGAGCCATCGGACCCAGGCCCGGGCGAAAACGTCGCCCGTGTCCCATCTGGAGAGTGGAATCTGCGCGAATCTGAAGACACCGCTCGGAAAGTCCTGCCGAATATCGCGTTCGACACCGCAAGCACGGGCCGCGGGGCCGACGAGTCCAAGCGCGTCGCAAGTCTGCGCCGTGAGCGGACCGGTGTCCTGAAAGCGGGCCTGCACCGACGGCGTATCCCACATCAACTGGACCGCATTCTCGACATCGTTTAATGCGGTAGCGAGGCGACGGGTGAGTTCCGTGGCGAGCTTGGCGTTGATATCGAACAAGACCCCGCCCGGCCTGAGCATGCCGCGGCCAAAGCGGCTTCCACAGATAGCCGCGGAAAGGTTGAGAAAGTCGCCGCGAATCCGGCCGCAATACGCCGCGGTGGGCAGATAACCAACGTCGCCCGCGAGCGCGCCAAGGTCGCCGGTGTGATTCGCAAGGCGCTCGAGTTCGAGCATTATCCCGCGCAGGACCTGCGCGCGCGCCGGAGCGGCGACGCCACCGAGTCCTTCGACCGCTTCACAATAGGCCGTCGCATGACCGATCGAGGTGTCACCGGCTAGCGTCTCGATCTCATGTATCGTGCGTTTTCCTGGTCCGCCGACCAGTGCCGGTTCGATCCCTCGATGCTGATAGCCAAGCGCTATCTCCAGATGGAAAACCCGCTCGCCGTGGCACTGAAAGCGAAAATGCCCCGGTTCGATAATCCCGGCGTGGACCGGCCCGACCGCGACCTCGTGGACTTCGCTCCCGCGAACGGCGAAGAATTCAGTCACTCCGGGAGGTGGCGCGTCAGCGGCGACGGGCGACCGATACGGCGCATGGAACCGGATCGGCTTGCACCACGGATGACCTTGCGGCTCGACCTTCCACTGCTCGGCAATTTCGCGCTCGAACCAATGCGCCTGCGAGCACTCGACCGTAAGGCATGGGTACGCCTCCCCCACCTCGGTGCTGATTGCCGCAAGACCGCTCGTAAGCGGATCGGCAAGTACGCTGATCAGTTGGAGCCGCCCGTTTTCCATCGGCGTGCCGAAAAGCGCGGCCAACCACCAGCCTTCATGTACCGCGGCTATGGTTTTGGCTCTGAACTCGCCCTGCGGAAGGGCAGGGACGTTGGCGAGGGGGAGCGATTCGCCATTGCGGAAAGATGACAAAGATCTTCTCATTCTTTACTCAGCCAAGGAGATGCGCGGCTTCCCGCAACGCACGAGTCAACACGGGAGGCACATAGACGCCCATCATCAGAACCGCGATACCCAGCAGCACTGGAACAGCACTTAACGCGAAACTTCGTCCAGGCACGGGGAGCACGTGGTCACCGGGAGTCCCCTGCGCCATCGTGAGCGCCGGCGCGGCCATCGCCGCCAGGATAACGGCAAGAATAACAAGGAAAATGACGGCTACGAATGTTTGACCCTGATCGAGCGCGGCTTTCACAATGGTAAATTCACTGAGAAACGGGCCAAAAGGCGGCGAGCCCGTGATCGCGAACAAGCCCAATAGCCACAATGCGCCGGAAACCGGTAGCGCGGTCAAGGCTCCGGCAACGCCGGCGGTGCTCTTGGTACGATAAACCGCCAACAGATTGCCCGCTACCAGAAAGAGCATCGCCTTGGTCAGCGAATGGTTAATCAGGTGCAAGACCGCGCCAAAAACGGCCGCACCCCCTAAACCTACACCAACGGCCAGAATCCCCATGTGCTCGACGCTTGAGTAAGCAAGCATCCGCTTGTAATCCGTCTGGCCCGCAATGAACACCGCTGCCACCGCCATCGAGAGCAGGCCAAAGACCAGCAACAGCTTGTCACTGAAATCCGCGAGTCCGCCCGCGACACAAATCTCCTGGGTGCGCAGTATTCCCAAAAACGCGCAGTTGAGCAGCGCCCCGGAAAGCAGAGCCGACGCGACGGAGGGCGCCTCGCTGTGGGCGTCGGGCAGCCAGGTATGGAATGGCGCGAGCCCCATCTTGGTGCCATAGCCAACCAGCAACAGTACAAAGGCCGCCTTGAGCCACGGCACATTCAGATGATGGGCGTTTGTACGGAGGTCGTCGACCATCAGCGAAATGGTCGAACTACCGGGATCGCTGGCAGCGACCGCCAGAAAGAAAATCCCCAGCAGCGCAAACGCGATTCCCACCGAACAGATCAGCAGATATTTCCAGGTCGCTTCCAGCGAGCGGTGATGACGATGAAAGAAAATCAATGGCGCGCTGGCCAAGGTCGTGCCCTCGACCGCGACCCAAAGCAGGGCGAGCTGCTGGCTGACGGTCACCAGCGTCATCGCGGCCAGGAAGAGGAGGAGACAGCCGGTAAAGGTCGCCTCGCGCGCATTGGAGAAGAGGAAGCCTTCTTCAAAATCGCTATGTGGCCGGCGTCGTTCCTCACGCAGGTACGCGACGCCATAAAAGCTGGCGGCCAGAAACAGCACGCTGGTCAGTGTTTCGATCAGTCGTCCCAAGGCATCTTCCGCGAGCCAACCGCCCAGGGCCGGCGCGGGCGGGACAAGCCATGTCGTAAGGCTGAGTGTGGTATGCGCCAGGGCTGCGCACACCAGCAGGATCCGGCGGAGCCGATCCGATTCGAGGAAAAAAGCCACCATTCCCACGGCGGCCGGGATTACTATGAGCAGGGCGATCATCGCAGGTGATCAGTCAGCGCCGTCAGCTTGTCGGTATCGATATGATCGAATTCGCGACTGATATGAAAAATTGCAATACCCATTACGAATACTCCCACAAAGACATCAAGCAGGATGCCGAGCTCAACCAGGATCGGCAGGCGCAGGGCCACGGCCGCACCAAAGGCGTAAACGCCATTTTCGAGGGCGAGATAGCCAAGTACCTGAGTCAGAGCTTTGCGCCGGCTGACTATGACGATCATGCCCACCAGGCTTGTGAAAAACGCCGCGGGCACCAGTAACGACGACGGGGGCTGGTTCGCAAGCTGCAGTTGCCGCCCCAGCCACAGGGAAAGACCCAATGCCGTGGCGCCGGCAAGGATCGACAGGTTATAGCTGATGAAGGGCTCGACCTCGCGCGCTGTATCAGCCTCGCGCATGGCGCGAAACAATAACCACGGTAGAACGAAACCCTTTACCACTGCACTGCTGAGCGGCAGCACGACGCCCGCGATGGACCATTGGCCGGCCTGCATGGCGACCCCGAGAATCCCCAGGAGCACCCCCTGAACCGCGACTGTCCGAATACAGGCGGCCAATCGGCTCGAACCGAGCAGCATGAACCCGGTGAGGACGAGGATGACGAGAAGTGAGTTAATCAACTGGTTCATGGTTCAACGCCGCTATAACGCCAGGGCGAGAGCCGCCAGCACAATCGCGACGAGGAGCAGTTGCGGAACCCGCAGCAGTCGCAAGCGCGCCATCGAGGATTCGAGCAGGCCAGTCGCTATGCCTAAAACCAGGATGGCGAGTAAAGCGACGCCGGTGTCCAGCCATCGGTTGCCGGAGTGACAGGGAACCGCCACGCTGACGATGATCGTCGCGAATAGCCACATCTTTAGCGCGGCGCCGTACTCGATCATTGCGAAGTCAGGACCACTATGATCGAGCACCATCACCTCATGGATCATGGTCAATTCGAGATGGGTGGTGGGATCGTCGACGGGCATGCGCGCGTTCTCCGCCAGAAAAACGATAATCAGCGCGGCAAGGGTCAGCCCGAGCGTCGGCGCGGCGCGTGTCCAGGTTGCGGTCGAAACCGCCGCCAGCACGGGATTCAGCGACAAATAGCCGGTTTGCCGGACGAGCGCCGCGAGCGCCAGAAGAAAGGCGGGCTCCACGAACGCCGCAAACGTCACCTCACGGCTCGCCCCCATTCCCTCGAAGCTTGACCCGGTATCAAGCGCGGCCGCAACTGTAAAAAAACGGCCGAGCGCCATCAAATAGACAATCAGCACGAAGTCGCCCGAGAAAGCCGAGAGCGGCGCAAAACCGCCAAACGGAAGCAACGTCAGCGCGACTAAAAGCGAGCCCAGGCCGATAGCCGGTCCCATCTGAAAAATCCACGACGTCGCGTTACTATACACCGCGCCCTTGCGCGCGAGTTTCCAGACGTCCCGGTAAGGCTGCAGCAGGGGCGGGCCGACGCGACCGGCCATCACGGACTTGCTGCGGACGATCACGCTCTGCATCAGCGGCGCAAGCGCGGCGGCCAGGATGAGCGGAAGCAGCGAACCCGAAATCATGACTCAGGCGATCTGCCAGAGCAGCAGCGCGAGAAGAGTGATTGCGATGTAAAGCACGTAAAACTGCACTTTTCCCTGCTGCAATGGCCGTAAGAAAGCCATCCCGCGCCCGACTGCGTGAAACACCGGCCGAAAAAGATAGCGCTGGTAAGGATCATCGGTGTGCGTGTGAAACTCCGCTTGTTGGGGAAACAGTCCGCGCGGCGCGGTGAAGACTTTGCGGGTTCGCAGCAGCATCGCGAAAGTCTCCGTGAGTGGTTGGGCGAATGACGAGGCCGTGTATTGCATCCGCGAGGAAGAACGCGCGTAGCCGCAATCCCATGTCACGGCGGTCGCGACCTGACGCCGCGCGAGGGCCGCGGCTCGCGCGAGACTAAGTACGACGACGAGACCAATCAGCCCCGCACCCAAATAGCCGACATGCGCGACCGAGTTGGCGGCGTCCGCGAGGGCTTGGGCAACCTGAATTGGCGGTAGGTCAGTTACATTCGAGATTAGCGGGCCCATCGACCTTACGACGTAGGAACCGAACAGGCCAATCAGCACGCATCCTGCCGCGAGGATAAATCCAGGCGCCAGCATCGCGAGTCCGACCTCATCGGCCTGCGCGGCGTGTTCGGTTCGTGGATGACCGAGAAACACGATGCCAAATGCCTTCGTGAAACACGCCACCGCCAGGCCCCCGATCAGCGCGAGACCCGCGATCGCGGCGAGCATGGGTACGCTGCTGGATGCGTCGAGCGCGGCGGCTCCCTTGAAGCTGGCGAGGTAAATCAGGAACTCGCTGACGAAACCGTTCAGGGGCGGTAGGCCCGAGATAGCCGCCGCGCCGATGAGGAAGGTTGCGCCAGTGACGGGCATCCGCCGGATAAGACCGCCCAGGTGGTCGATTTCACGCGTATGCGTCGCGTGAGCGACGTTCCCGGCGTCGAGAAAAAGCAAGCCCTTGAACAGCGCGTGGTTCAGCACGTGCAGCAAAGCCCCGGCGAAACCCGCGACCGCTATGAAAGGCGCCCCGGCGCTCAAACCGACAATGCCCACGCCGAGTCCGAGCGCGATGATGCCGATGTTCTCGACACTGTGATACGCGAGCAGGCGCTTGAGGTCGTGTTGCGCCAATGCCAGAAGAACGCCGAGTACGCCCGAGGTCAGCCCGACCGCGCACAGCGTCCATCCCCACCACGCCTGCGCCGGACCAAGGAAAGTGAGAATGCGCAGCAGGCCGTAAATGCCAGTCTTGATCATCACGGCTGACATCACCGCGGACACGTGGCTTGGCGCGGCCGGATGCGCCTCGGGTAGCCAGACGTGTAACGGCACAAATCCCGCCTTGGTTCCAAATCCGACGAGGGCAAGCAGGAAGAGCGCGCCAGCGCCGGCGGACGCGTCGAAGTGATCGAAATCGAGCGACCCATGCCTGCCGAGCAGCACGAAGAGCGCGAGCAAGAACGCGGCGCCGATATGGCTCGCGACCAGGTAGATCCATCCGGCGCGCCGTGTACTCTCCTTTTCGTCCTCGAAGGTGACGAGAAAAAATGAGGAGAGCGCCATCGTTTCCCACGCCATCAGAAACAGGACCGCATTGTGCGCCAGCACGACCACCACCATGCTCGCGGCGAGCACGTTGAGGAAAAACCACGACGGCGCCAGCGCCTTTTTGCCGCGGTACTCCTCCAAATATTCGGCGCCATACAGCGCGGCGACCGCACATAACAGAAAGATCGGCACGAGAAAGAACGCCGCTAGCGCGTCGAGATGCAGATACAGGCTGCCATAGGGAACATCCCAGGCGATCCTTAGTGACTGCGGCGGCGCTCCCAGAGCCACCTGCATCGCGGGAACGATTCCGCATAAGGATCCGAGAATAAGTCCACCTGCGCCGAGAAATGTTGGCCATCGTCCCCGCTGCGCGAAGATGAGCGAACCCACCGCGCTCGCGCCAAACAAAAGCAGCGCAATCAGCAATGCGGTCATGACTCGGACGCGTCCATCCGCTCGCCCTGCCGCATGGTGTCTTCCACCTTTTGAAATTCAGCGAGAATCTCCTCGGATGGCGCCCGGCGAGCCAGCGCCGCAGTCAGATCCGAATCGTGAAGTGCGGAAGACAGCCGCGAAAGGAGCTGCAGATGAGTACGCGCCGTGGGGGTGATCAGCAGGAACACCGCAAATACCGGCTGACCGTCGAAAGCTCCGAAATCGACGGGATGTTCGAGAAAGCACAGCGCGATCGACGCGGGCGACCCGCCCATGATGATGGGCCTCCTAACGTGCGGGATCGCAATCCCTTCGCCGATCGCGGTCGAGCCCATAGCCTCGCGTGCGAGCAAAAGCTGCGTGACGGATGCGCGGTCGATATCCGGTGGCAAGGCGAGCTTGCCAACGATGGCGCGCAAGATCGCCGGCTTGTCGGCGCCATACACTTCGCGAAAGATGCCGCCGGCGCGAAGCGCGCCGACCAGCGACGGCGCGTTTTCGCCGGCCGGTTCGGACGCCGAAAAAATATCCGTCCGGACGTCGATCGCCCGTGAAGACGCTCGTTCAAGCAAGTCGCTCCGGTAGAGCTGGTACTGATGGTTGACCCGATCGGCGCGCAAGACTCCGCGTCTAATCCATTCGACCACCTTTTTCTCGGAAACCTTGAGAAGTTTCGAAACTTGGCGGATGCTCAAGCGCATTAAAGCGAGGTTTTCCTTGCGAACCTGAATCAGCTTCGCATCCTACGCGAAGCTTATCGCAAATGCGACTTCGGTTTTCCTTGCCAAAAAATCCACCACGCTAATTCGCGCTGAGAAAACGGACGCCGATCGACCGTGGCTTTACGCATCACGGACCATCGCCAATCCTATCGCGGCGGCGCGGAATCAGCGGACAAGGCGAAGCGCTGTTGCTCGCCCATCCCTGCAAGCGCGACTTTGTCCATCAGGTTCACCCAACTGGCAATCGACGGACCGGAAATATTCACTGCTTTTTCGGCACTTCGATAGGGTCTACAACCAGCGTCGATGCTGCGATATAATCGCGCTGTTATGGAAGCTTTAGGGCAACGCAGCAGCAATTTGCTTGAACGCATCCATGGTATCGAGGGATCTCGAACAATGCGAGCGGTACGCTGCTGGAGGTCGCGTTCGGGCGGCTAGCGCCGTTCGCGCACCCGACGGAACTTTCATCTCAGGAGGAACAGAGAATGAGTGAGGAAACCGCCGGTTGGTCGGAGGAGTTTCTAGAGGCGCTTGAGGAGGCGATCTCGCTTTGCGCTTCGCGCTTCAACATTGGTCCGGTCCGAAAAAGCGCGTTGGAAGCCGCATTAGAGCAAGTGTTCGGGAAACCCTTCCATCTGGGTTACGCGAGTCGGAAATGACCATTCTGGGATGGGTCTTCCTAAGCGCGACCGTGATCGTATCTTCTCTCTACTGGCGCGGCGTAAATGAGCGAAATCACCTGACCAACTACGTCGGGAGGCTCCTGCTAGACGATGCCCTTGGGGAGGCACACAAGCAAAAGCTCGAACGTTTATCTCGTGGACAGCGACGCAGCGAATGCCGACGCGCTCTCGACGAGAGCGCAACAGGCGATCCAAGGTCTGGCGAACCGTCTCGCCGCATCGTCAGTCGTCGCCTTTGATGGCGCGGTATGGAATAGAAAACAGGCTCTCGAAAAAGAAGCCAAATGAAAAGCGGGAATCGGGGAGCACCCAAAGATGTGTCGCCGCGAGGCTAGCCTTGTGAGTTTCCGCGAGCGCATCTGCCGACCGCTGAGTTGCTCGCCGAGGTGAGCGCGGCAGATTCCTATCTAATCGAATAAGGGCGAACGAGGAGGCTCTTATGACTGACGACGAATCAAAGAGTGCCGAGGAAATGAAGCGTCATGCCGCGCGGAAAGCTCAGGCGGATGCGCGCGCTAAAGAAGAGGTCGCGGAATTGCAGAAAAGCGAAGAAGCCCGCGAAAAGCAGCGACGCGCCCGCTCCCGCTCCCGTACGCAGCGATTTTGAGTCGATGCTTCAATGGGTTATAACTGGATGGAGGCAGGATAATGAAATATTTATGGTTTATATGGTTGTTATTGTCTGGCTGTGGAACTTCTCAGTCTGACTGGAATAATTTCTTTGCTTCAATGAATCAAGCTGGACAGTCTTACGTAAATACACAGCAGCAATCAGCAAATAACTTAAATAATATGAGTAATCAGCTTCAACAACAAAGAATAGAAAATGATTTATATAATATTAATAATAATCTTAAATACGGTAACGAGCCACAAACGATAGATGGTGGTATTGCGCCAGTACGATGATAACACTTTTTTGCGGAACCTGCCCTTCGGCAACAACAGCGACGACACACGATGATGGTACTCGTTGCGGTGGTGGCAACGGATCACGATCACTCTGATGATTATCTTCGCGCCTTGACACTCCGACAACTTGTGGTCAGTCCGCGCGGGATTAAGCCCGAGTCATCGCGCCCGGCGTTGACCATCGCAGCATCCGGGCCGCGTTGGCGCTGCAATTCAAAATGACGCACAGACTTAACGGAAAGACGCGGGGGCGCGCTCGCCCGCTCGCGCACGACTATCCCGTTAACCGCCGTGCGCGCGAGGCGCTTTCCGCGAGCCGTCCTCCGAAATCGGGCGCAACCGTGTGAAGCGGGCAGGGCCTTCGGCTAAAGAAACTCTCGATCCAGGGCCCGGCGATTCTTCGATCGCCGTCGAGTTCTGCTGCGAGTCATGAGAGCATGTTCACCGGAACGTGAACTAGAGCGCGTTGCTCGCGCCCGTGGCTTTGCGCAGAGGTTCTGCGTCGTTGTCTTTCTCCATGCCTCGCTTCTGGCGCACCTCCGCGCTTCGCGGGGTGTCCACGCAACCGGGGCAAATCCAAGATAGAAAGATCCGTGCGATCAGCTAGTTGACTTGCCACTACCAAGGTTCACGATGCACCAGCAGGCCATGGCCGCGTGCAGCGCGACGGCCGGCCATAGTAGGACGCCGATCGTCTGTGACCGGATGCCGAAAGCCGCAAGGATAAGAACCGCGCCGATGTTATACAGCAGCATCGTGGTGACCAATCCTCTCGCGGCTCGACTTTGCGTGTCACCACGCGCGAGCCAGCAGGCAACACCCAGCGAAACCAACCCGGCCCCGCCGACCCGCGCCACGGTCAAGGCGGCGGGCGCCTCGAGCGGTGCCCCGAGCAGGAGTACCGCCGCGGCCGACGGAAGACACAGCAGCGCCAGGCCGGCTCCTATTTCGATACTCGCAGTAGTCGCTAGCAGAATGTTCATCGGCCCGGGACCGTTGGCGTTTTTCGAGTTGGTTCCTATTCGGATTTCAGTTACGTTGCGGCGCGACCTTGATCGGACGTTTTTGGTTTCGACCGCCCAATCGCGGGCGCCCGGCAAGTGCGGACGCCCGCGCGTTTCATGAGCCGACCACCAGGCGCGTAGCTGCGATCGCCTGCCCGTCTAGTCCCTGGCCCGGGCGAGCTGCTCCGCAATGATCTTGCGGTCCGCGTCCGTCAATTGCTCCGGCCCGAGGTTGAACGTCAGCTTGTTGATTGTCCCGGTGAAGCGGAAAGGCAGCTTATAGTCATCGTTCACCGCCGTGCGGGTGTCGCTGCCAACGTCGAAAGTCTCGTCGATGGACATGAGTAGGGGAATCGTGTGCGGGATCGTCTTGCGAGCCATCTCCTTGCCATCGACCGACAGCACTCCCTCGCCGCCCTTGCCGGGGCCGGGTCCGTCGTATTTGAAGTCGAACATGATCGTGTGCTCGCCCGGCTTGAGCGCATCGGCCAGGATGCCGCGGCCTGCGGGTCCCCCCTCCCAGCGGTAGTGCGTCAGATCGAGTAGGTTGTAATCGAAGACCGGCTTGCCCTTGAGCAGATAGAGGCCATAGCCGCCAAAGCGGCCGCCCAAAGTCACGATCATCCCTTCCGCCCCGCCTTTGGGGATCGTCACCTGAGCGGTGATAGTATAGTTCTTGTCCAAAATACTCGGAGCATTGCCGACTGGAATGCCGGTATTCTCACCCGTGTAGGTGAAGACAGTTCGCCCGGCGACCGCGCTCGGTCGCGGCGTCAATAGGCGCGAGAAAGCCGTGTTATCCAGAGGCAGGACCTGGTTTTTTGCAGCTTCCGAGAGGAACAACGCCTGCATTTGCTTGAGCTTGTCCGGCATTTTCGCGGCGAGGTCGTTGTACTCTGAATAATCCTCGGCGATATTGTAGAGTTCCCAGTTGTAATCGTTGACGTCGGTCAACTTGCCCGTTGCCAGGAGCCACGGCGCCGAGGGAGGCGTGGTAGCGGCGATCCAGCCATCGTGGTAAATCGCACGGTTGCCGGCCATCTCGAAATACTGCGTCTGGTGGTTCGACGGAGCGTTGGCGTTCGTCTTGTCGAACGTGTAAACCATGCTCACGCCTTCGATCGGCTTCTGCTTGATCCCGTTGACCTGGTCGGGCGCCTTGATGCCGGCCGCCTCGAGGATCGTCGGCACAATATCAATGATATGATGGAATTGTGTGCGGATGCCGCCGACGTCTTTGATGCGGTCCGGCCAGGAGATGGCCAGCCCCTGCCGGGTGCCGCCGAAATGCGACGCCACCTGCTTGGTCCACTTGAACGGCGTATCAAACGCCCACGACCATGCCACCGACATATGCGGGTAGGTTTTGTCCGACCCCCAGTCCCTGTAATGCAACATTTGCAAGGCCTTGGGGAGGGTAAGGATACCATTGTAGGCGGTCAGCGTGTTATACGTCCCCTCCAAGGTGCCTTCGGCGCTGGTGCCATTGTCGCCGACGATGTAGATAATCAGCGTGTCGTCGAGCTTGCCCTCGTCCTGAACCTCCTGGATTACGCGGCCAATCTCATAGTCGGTATAGGCGGTATAGGCGGCGAAGACCTCGGCCTCGCGCGCATAGAGCTTCTTTTGGATCAACGAGAGCGAGTCCCACCGCGGCAGCTTTGCGCCACCATACGCGACCTGCCCATCTGGCCACGGGGTTAGCTGGGTATTCGCCGGGATCACGCCGAGCCGCTTTTGGTTGGCGAAAATTTGGTCGCGTAACTTTTCGTAGCCCATGTCGAACTTGCCCTTGAACTTATCGATCCATTCCCTGGTTGGCTGATGCGGCGAGTGGCTGCCGCCGGGCACATAGTAGAGAAAGAACGGCTTGTCGGGTGCCGCTGCGTTCAGATCGCGCATGTACCTGATGGCGTCGTCCGCCATATCGGTGGTGAGGTTGTAACCGGGCTTGCCGATCCATGGAAATACCGGGGTCGTATTGCGAAAAAGGTAGGGTGTCCACTGGTCGGTCTCGCCGCCCATGAACCCATAGAAATACTGGAAGCCCATCCCCACAGGCCATTGGTCGAAAGGGCCAGCTACGCTGTATTGAAAGCTCGGGGTGTTATGCTCTTTGCCAAACCACGATGTGGCGTATCCGTTGTCCCGGAGGATCGTGCCGATCGTGGCGTTGTCCGGCCCGATGATCGAGTCATAGCCCGGATAACCCGTGGACAACTCGCCGATCACGCCGAAGCCTACCATATGATGATTGCGCCCCGTGATGAGAGCGGCGCGCGTGGGTGAGCACAAAGCCGTCGAATGGAATTGCGTGTAACGCAATCCCGCCTTGGCGATGCGATCCAGCGCGGGCGTCGGGATCACGCCGCCGAAGGTGCTCGAAACCCCATAGCCCTGGTCGTCGGTCATGATGAGGAGGACGTTGGGCGCGCCCTTGGGCGGCACGACGCGCGGCGGCCACCATGGCGTGGAATCCTTGGCGCTTTCCTTGATCACGCCACCAAACTTCATCGGCGGCGGCGGGAGTTGCTTCCCGTCAAGCGTCACGGTGGCGCCGGGCGAGCCCGGTACGCCGGTGATTTGCTGGGCGCGCACGCCGTTGACGGTCAATAACCAAAGCAGCGTCAACACTGTGCCGAGTGATATCTTGCGCTGAGTTCGCGGTGTGGTCCTCATACACTTATCCTTCCATGCTTGGACTTTGGTGTGACGCAGATTTCACGAGCGTTTAATCGCAATTCCTTTGAACTTGGCTGCGCGTTTAGTTTGTTCCGCACCGTTTCGACCGTGTCAATTGGACCAAGGTACAATATCCACGCGACGACTTGTTTGCTATTCTGCGGCGTATTCGCGAGCAATCCTATTGACCGTATCGCGGGCCTTTGGAGCGAAGCCAAATGAGAAGCGGATATCGGCCGGGAGCAGGCTGGATCGTTCTGACCATGGTGCTGGGCCTGACAGTCATGACGCGTTCGGCTCCAGGTGCGGAACCCGCAGCAGTTCCAAGCCCGCTCCCAAAGACAACTCAGACTCCTCCGGCAATTGAACCGCAGGTCGAACAAGTTCTTAATCGCGCCTGCACCGAACTCTCAGCCGCCAAAGAATTCAGCTATCACGCCGAGATCACTTTTGACTCGGTCCTACCGTCGCTGGTCAAGCTGCAATACTCGGCGGCGATGGACGCCGCGGTGGTGAGGCCGAACCGCCTTGCGATCAACTATCAGAGCGATCTCGGGGCGAAGCGAATATGGTACAACGGCAAAACGCTGACTATTCTCGATCCCCCTCACATGGCCTACGCGAGCGTCGCCGTCCCGGATTCGATAGACGCTATGCTGGCGCAGGTCGCCAACGAGAAAAATCTCTCGATCCCGCTCAAAGGGTTTGACGTAAGCAACCCATGTGCGGTCGTCTATAAGGACGTTCTGCGCAGCAAATACGTCGGTCTCAACGACGCCGCAGGCGTGGATTGCGACCATCTCGCTTTCATCCAGGAGGACGTGGATTGGCAGCTCTGGGTCGATCACAAGGGAAAGCCGCTGCCCCGCAAGATCGTTATCACCTACAAGAAACTCCCAACCCAGCCTCAATGGGAAGCGGTTTTTTCGGACTGGCGGTTCGACCGGCAACTTCCGGCCTCATTCTTCCAACCTAGAATCCCCAAAGGGGCCATTAAGACCGAGTTCATCGAGTCGAAGGAGAAGTAAAATGAGTAGCCGCCGAACTCTTGCGTATCGAATGATTGGAATCTCGCTAGTGGTCATTGCTAGCATCGGCTTAATTAAGGTCAATCCTGCCCACGCGCGCTTCGGTGGAGGCGGTGGCGGCGGTAGCGGCTTCCATTACGGTGGTGACGGTTTCGGTGGCGGAGACACCAGCCACAGCTCCTGGTCGCAGGGTTCTTCGAGCCATTCGCAATACGGCTCCAGCGAAAGTGGAGAACATCCCAGCAGCTACAGTTCCGGCTCGACGAGCGACTATAATAAGTCGTCCAGCTCTTCAAGTGAGCACCCAAACCAACAGTCGGCCAGCTCCTATGAGCAGTCTAAACAAGAGCATCCGAACTCGAACATGAGCTATAGCCAGTACAACAATGCCTCAAACTCGGCTAATCAATACAAGAGCGAACATCCGTCGAATACGTCATCGAGCACGTACAACTCCTCGAGTTCTTCGAGTGAGCATCCTAACCAACAGTCGGCCAGCTCCTATGAGCAGTCTAAACAAGAGCATCCGAACTCGAACATGAGCTATAGCGAGTATAACCAGGCGTCAAACTCGGCTAACCAGTACAAGAGCGAACATCCTTCAAGCACGTCCAACACCACCAATTCCAACAACACCTACAATCAGTACAGCTCATCAAGCAGCACGTCCCATCCCTACGGGACGACACCGCAGTCAGCGGCATACAATTACAATCAGACCCGCTACAACGAAGCGACGAGCCTCCAACAGCAGCAGTATCAAAACGAACACAACCTGGAAAACCAGAAGTATAACGCCAACACAAGCTACATGAATACGGCGAATAACAACGGCTGGGAGCCCTATGGCGGCTGTTGCGGCTCGTCAGGTGGTGGTGGCGGGGGATCCGAGGCTGGTGCCGCCGCTCTGGGCATGATTGGGGGAATGGCTGTTGGAGCTGCGATGAAGTCGGCAGAGACGCCACAACAGCCAACGACGATCATTGAGAATGTCGGGGCGCCTGGGGCCGCTGGCGCGCCACTGCCGATTGGCTCTACGGTTCCCGTGCTGCCGCCCAGTGCAAGCCCGACGCAGATTAATGGTCAATACTATTACTATTACAACGGTAGCTACCTTAAACCCGTATTCAACGGCAGCCAGGTCGTTTACGTGGCTTCAGCGGTCTAGAAAACAGAGGAAGTGCAATGAAACGTTTCGTTTTTATCGCGGCATCGATGTTGTTTTTTGCGAGTGAAGTTGGCGCGCAACAGTACCCAATTCTGGATGCGGTCGCGAACAAAGTGATCCAAAAGTATCAGAACTCGTCCTGTCCCCAATTGATGGCGCAGCGCGACCAGCCACGCGGCCCGGAGGAGCAGCATGCGATCCAGCTCTTGCGCGGCGATCCCCAGATGCGCCAGGCGTTCATCGACCGAGTGGCCGCCCCGATCGCTAATAAGCTTTTCGAGTGCGGGATGATTCCCTAACCTGTCGCAAGGTGTTCCGCTGTTAGGTAGGCGCGCAGTCCCGTAGCTACGATTGCTCGCCGGCTGCCGTTCGGATCGCCGAAGCGATGTCGGCGCTCATGCTCGCGAGCGCGCGGCTGTGCGCAGCGGCGAGCGCGTCGAAGCCTTGGCCCTGTACCGCCTCACGTGCAACGGAACGGCCTGAGCGCGTTTCCCCGCCCGCGGTCTTGCGCACGGTCCACAGCGCCTCGACCAGCGCCGCCTCGCCACGAATCGAGTCGAAGCGCTGGACCTCGATCGTGACCGTGTAGGTGGGATCGAAGTTCGCGAACGGGGCCGCAGCGACGTTCGGCGTGCCCAACAGCACCGTGAGGTCACCAGCAACGGCGCGCGCGATGCTGTCGCCTAGCGGCGCGTCCCAGCGGTTAAATTCGTCGATCTCGACGCGGTTCGACGCGACCTGGACCACGAACTGCGGCTGGTCGACCGCGGCGGGGATGGAGACCGGGCCAACCGTGACGGCGACGCGAGTCACCGGCGCGCCGTTCGGGGTCGCAGTGGAGTCCAGAGTGTAGAAGCGGGCCGGCGCGGACGTTCCGCAACCAACTACCGCGGTGGCGACCAACACCAGCAGGGTCAAACGCATCCAGCGGCCTACCATCATTTTGCCTCCCCTTTTTTGCCGCGCAGAAGCGCCTCGGGATGGCGCTCGAGATAATCGGCCAACACACGCACCGACCGGGCGGCACGGCTCACTTCCTGGAGCGTGTTGCCGAGCTGCTGGACCTGCACCGAATTCGGCCCGGTGAGGGTGCTGGTGTTCGCGAGTGTGCCGCGCGCACTGACCAGCGTGCCGCGCGCGGTTACGAGCATCAGATCGAGGTCGGCGAGACTCTTGCGCACGTTTTCGCCGATCGCTCCCAGCGGAAGTTTGTCGAGCTTGTTGATGACGTCCTCGACTTTGTCCTCAGTCGCCTGCAGCTGCCCCGGAACGGTCGGCAACTGCACCGGCTTTTGCGACCAATCCACCGTCGCCGGTGGCGCGCCGGGAACAACATCGAGAGCGACGTACAATGCCCCGGTCAGCAGACTACCGGTACGCAGTTGCGCACGGACGCCGTGAGACACCAGGGAGTCGATCAATCTTCTGCGCATGGTATCGAGATCCACGCCGGTCCTCACGTCCAGGATGTTGACGCCGAGTCGTCGCGGGTCCAGGTGGATGGTCACGGGCGTTGAGAATTGGAAGGTCTTCAGGTCAACTTGCGCGCGCACGTCCGCGACCTCGCCGACCGGAATACCGCGAAACTCGACCGGCGCGCCAGGCGCGAGTCCGCGCACCGACTCGTTGAAGATGAGCTGGTAGGTCTGCGGATTTTGCGCGGCGGGCTGGAAGGCCTCAGCCCGGTTGCCGTACAAGGTGAAAACGCTGTTTGCCTCGGCCGGCGGCAGGACCGGGCTGGTCGCGGCCGTCTCAAACGCGATACCGCCGATCAGGATCGACAAAACCGACTGCGTCTGCACCTTCAGACCACTTGCGGAAAGCGACACGTCGATCCCGCTCGCATGCCAGAATCGCGTCTCCGGATTGACGTACTGGTCATAGGGGGCGCGCACGAAGACCTTGACGGTCAGGAACTTGCCGTCCGTGTCGAGCGCGTAGGACGCGACCTCACCGACCTGCAGCCGCCTGAAGAAGACCGGTGTGCCGGTGTCCAGTGAACCCAAGTCGGCAGTCTTCAGCACGAATAGACGGCCGGGGAGGGCGCCGGTGACCACGGGCTGCGTTTCGAGCGCCACGAAGTCGCGCGTATGCTCCGCCGACTGCCCGATTTCGAGACCGATGTACGCTCCCGAGATCAGGGTGCCTAACCCCGTCACATTGGCGCCCGAGATCCGGGGACGTACGACCCAGAACTTGGTATCGGTGGCGAGAAACCCTTCCGTCGCGGGGGCCATCTGCGCGGTGGTGATGACGTGCCGGTGATCATCTGAGAGCCGAATGGTTGTGATTGTGCCGATCTCGACGCCGTTGTACCGAATTTTGGTCTTGCCGGCCTCGAGACCATCCGCCGAGTCGAGGGTTATCGTAATCTTGGGTCCCTCGCTCATGACTCTCGTAACCGCAACCCAGACGCCGACCAGCGCGGCCACAATCGGGATGAACCAGACCAGCGAGAGCCGCGTGCGGCTCCTGGATACAGCCCTCGAGCTCGGGACTGGAGGGATTGGCGTTTCGGGATCAGGCATGTTGAACCTCTTTCGGACTGGCGGCATCCCAGATCAGGCGCGGATCGAAGGATTCGACCGCAAGCATCGTCAGCACCACGACCGCCGCAAAGAAAAGCAGGCCGGGCGCCGGCGCCACCGACATCAGCGGTTGGAGTTGAATCAGGGCCGCGGTGAAGGTGTCGACGAACACATCGACCATCGACCAGCGTCCGACGAAGTCGACCATTCGATACATCCGCATGCGCTGCTCGTTGTTCTTTGCAGAGCCACGTTGCGCTGTTATGAGGAGGTACGCCAGCGCGAGAATCTTTGCACTCGGGATCATAATGCTCGCGAAGAGCACGATCAGTGACAGTGGCCAGCCGGTGGGCGACCAAAGCAGCACCACGCCTTGCAAGATCGTATCGGAATCGCTGCCGGTGGCCGTGGTCGTAGTCAAGACGGGCAGGACGTTGGCGGGAATGTAACAGACGGCCGCGGCGATCAAGAAGGCCCAGGTACGCTGGAAACTCGCCTCTTTGCGGAAAACAAGCTCCTCGCCACACCGCGGACAGAGGCCCGCTTCCTCACCGGGCATGGGACGGGAGACCAAGGTGCAAACTTCGCAGCTTTGCAGACCCTGTTCCCTCGCGGTGATGGCGGCAGAGGGACTCACGACGTGCCCTCGCTCACTCGATCCCCGACGGCGGGCCGCGCTGCGCCATCCGCCCACTCGATCCTCTCCCACACCTCGCGCGGATCGAAGCTCGCCTGGATCGCGGCGAGTAGAAAGACCAGCACCCAGAGCACGAACAAAGCCACGCCTGGAATCACCGTCGCGTAATCCGCAATCTTGACCAGAGCGACCAGCACGCCGAGCATCATCACTTCGATCATGCTCCAGATCCGTGTCATCGGGTGATGGCGCATCAATGTCGCCACCCACCTTGGCACGGGTGTGCGTCGAGCCCCGAGCACGATCGCCAGCATCAGAGCAATTTGCAGAGCGGGAGCGATGATCGCCGTAAAAAGCACTAACGCCGCGACCAGCGCCTGCCCATCCTGCCAGAGCGTCTCGACACCTCCGAACACGGTCGTGGAGGCCGCGCGTCCGACAATCGTGAGACCAAGCATGGGAACCGAATTCGCGATCACATAGAGCACCCCAGCCGCTACGGTCAGCGCGAAGGCTCGATTCACTGAATCCTGTTTATGGCGCCACAGTTCCTTGTTGCAGCGCGGGCATCGCGCGGACGCGCCGGAGGCAAGTTCCGGAAGCCGTTGCAACAGGTCACAATGTGGACAGGCGACGAGGGCGAGGTCGGCGAGCGGCCGGTTGTACTCGGGGTTGTTCTGCACTTACTCGTCCAGACCTTGGAAATCCAAGTCAATCATAGAATGGTGGCGGAATCTCGCGGCACAAGCGCTCCGCGCGCTCGCACCCGGCGCCTTCCTCGCTTCTGCGCGTCCGAGTTTTCACCTGTTCGCTAATCCAATCCGCGGGTTACTCGCTTTTACAGCTCGAAACGTGGGAACAGCAACGTTAAACCGAACCGTACGGTGTACATCGGCGTAATCCCCGCATACTGCCGATAAGCTGTCCATTCGCCTGAGACCCATGTATTAAGCTCGGGCCCCTCGAACTGCCACACTTTGCCGAAACCAAGACTGATGGGAATCGTAGTCGAACTGCCGTGCCGCCAGTTGACGGTCCAGGTCGAGTCAGCGGATTTCACGTACCAGCCACGGCCGAGCGTATACGAGACTAACGGCTGGAACTCCATCTGATTCTGAGGAGTTGCCGACGAATTCGTGTAGGCGAAGGAAATGGGATTCTGAAATAAGAACCCTACCATCAGATGCGGAACACCTCGATAAGCGGCGGCGGCGGCGGGTCCAACCTGCCAGGCGTGCTTGCCCGCCTGAGAAACCCTGCCGGTTGGAAACACGAAAGTTGGTCCTACGGCCCAGCCGAACCCGGTTTCTTTCGGATCAGGCCAATTGGAAATAAACAGATCAAAGAACTCGGTGTCGGCGAATTCGGTGATGGTAGCGCTGCCGCTCGAGGTCGCCGAAGTCTGCAGCTTGAACGTGGGCCTCAGCACTTGTTGGAACGGCAAGAAGGGGAGCGCAACTATGGGAACCACCGCCTGAAGTTGAGCTGTGTTGGTTTGCGCCGATGTTTCAAAATTCCCGGGCGTGTAGATGTCCTGAAATTTCAGCTGCGTCAGAATCACGGTCGGGTCATCGACCTCTCGCGCCAGCAAATCCTCTTCGCTTTCGGCGCCGGTTGAAGCAACCACATCGCTCTGAGCTTGCGTCGTGCCAGCTAGCGCGAAAACCATCACAAGGATTAGCGTTACTGCTTGAGCTTTCATCGATGTTTCAGTTCGGCGTCAGCACTTTTCCGGAGGTGGTATCGATATGAATAATCCAGAACGCGGTCGCGTTCTCCTGACTAATCATCGCGACCACGCCTTTGCCGGGCGCAAAAAAATAGTAAGCCGTGTCGTGGGTCAGCGCTGGACCCACCTTGCCATGGCACCTGAGACGGAGCAGGACCGCTCCGTAAGTACCGGCAGGGACGGTAACCTGATAAGTGCCCAAATAGGTGTAACTGCCCTTGAGCGACCCGGAGTATTCCTGATCAGCCGGGTCGTCGAGCGCATTAACTTGAACGTGCTGCACGTAAGTGCGCGTTTCGCCAGGCTGCATCCCCTTTATAACGAAAGGATTAGGCGGCGTTGTCACCACCATCACGCCTTCGCTCGCGTCCCCGACCGTGGGAATAATGAGGTCGCCCTCCGGGCTCTGACGGATGAAGCCTGCGAGCGAGGGCGAGAACTCGAATCGCCACGCCGCCTTTCCGTTGGGGCGTCTGATCTTGTGGACGCTCAGCGTTTGCACCTTGCCGGCGTTAGGACCAGCCGTAACCTGGTAGACTGACGCCCTTTCCTGCAGCGGGAAGTAAACGGAAACATCCGCGATAGGGGAACTTGGCAAGGCTTTGCCGACGACGCCGGAACCGAGCTGAGCGTTGATCGTCTGCTGATCTTCTGCAGGCAGCGGCAGCACAACGCCCTGTGCGCCCGCGGATTCCGAGGCCAACAACAGGACGGCCAGTGCGAGGACCGCAAACGCTGCCGGTAATTTATTTCGTCGATCCGAGTTAGTCATCGCGATTTATTCTTTTCCACAGACAGCTACCGAATTGCGCACAATCCGCGATTATTCTCCGAAAAGATTGCCTTTGACGAGTTTAGGTATGACGGGGGTTATCGCGAACTGCAGGTTCCACTTTTGACCAAAGACATCCGGATGGACCGGCATATACTGACCCTGGATTGCAAATTTTACAGGTAAGGGACCAATCCTGATGACTTTGCTGATATTGGGTCCGATAGGGAAGGTAAGCATGTTGCCGCTCTTATTGGCGTACCAATTGACGAGTATGTTCGGCGATGTCCCGATGCCCCAGCCGTCGCCCGGCAGATAGACGAAAAAGTACTGAATATTCATCTGGCTAGTCGTCTGCGGACCTGGTCCTCCGAACGAGAGCCATTGCTGCGGAAAGACCCCTGCGAGCCATTTGTCACCTAAGTATCCGAGTACGCCGGCTGGTCCTATCTGCCATTTGTTCTGACCGAGCCGAGAGTTGCTCGCCGTGGGGAAGATGAAGCTGGGACCCACGCCGAGTAGCCACGGACCGGCAAGCTTTGGGCTGGGCGAAAGCAGTGTCGCGAGAATGGTGTCGCCGAAACCGGTGATGCGATGGAGATTGCCGCTCTCGTTGACGTACGGCGTGGAATTCATCACCTGGAAGACGGGCCGAGTGATCAAATTCCAATCATCGGTCAATGCAAGTGGGAGAACAGGCTGAAACTGAAGATTGATGCTGTTTCGTTCCGGCTTGTTCAGCCAATAGGTGTTTTCCTGAAGCTGAAGCGCCCAGATGCTTGAAATCGGATTCGACAGTTCCTTGTTAACCTCGTCGAGCGATTTGTCATCTGCCGTCTGCGCAGCGGCGGCCGTGACCACCATGAAGAACAAGAATCCGAATAAAGTAACTGCACGCGCGTATTGATGTCTCAATGGAACCTCCGCAAGGCTAATCGCTCGTCGGCGAGACGCGGTGTTCTACGGCTGTCGCGCGTGGGGCCGACCCTCTGGGGCGCAAGAGCGGCCTTGAAGCCACGTGGGTGTTGCATGTTTAACTAATCACCTTCGTCCGCTTGAGCGCTTCTTGGATCATGGCCTTGGCCTGAAGTCCCGCCCTCATTTGCCCCACGGTTTGCCGAAAAGCGCAAAGCTAAACATCAGTGTTTGGCCCGACGGTGTTGCCTTGTTGCCGAACTCGTCGTAATAGCGCAAGTCGAACAGCCCAAACTTGGTCAGGAGCTGAACTGCGGGACCAGCCGCATAAACTTGCGAATGCGTATCTTCCAACGTGCTCAAAGCCGCTTGGCCGATACTCGTCGCTGGATTCAGGTTTATCTGGTTGTTCGAGATCTGCCACTGAGCGTAGCCGGCGGGCCCCAGCGTCAGCTCTTTTAAAATGTCGTTGCGCAACTCAAAGCTTTTGCTGGCGGCCCATTCGAACGGGACCTGATCGCCGAGAGTGTAATTCCGGCCCATCTGCGAGGCATACAAGATCACATGCGTGAAGATCGACAGTGCCCAGGTGCGTTCCGGGTCGGCGTACGCAATTCCACCGAGTCCGAGTTCACCACTCCAGTGGCCAAATCCAATATTGAGCCGCGCATTTTGATTATACGGACCCGTCGGCGCGAAGAATCCGCCAGTGGCAATCGCGTCAAATTGGCTAAAGTGCCAGCCCAGATCGATCGGTTGAAAGTAAATGTTTGTGATACTGCCCTTGGTGGACCCGCCTGAGGTTCCGAAGGTATTCAGAGCGAAGCTTTCACGTGGCGTGTTGAGGACCGGTTCTACGGTCGCGGCCCCGCTCGCATCGACGATGGCAAACGGCACATCGATCACAAATCCGTAATTTGCGCCCAGGATCTTGAACGGGGTGGTCACCGAGATGATGTTCTGGTCGACGAACATATCGAGGCTCCCGCTTGCGCTCAGGTTCGCACTCAGGCAGAGCCGGCCTCGTAATGGGCCGCACTTCAAATTGCTGGTCTGCAGAAAACCGCTGTTCGATGCGTCGTACCAAGACCACAAGTTCTGGTAAAAGATACCTTCCGGAGTTTGCTGCCCGGACAGCAGCCCGTCGGTGCCCATCAACCAGTCGCCGTGCTGTGCTCTGGCTGCAGTAGGAGCCGAAAGGGATATGGCAAGGCAGACCACAATTGCCACCACACTCTTGATCATACGCTGTTTCATTTTTTTCCTATTCTTGGTCGACTGTTACGCCAAGGCATAAAGATTGGCTTGGCGGCATCGTTGCGCGCATACGGTTGCACCCGAGACTACAATTTCCAGGCGACATTGAGCGCGAGGAAGTTAAGATAGTTCGTCGAGTAGTGCCCTTGCAGCGTTCCAGCGAGCGGTCCCCTGCGATTGCTGAACGGTGCAGGCCCCGCGTCCATGAACTCCCATGCGGTACCGGCCGTCACATCACGATTGATCTCATACTGGATGCCTGTGCCGTAGCGGAGCTGACGATCGATCGGAAGGACGGCATTACGGTTCGCTTGCGAAACGGGCGCACTGTCATACGCAAATCCTGCCGACCACAACCACTTCTCCGCGATCCGATACTGCTGACCGATTGCAATCTGAAAGGTGTCTGAAAAATGCAGGTTGGCCTCGACGGTTTTCTGGTTGGTTGCCGAGATTCCAACGGGAAACTCGCCGAAGGCCGACCAGTTCTGCCATCCGACGTTGCCCAGCAGACTGAAGTTGGGCAGGACCTCGTATACTGCGCTCGTCATCACCTGCATCGGCTCTTCCAACGGAACGTTGACTTTGGTCGTGCCGATTCGTTTTTGGACGAAGCTAAGCCCTGGACCAAGATCCGTGAGGTGAGGGTTAAAGCCAAATTTATAGAATTCCGGCGACTGATAGGTGACGCCGATCCGAAGTTTCGGGATTGGTCTGAGCAGCACGCCGGCGTGGCCACCGAACGCTTCGTCCCACGATTCGAGCGAAAAGCCGCCATCCGGATAGCGCGGCAGCACGTTGTTAACCTTCGATTGAAAGGTGAGACGTCCGACCGCAAAGCTGAAACCCGCGCCTACAGACAGCCAGTTGTTCACCTCGTACGCAATCGATGGGGACATCTTCCCCGTGAAAAGCGCTGCCCGGGTGATGTAATAACGCCCGACCCACTGTTTGCTGTAGTTTCCGGCGAGACCGTAATCGGAATAGAGCGCCACGCCGAGCCGAATGCGGTCAGAGAATTTGTAGACGTAGAAGAACGACCCGAGGGGCGAAAACACGCCGGCGTTGCCGCCACTCGTGCCTTTCGTGGTCGTTTCCGGGGCAATATCGAAGTTAGTCGAGGGCAGGAGTGCGCCAGACGCACCCATCAGTTGCGTTCGGTCGAGGAGGGTCATGCCCGCGGGATTGGCCGCCGCCGTCGAGGCGTCCGCCGCCATCGCGGCCCGTCCTGCGCTCGCGGTGCCCAGATCCGGTGCGCCGGTTTCATAGAGCTCCAAGGCGGCGCCGCGGGCGATGCCCTGCAAGGCCGCGAGCAGAATTGATACATAAACAAGAACCTGGCGGTGCTTGAGAAAAGGTCGCCGTTGCGACTGGAGGCAAGAAATGAAGGTCATCCGTTACCTCGATTCTTCAGTTATGAACTCTGATCCCGGGGCCTATCGTTAATAGAATCCGAAAACGCATTAAGAATCGAATGGAGCCAAAACTAATGCCCTTGCAAAGACTGCGCGAGGCTTTCCAGATTTTGCGGGCGCACATGAATGAGACCGCCTCGCGGGCTGTCAATGTCTGCTATGAGCATGAACGAGACGGACAAAATGACTGGTAGAACGAGAAGTAGAATCTTTTCCCTTTCCGCGCGCCGCGAACCATAACCGACCAGGAGGTTGGCGCCGATCGCGATCACTGCCATCAGAAGCCAAGCTCCGACTGGGATGCGATTCCAATAGGCGGCCTGGGTGTAACCCTGCGAATTCAACACATCGTTCATGCCCGAGACCGCCAGGGCCATCACGAGCGTAGGTTGAGCCGTGGCCTGAACCCGCACAGCGGTCCACAAATCGGCCTGCAGTTGAGCAGTATCCGAATCGATCTGGTGGAGCCGCCGTGCGTCTTCTGTTCGGTAGAACAAAATACGCTGGTCAAGGTACTTTCTCAGCAGTCCGCGCACCTTCGCCGCGTCGGTGGCGGGCAGAAGGTCGGCGCGGACGTATTCCGTGCCAATCGCGTTGGCCTCCGCTTCCTCGTAATTTTTACGCTGGTCGTAACGGCTGATGGCCATGGAAAAGCTGAATCCTATAATGAGCGCGAGCAACGTCAGCGTGGCGGCATGGATGATGCCAAAATCTTCACGCTCGTCATCTTCAAGGGCTCGCCGTTTCCTGAAAAAAAAGGCTCCTAACCAGGCCGAAGACCATAAAACGACCAGAGAGATCGCGAAAACTTCGAATGGAGAGCCGGTTATGGCCACACAAATCGCCGAGAGGGCTTCATCGTTCAAAATCGGCCGACATCAATTGCCCGAACCGGCCAGCGTCAGTTCTACGCGCCGGTTCTGCGCCCGACCCGCGGCGGTGTCATTTGAGGCCACCGGGTTCGCGTCGCCGAAACCCTGCGCTGACACCAAGCTCGGCTTGACGCCCTGCGAGATCATGTACTGCATCACGTTATCGGCCCGCTTCTGTGACAAAATCAGATTGCTGGTGACACCCTCGCGCATGAGTTCCGGACCAATCGGCGTATTGTCGGTGTAGCCGTTCACAACAATCGTGGTCTGTTGCATGGGAGCGAGGATCGGCGCCATCTTGGCGATTGTCTGCTGCGCTGTTGCGGGCATCTGCCAGCCGCCCGACGGAAACAGCAGCTCACCGTTCACCGTCACCTTGATAGCGCCCTGCAGTCGCGAGATCTGCATCTGATTAGCACTGATCTCGGACGACATGGTCTGGTTGAGCTGATCATATCGTGACTGGAGCGCGTCATACTTGTTTTCCGAGACGCAACCGGCGAGCAACAGCAGGGCGGTGAACGTCATCGTGGCACGCTGGGCGAATTTCGCTTTGGACATCTTGCAGTCTCCTTTGCTACTGCCACGCGGCGCGGCATCAAGCCTACTACTATAGGACGGATGAGGAAGATTCAGGAGGCCGTGGCCAGTTCCTCCAACCTCTTTTTCCACCGTGGTTCCGTGAGATCTCTTCTCAAAATCTCCGGTGAACGGAACAATCTATTCTGAGCTTGTTGAAGCTACACATAGCGGGCGGCCCTATGGACCGCCCACCATGAAGGTTTTCGAGTTACTCGCCGGTGCCTTTTGACGCCGCCTCCGCCTCGGCCATCTTTTTCCCCATTTCCGCCTTGATCGCGTCGAGGTTGAAACTCGCGCCTCGCTGCATGGGCGGGTAATCGAGGAATGTCTGAAGTTCCTTGGCCATCAACTGCTGGACGAACACAAACCGCCAGAACTGGTACTTAAACCAATCAAAGTATTGTTCCGACCCTTCTTTCGTCAGATCGTTAGGCCAGCCCGTGCGTTCGAACGGATCTAGGCGCAGGTTGATGATCACAGGCACGTCCGGATGGGTCTTTTCACCCAGCCAACCGCCGGGCTGATCAATGAAACGATACTTGTAGTCGTCGATGCGCACCGCGCCAACTGTGCTTTCGCCAAGGTAGAAGATTTCGTGACGCGCGGACGGCCCTTTCCCGGTGATGGCATCCATCTGGTTGTAGCCGTCCAAATGATTCCGGTAGGTCCGGTCGCCGATCGTCTTGCCCTTCAGCAATTCTTCGGTGATGTTCGGATTGCCGGCCGCCGCCGCGAAGGTTGGAAGCCAGTCCAGCCCGGAGAAGATGCCGTTCTGCACC
>JBKQPD010000194.1:0-16935 GCA_052145175.1 Binataceae bacterium (SeqCode) | reverse complement strand
CTTGGAAATTGCCTCAGCATTAGAATAGCTAATAGCTATTCGCGATCCGTCGGAGGATCGCTCGCAGGCGAAACTGACCGGCGGAGTCGCGTGCGACTTGCGGTGCGAGTCGCAAACGCGGATTCTCCGGAAAATCGCAATATCACCAATAGTCAATGATTGATTGATGCAGCTCGCACACGATCGTTTGCTTCCGTCGAGATGGTACAGCGCGTGCGACTTGCCCGGCACGGGCAGCCTGGGCTTGCGTGAGCGTCCACGCTCGGGAATCGCGCGATACGGTCAGCGCGGCCTGGATGAGCCTCAAGCCGCCGCACGGTGTCTGCGGCGCGCAACCGCCTGCTGCCGATGATCGATCGGATCTTACGATCGTATCCAGTGCGAACGAAAGATTAACTCGATGCGGTCAGGCGGCCGAGCAAGCCGTTGGCTTCGGCGAGGTCCTGCGTCATGAGGCCGACTGGAAAGGACGAGCAGAGGGGCGCGAGGCGGTCGAGGGCGTGAGCTCTCTCGCCACTGGAGAGCAGGAGCCGAGCCAGGCTGGTGGTCGAGCGGAGTTGCCAGGCCCTTGCCCCGATGGCTTGCGCCAGTCTGATCGATTCTGTGAAATCAGCCTGAGCAATATCTATCTGGCCATTACGCAGTCGCAATTCACCGCGCAGGCGCAGCGTCTCCGGGCGATAGGTCAGTTCCCCGGAGTTCGTTTGCAGGCATTCTTCGATAGTATACAGCGCTTCCTCGAAGTTCTCCGCGACCATCTGGGCGTCTGCCAGCAAGGTAAGATAGTGCGTAGTGCCCAGGCGCGAACCGATCTCCGCCAGACGCTGCAGGCCAGTGCGAATGATCGATACGCCGTCCTGCGCGCGGCCCAGCCGGGCGGTGGCGTGACCCAGGGCCACGCGGGCGAGGCCGCCGAAATGGGGAAAGCCATGTTCATCGCATAGCGCGACGGCCTGCGCGGCGAGCGGTTCCGATCGTTCGGGTTGGCCGAGCAGGCAGTAGAGCCATCCGGCGACGAAGAACGCATAAGCCAGGTCGTAGGGGCTTTTGTTGGCGCGGGCCGTAGCCAATGCCTCATTGATCCTTTGCTCGGCCAGATCCGCGCGGCCGATCGTCCAGGCATTCAAGCTGGCGTGGTTGAATGCCGAGACGAAGCCCGCGGGAAATCGCCTGAAAGAGGGAGCTGCAAAGAAAGGGGTGCCGGCGACGAAGTGCGCTTCCGCGCCGGCGAGGTCGCCGCGGTAATAGCGCACGAGGACCTGGTCCATATGGGCGAAACCGAGACTGACGGGGTCTTCCTTGCGGCGGGCGAAGTCGAGAATCTGATCGGCGAGGTTGCTCGCGGCGGGCAGATCGCCGGACACCAAAGCGGCGGCGAACGCCCCATTGAGCTGCGGCACCAATTGATCGAGCTTGCCGCTTTTTTCCGCGAGCGCCCGGATGCGCGCACTGGCCTCGACGGTCGCGGGCGCCGAGTGGCCCATCGTGACCTGGAGGGCGCCGGCGAAGGCGCTGGCGACTTTGAGCTCGAGGTCGTCGCGCGCGGCCGATTCGGGCATCGACGTGACGAGCGCCAGCGCCTGCCGGTAGCTCTGCTCGGCCTCTTTGAAAGCGCTGCGCGCCCGCGCGGCGTTGCCGGCTTTGCGCCACGCCTCGATCGCGGGAGCGGCTTCACCCGCGTCGGTCCAATGCCGGGCGAGCACTTCGGGCCGCGCCTCCGCCGTCGCCGGGAATTGTTCGATCAGGGTTTGCGCGACGCGCCGATGAAGCTCGCGCCGCCGGCTTTTGAGCAACGCTTCGTAGGCCGCCTCCTGAATCAACGCGTGCTTGAAAGTATAAATGGCGTCGGGCGGCGTACCATGGACATAGAGCAACTCCACTTCGGTCAGCTTGGTGAGCGCCAACTGCAGCTCGCTCTCGGGAACCGCGGTGAGTGCGCGCAACAGTTCGTACGGGAACTCGCGGCCGATCACCGCGGCAATCTGGGCGAACTCCCGGGCCGTGCCGAGCCGGTCGAGACGCGCCATCAGCGAGTCGGCGAGCGTGCCGGGGATTTCACTGGCGCCTGGTTTGCGGCTGTTCTCCAGCACGGCGCGCGTCAATTCCTCGACAAACAACGGGACACCGCCGGTGCGTTCGACCATCGCCGCGACGGTTTCGTCCGGCAAGACGAAATGACCGGTGATCTCAGTGAGCATGTGCCGCACGTTGCGGGCGTTCAGGCGATTGAGGGTCAATTGCGTGTGATGAGCCTGCATCGGCCAGGCCGGCCGGTATTCGGGCCGCGCGGTGCAGATCACGAAGCATCGTGTACCCGCGCAACGCTCCGCCGCGAGCTGGATCAGTTCGAGCGTGGAGGGATCGGCCCAATGCAGGTCTTCGACGGCGAGGACCAACGGTTGACTGTGCGAGCCGGCGATCGTCCAGTCCACCAGGATCGTCATGAGCCGGCGCCGCTGTTGATCGGGCGGGGTCAGCAATGGCGGATACTTATCGGGCAGCGGCAGGTTGAGCAGCGGGGCCAGCAGGGGTATCGCCTGGGCGGACTTCAGACCGAAGGCTTCCAGCGAATTTTCCAGTTGCGCCAGCCTGTAGCTGACGGGCTGGGCGGCTTGCCAGGCGAAGGCCTGCTCCAGCATCTCAGCGATCGGATAAAAGGGCGTATTCTGGAAATACGGTATGCACGAGCACTCGATCCAGGTATGGGGCGTGCCGGCGAGGCGGGTGCGCAGTTCCTCGAGCAGACGGGACTTGCCGATTCCAGCCTCACCCGAAACGAGGACCATCTGGCCGTCGCCATGGCAGGCCGAGTCCCAGCGACTGGCGAGGATGCGTAATTCATCCTCGCGGCCAACGAACGACGTGAGACCGCGCGTTGCCGCGGCGGCGCGCAGACGGCCCCGGGCCGCACTCGGCTGCACGACCCGATAAAGTAGTTGCGGCTGTTCGATACCTTTCAGTACTTCCGGGGCGCGCTCCTCGACGACGAACATCCCGGAGACCAGCCGGTGAGTGTCGGCGGTGATAAAAACCGTATCCGGTTCGGCGGCGGTCTGGACGCGCGACGCGATGTTGGGGACGTCGCCGAAGACCTCCGCGTTTTTGCCGTCGCGCTCGATAATCACGACCTGTCCGCTGTGAACGCCCAGCCGTACGGCGAACTTCAGTTTGTAGCGCCCGGAGAGCTCGCGATTACGTTGTTCGATCGCGTTCAGAATGGCCAGACTGGCGCGGGTCGCGCGTTCGGCGTCGTTGTCATGCGCCTCCGGCCAGCCGAAATAGGCCATGATTCCGTCGCCGAAAAATTGGGCGACGTAGCCGCCGAAGCGTACGACCTCAAAGCCGACGGTGGTTTGATAGTCGGCGACAACTTCGCGCCATTCCTCCGGATCCAGTCCACGCGCAATCTGGGTTGAATTAACGAGATCGGAAAAGAGCACGGTCAGATGCCGGCGTTCGCCCTGGACGGCGGCGGTCTGGCCCAGGCGGGTTGCGATTGCGGGCGGTGCGGCGCGAAAGGCGGTGACGAGGTTTGCGCCGCAGTTCTCACAGAAACTTTTTGGCGCGGCGTTGACACTCCCGCAAGCGGCGCAGAGCAGCGGCAGCGCGGCCCCGCAATCGCCGCAGAAGCGTTTTCCTTCAGAGCTGGCGGCTTGACAATGGGAACAGCGGATAGTCATTGCTTGGCCTGTTACCGCCTATTCGCTGATACTTTACGTGGCCCGCAGAGACTTAACTTTAGACGCAGCTCGCATAGACTTGATTTGGCCGCGCGTCGCAGACTCCATTTCTGAACGCAGTTCGCGGACTCACCTGCTCGCTGCGCCTTCGGCTCCGCTGGCGCGCCCCCTGTGCTCGCTCCGCGCCGCGGAGGCGCTCCGCTAATGTTAGCGTCAGGCCAGTCCCAGGGCAAAATTCCTGCACCTTTTCAGGAGTCCGGGCCGGGGTCCACGATCCGCGCGGCGCCGCGCGACGACGTGATAGGCCTGCAGGATATCGTTGCGAAACCCGTGGCAGCCGCCCCACAAGTACAGATGCCAGGCGCGGTAATGCTGCTCGCCCCAGCCCTTGATGATCTTTTCCCGATTCGCGTCAAAGCGCTGCGCCCAATGGAGCATGGTCAGCTCATAGTCATGGGTCTCACTGCGGACTTCCAGCAGGTCCATGCCATGATAAAGCAGTTCCGCAATCAAGTCCTGGAGGCAACAAAAAGTATGGGTGCCCTGCCAGATGTAGCGCCGGGCGAAGGACCCCATATGATATTTTTCCTTCGATGCCGAGCCGTCGAGGTAGATTAAACCGCCGGGTTTCAGGCATTCCCAGACCTGCTGGCAGAAACGCCGGTAGTTGGGAATGTGCTCGATCACACCGAAAATGACGATGGCGTCGTAGGGCTCGGCGGGGCGATGCTCGAGGAAATCCTGCAGCTTGACTTCGCCGGCAAGCTGTTTTTCGCGGAGCAGGTTGCCGATAAAGCGGCAGGAATCCTCCGCGATGGTCAAACTGGTGACGTGTACGCCGCGCGGGGCGCAGTAGGCGGTGGCGGCGCCCCAGCCGGCGCCGATATCAAGTATGCGCATCCCGGGGCGCAGTTGCAGCGCCTGCCACATCTGCTCGCACTTGCGCTCCGAGGCCTGCTCCAGGGACTCGTCGTCGGACTGGAAGATGCCATGCGAATACAGGTGATACTTCGTGTCCATGAAGCAGAGAAACAGGTCGTCGCCGTAGTTATAATGCGCCCCGATCGCGCTCCGGTTCACCCGGGTCGGCGGGGCCAGAAAGAGCTGGTAGAGAAAGCGGCCTACCTGTAACAATTTGGGCCGATCGGTCAGCCGGCTGCGCAAATCGAGCAGGCTCAGCATGTCGCCGTCGATATCGATTTCGCCCGCGACGTAGGCTTGCGCCAGCGCGAATTCGTCCAGCCCGGCGCGGAACGCCCGATCCGAGTGGAAGGTGACGCGAAAACGGGCCGGCGCGCTGCCGAAGCGGAGCGCCTGGCCCGAAGGCAATACGATCTCGCAGGGTATGCCGGCCGGCTCGAGCAGCCGGCGAAGCGTCGCGGCCGACGAGGTTTCGGTATCGGCGGGATTGGCGGCTACAGTCGATGCCATCGCCCCGCTACGGCGCCGCCTTGCGCGGTACTCCCCGCAAAACGCGCAGCGAGAACCAGAGCCCCGGGTCGAAGCCCTTCTGCCGAAAACTCGCACTGGTCGGATAGCGATGATGATAGTTGTGCCCCAGGGGCTCGCCACCGATTAGATAACCACAGATTTTTTGCCATAGGCCGGACGAATCCGTTCCCCGATTCGGAAAGGGCCGCACGCCGAGCGTATGACCAGCAGCGTTGACATAACCACTCGCGAGGAGGTACGGGAGGAAGCGCGCAATCCAGAAGGCGATCGCCACCGGACCAAGCAACAGGCTGGCGGCTATTTGCAGGTAAAAATTCAGCATCGTAGCGGCGGGGCGCTCCATCAGATGGAAAATACGGTCGTGCTGAAAAATCGCCAGATAGCGCTTCTCGGCTTGCGCCCAATTGTCGCGCGCCCAGTGCGGGACGTAGTACCAGGTCAGCAGCAATACTTGCCAGAAACCCTTGACGCCAGGCGCGTGCGGATCGTCGGCGGTATCAGCGTTGGCGTGATGATGCAGATGGCTGGCGATCCAGGCCAGCGGCGAGGTGCATACCGTCAGCCACAGCCATACGGCCACCAGCCGGGTCAGATGCCGGGGATAGACGATCGCTTTGTGACACATGCCGCGATGGAGCACGGCGGTCACCAGATAGAGGTTTAGTTCCGCGATTGTCAGTCCAAGGAAGAACGCTAAAGCGACGTGATGCCATGAAAAGGCGGTCCATCCGAACATAGGCGATTTTCTGCTCCCTTTCGTCGACCCCATTCACGTCCACATTAAGCATTCTCAGTTGGTCCAATGTGGCGAATTCAACAAGCGGTGTACCATAAAGATCGCCCGTTTAGAAAGGCTGTGCGCTGAAACCGGGGCCGAGCGCTCCGCGGGAGCGATCGGGTCAGTCGCCGTTCAGGCCGCCAACTGCGATGTGCAGTTCGGACAGCGCGTCGCCTTGAGCGGGATCGGCGAGGCGCAGAAAGCGCAATCCTTGGTCGAGACGGCGGGCGGCGCCGCCGGCATCAAGCGGTTCACCTGGCGAATTAGCAGAAAAATTACGAACGCGACAATTAAGAAATCGAGGATCGTGTTGATGAACATCCCGTAATTGACCGTGGGCGCGCCCGCGGCTTTGGCCGCCGCAAGGGAGGCGTAGCTTTTGCCGTCAAGGCTGAAATACAGATCCCCGAAGTTGACCTTGCCGAGCAGCAGGCCGATCGGCGGCATGATGACGTCGTTCACCAGCGAGGTGATGATTTTGCCGAAGGCCCCACCGATGATGATGCCGACCGCCATATCCAGCACGCTGCCGCGCATGGCGAATTCCTTGAATTCCTTGAGCATGGATAACCCCTTTCGGTCGGTGAAGTGATGAGCCCCGAGCGGTCCGGTGCGCGCAGGTTAACGACTTTGAAGGTTGCTTCGCAAGCGGATGAAGGATCGCCAACGGTTAACCGCGGAGGTAATATCGTCGTCGAATCCGTTTCGCCGAGGTGACTATGAAGGTCTCGCTTTTTTATCTGCCGTCGGTCGGGAATCGCGCCCAAATCGAACAGGGCATGGTCGGCCTGCGCGGCGAGTTGTACGATCAGATGCTCAGCGAGCTCTCCGCGCAGGCCAAGCTCGCCGACGCGCTAGGCTATGATTCGATCTCGTTCACCGAGCATCATTTTCACGCCGAGGGTTTCGAGATCTCGAACAATCCGGTGCTGCTCGATCTCTACGTCGGGATGCAGACCAAGCGGATTCGGGTCGGCCAGCTCGGGATCGTCCTGCCGGCGAACAATCCGATTCGGGTCGCGGAGGATATCGCGATGCTCGATCACATGACCGGCGGCCGCGCCAACGCCGGCTTTGCGCGCGGCTACCAGCGCCGCTGGGTCGATATCATGGCGCAGCAGACCCACGGCATTCATGGCGCCCAACCTCATCAGCACGATGCGATCGATGATGCCAATCGGGCCGCTTTCGAGGAGTGCTACCAGATCATCAAGAAGGCCTGGACCGAAGATACGCTCAGCTACGAAGGCAAGTACTGGCGGGTTCCACCGGGCGCGACGCCGTGGACGATCGCGGCGACGCAGAAGTGGGGCAAGGGGGTCGAAAACGGTATCGTCAAGGCGGTCAGCGTCGTGCCGAAGCCGGTGCAGAAGCCCCATCCGCCGGTGTTCCAGCCCTTCGCGTCATCCGAACGCAGTATCCGCTGGTGCGCCGCCGAGAACGCGACCGCGGTGCTGCCGCCGTTGTTCCCGGCGTATGAACACCAACTATGCGAGATCTACGCGGAGGCCTCGGGCAAGCCGCTCGGCGAAGGGATGGGCGTCCTGCGCGACATCGTAATTGCCGACACCGACGAGGAAGCCAAGGCGCTCTGGCGCGACAGCGGTTACTTCTGCGGGCGCGAATGGTTCGAGCCCTTCGGTTTCTCGAAGGGTATGGCGGATCCCAAGACCGGCGAGAATCCGGACCTGTGGGAGAACAGCCTGGCGCTGGTGGGCTCGGTCGATACGGTGACGCGTCAGCTTGAGCGGCTGGTCAAGCGGCTGCCGATCCGATGGATCTTCGCCTGGATGTACAACGGGCTGCTACCCCATGATCGTTTGATGAAGATCATGGAGCTGTTCTGGACCAAGGTGCTGCCGCGCGTCACCGACGCGAACTGAGGGCGGCGGCAGCGGAGCAATTGGTCGAAGCTTTACGCCTTGGGCAGTGCGTCGCTGCGTCGCTGAGCTCGATCCATTTCACCCGGTCCGGCCAGCAGCCGTGACGCAGCGTCGCGGCCGGATGGCTCGGTTCGGCGTCGGCGAGTTTTCCATAATTCTCGAAAGACCCGGGCCGTTGGCGCGCTGACCACCTCAGCTCGCGCCATGGGTTGGAGTAGCAAGGCCGGTTTTTGTTATTGGGCGAAATGGTCTGATCATTTTGCAACCATTCCCGTCGAAAGAGTGGCCGGAGCAAAGATATCTCGAACCTTTCTCTATCTTTTCCTTGAAAGCAGCCGAGACCGCAACAACGCTTCGATAATTTCTCCTTTCATATGTCCCTGTCCAAAAAATGGCAGCATTAGACATCGCGATTTAGAGCACATCGCGCTCTGAATACCTGACGCCATGGTTTCCCATCTGTCAATGTCAAACAATTCGCTGAAGCGGTTCCAATTTTTGCCTGCAGATCCGTAACAGATAACCAATGATGGCTGGCTAGTACGCAGCAGTTGACAAAGCTTCTTTCGACGTAGTGCGAGCCTCTCATCGAGATCGTCGATTCGGCCTTGAAACCACTTGTACCACGATTTGTCGTTGACTCGACGAGACGGGATCGAAGACAGTTCAGTTAGAAAATTATTACCGGTGGCCCGACCAAGCCCGTACCTCACAAAGTCCTTAGCCTTTTCGAGATCTTGCCAGTCGTTGGCTCCCTCCCTGGCCCGGACGATTTTCGCCATCCAGGTCCAGACCTGTGTGAAACTATTCCTTCGTTGGATGTCAATTACTTCACCACGTTCGATCAATCGCAGGTGAGCGTCGACGAGGTCCATCACTGGATAGAACTTTCCCCGCGCTTTAAGATTAATTAGCGCATCTCCGCCATCTGTTTGACCGAGTCCTTCTTCAAGCCCGACAAACCAGATGTCCGCAGCCTCGGAACCGTAACCCAGAAAATCGACGATCCGACGCAGCTCGTCTCGAGATAGGTCAGGTCCTCGTGCCGACTCGCGGGCAATGTCAACAGACACCATTTGCTTCATATCCGCATTGTGATTTTTTAGCGGCGTCTCCGCAAATACCAGAATAGAGTGGTTCATCGCTCGAACCGACTCTTATTCAATGCCACCGCCACGCCGTTGCCCGCGTCTTTCACCCGCGCATTCTAGCGACACGAAAACTTCGACTCTTTCGCGCGCACTAATTCCTCAACGCCGACAATCTACCCGAAGATCGACAGTGCAATCGACGGGCGCCATGTGGCATAGGGTTCGTCTTTCTCTATAAAGCGGGTGCGATTGGAGGTCGGCCTGCGGCGCTCGCGGATGTAATTTAGCTTTTCAAGTCGGCCCATTAAGGGGTTGACTCGGGCGCGTCCGGACTTCGTGCTCAGCCCAAGTTCGATGGCGAGCACGGATCTGCCGATCATTATCGATAGCCGGGGTGACAGCGCACGACGGATTCAAGAGCGCCCGATTTCAAAACTGACCCACTACTGGCCCGGTCGCAGGGATGGAGTCGCCAAGCGGCTTATGTTAGTTGAGGCGCAAGGCTGGGACCGGCTGAACCGCGCTCCGAGCCCGCTTAGCGAGGAGGATTGAACATCATGGCATACGCGCAAAATGGCGCTGTGAAGGTTTTTTACGATACGTACGGCGAGGGCACGCCGATCGTCTTCCTGCATCCGTGGTCGACGAGCGGCTATATCTGGTACTACCAGATCTTTCCCTTCGCGCGGACCAACAAGGTGGTCGTCATCGACCATCGCGGACACGGCCGCTCGGACAAACCGGCGGGTGGTTATTCGATTCAGGAGCACGCGAGCGACGTCCGCGCCGTGCTCGACGCCGAGGGTATCCGCAAGGCGATTCTGGTCGGCAACTCGATCGGCGGGATGATCGCGATGCAGTTCACGCTCGACAACCCGGATCGGGTGACGGGTCTGTTCATACTCAGCTCCGGCACCGCACTCGGTGAAAACATGCCCAAAGAGGCCGCCGCGGCTTTTCAGAGCGACTACGAGGGGACCTTCGGCGCGCTGATGGAAGGCGCGGTCGCCGCGAAGAGCAAACGCGAACGGCCGGAGATTCTCGCGGTGATGAAGGCGCATTTCGGCGTCCAGTCGAATTTCCCCAAGCACGTCTTCGACTCCGCGCTGGCCGATCCCAACGGAGTCTTCGGCTGGAATATCAAGAGCCGGCTCGGCAGTATCAAGGCGCCGACGCTGGTCGTCGCGGGCGAGGAGGATCAGGCCACTCCGGTCGCGGCGAACAAGTTCCTCGCCGACAATATCCCCGGCGCCAAGCTGATCACGGTCAAGGATGTCGGGCATTTCCATCAGCTCGAAAAACCGCTCGAGTTCAACGCGACCTTGCAGGAATTCGTCAATCAGTTGAAGTAGCGGCGCGGCGTTCGCAAGCAAAAAACGACGGGGTCACTCGCGCGAGTGGCCCCGTTAGTTTTTTATCGATGGAAGCGCGGGAAGGATCGTTGCGTTACGGCGCGGCCGCGACACCGGGGCTGGTGATCGCGGACGACGCGGGCGCCGCCGTGGAAGCTGGGGACGCGGCCATGGTCGGCGCTGGCGTCGCCGCGACGTCGCTGTGCAGGCGATTCCCTGTGTTCTCGAGATCCTTCACCGCCTGCGCCGGAACCTCGTAGACCGCGGCGTCGAGACTCGTCGTGGCGTAGCCGAAGGTCTTGATCTGCGGTTTCTCATCCGAGCTGTGCGGCGTGACGGTTACCTCGAGGATCGAGGCCCGGAGCTGACCGAGCGGCTGACCCTTAGCGTCCATCACGGTGATCGTTACGGTCGGCGACACCATCCCGTAGTGGTTCGGATCGCTCATCGGGTCTTCGACGATTCTGTTGGCCTTAAGTTCGTGAAGCTGATCGACCAGGCTTTGCGCGACCGGCAGCTCGGCGGCCGCGGTCTTGCCGCCCGCCGTGATGCTCCACTTGCCGTCGGCGCCACGCGCGAGCGTTTCGTCGATCGGACCGCCGACGAAAGTGATACGGGCGGCCTTCGCCGGATCGAAACGCATTACGGTCTTGTCACGCAGGTCGTCAAAAGACTTGTCGACCGCGGCGAAGACGTCGTTGGTGAGCGTGTAGACCGGATTCGTCTTGGGGTCGCCGCTCAACGCGTAGGTCCCGTTGCTGCCGGCCGCGGCTTGCTTGAAACCGAAATCGAGGGTTTCGCCAGGCGCGTTGCCGGTCCCGTAGAGCGTGATCTTGAGTGACGGAGTGTCCAGTCCGTATTTGGTCAAATCCGTGGCGCCGTCGCTCTGGAACTCGACGACCCGGGCGTTGTCGAGCGTATTCAGCATCGCGGTGACGGCCTCTTTGTCGGCCGGGTAGTCGCGCGGCTTGGTGAATTTCCAGTTATCTCCCGTGCGCACGAGTTCGAAAGTCTCCGCCCCGCGTTCGATAACGATTTTGTGCGCGTCGGGCGCCTTGAGCTTGAAGATGGCGCGCGAGCGCAAATCGTTGACCTGTTTGTTGACCTGCGCGGCGAATACGTTGCCGACCAGCAGGACCGCCGGTTGGTCGGCTCGTTTGATGAAGCCGAAATTGCCGATCGGAGCCTGTTTGCCTACCATGATTGAGGGCAGGGTCTTTTGATCGCTGGTCGTGACGGTGACGATTACCGCCGGCACGGCGAGCCCGAACGGGGCCAGATCGGCCGGCTGGTCCTCGGCGGTCCCGGTGATTTGCAGGCCCGCTATATCATTGGCGATCTCGTTAACCGTTTCGCTATCGGCGTCGGCGGTGATCGGCTTGACGAGCTTCCAGCCGTTGTCCTTGGTGCGTTCCAGGACAAGGTCGCGATCGGGCGAGTGCAGGTCGATTTTGACGATATCCTTCGCGTCGATCTTGTACAGTTTGGGCGTCGCTTCCGGCGCGGGCTGATGCCGCAGGTAGAGGGCGTAGCCACCGACCAGCAGCAGCAGAACGACCACGATGATCGTGTTGCGGAGCGGCATCGCGGACCTAGTTACGGCGTTCCCACCAGACCGCCAGCCCGATCAGCAACAGCAGTTCCGGAATCAGCAGGACCGAGAGCACGAAGACCAGGTCGAATTCTTGCACCGTCAGATTGAAGCGCGAGGCGCGCAACGTTTTTGGCCGGATCGTGATCGCGTTGGTCTGGCCCGCCAGCCAATCGACGCTGTTCATCAGGAAGTCGCGATTGAAGAAATTGTCGATGTACTGGTTGTCGGCTAGGTCAGTGCCGCCGAAGACGACCAGCCGGGCCGTGCCCTTCCCGCGTTTAAGCTGATCGAGGTCGGCGGTCACTGCCACGGCCACGTTGACCGGACCCTTGGTGTCCACGCCGGCGTTGAACTCGGCCGTCTGTTTCAAAAACAGCGAATTCAGATCGGTCTCGGCCCATGAGGTGTCCGACGTCTTGGCGATCCCCACTGCGTCGAGACCCGGTACCGGCGGATCAACCGGATCGACCGTACGGACCATCGGGAAGACGGTCTGCTTGGTGAAACCAATCGTAATTGGGTGCGGCCCGTAGGTATTTACCGTTGGATTCAGCCCCAGCGCGGGCCCGGCGAACAGGCGCACCACCTGATCGACCACGATATTGTTGCCGGCCTTGACGCCCCAGTCGCCGAGCAGCTTGACCAGCGCGGTTTCATCCACCGACTTATCCGGACGGATTGGCCGCAGCGTCGCGAGCATACGTCCGCCATTATCGAGAAAGCCGTTGATCGCATCGATTACGTGCGGCACCAGCGGACGCGTCGGACCGGCGACGACCAGGAGGGTGCAGTCGGCGGGCACGCTGGCCTCGGTCACCAGATTCACCTTTTTGACCGTGTAATTCTCGCCCTCGAGACCCTTCTGGAACTCGTTGAGTCCGTCCGGCTGTTGCGCTTCGTCAAGATCGCCTTCACCCTCGCCGGCCGTGAAACAGACGATCTTGGCGCCGGACGTCGTCAACTTGAGAATACCGTTGGTAAGCGCGCCTTCGTTCAGGTCCGCGACATTGGTGCCGTCGCCCGCGTCACCACCGTACTGCAGATGGGTGGTATTCATCGTGGTGACTTTGAAGCGCTCGGCGAGTTCCGGATGCTTGTTGGGATCGACCAGCTCGTACGAAACCATCGGCGAGGCGTACTGATATTCCTTATAGAGCGCCTCGGCCACGACACTGTGTCCGCCCTCGACAAAAGCATAGAGCTTGAGCGGTTTCTTGAGATCTTTGACGGCGCTGATCGACTGGGGTGACAGGCTGAAGACTTTCTGCTCGGTCAAATCGAAGGTCCGGTTATGGACCGTGGCGAGATAGTTGACGGCGATCAGCAGGAGCAAAAAGGCTATCGAGTAGATCACCGCATTCGCGCCGTAGCGGGTCTGACGGCTGCCGGCTCTGGCCCCGAGCGTGCCCCAACTGGCGACCAGCCAACTGATCAGGGCAAAGGCGCCGGCGATTAGATTGACGAACGCGAACAGGCGGGCAAAACCGCCGCTGACCAACACCAAGCCGATAATGCCGAAGCCGAGCAGGACCAGGCTCAAGAGCCCCGCCAGCGCCGATGTCCGCCTCATCCGCCCAACCCCCGCCTTTCTAGCGCCAGCGCGCCGACTCGACCGCACGCTGCGTCAGGAACAGCGCGACCATAATCGCGCTCAGAAAAAAGACGATATCGGCCGTGTTGATCACGCCGCGCACCATCGTGGAGAAATGTTCCGGCAGCGAAAGATACTTGAGTACCGCCCAGACCGTGCCGCCGCCCGAATCGGCCGCCCACGAAATCACCAGCAGCATGATCAGGATGCCGAATGAACTGATCGCGGCGACGATCTGATTCTGCGTGAGCGAGCTGGTGAACAGTCCGATAGCGACGAAGGTGATCGCGACCAGTGCCAGCCCGAGATAGCCCGCGAACATCACGCCCACTTCGGGGTTACCGAAGATCATCAGAATCAGCGGGAAAATCCACGCCAGCGCGACCATCACCAGGGTGAAGGCGGACGCCGCGATAAACTTGCCCGCGACGATTTCGCCGGTGCGGATCGGGGCGGTGAGCAGAAGCTCGTAGGTCCCGGTGCGCTTTTCCTCGGCGAAGACCCGCATGGTCAACGCCGGCATCACGATGATCAACACGATCAGAAAATCGTGGAGCAGAGGATCGATGACCCGGGTGTTAAGGTTCATCTGCTCGAGCTGGCCCTGCTGGCCCATCATCTGCACGAGCTGCACCATCTCGTCGAACTGCCGCAGCATCGAGAAGAAAAACCATCCGCCGAGCAGCAGGAAAACCGTCAGCACGACATATGCGACGGGCTGCACGAAGTAGCCCTGCAATTCCTTGCCGGCAATAGTCAGCGTATTTCTCATGGTGGTTCAGGTGGAGGAGTGGCCGGCGCCAACTTCCTCGAGCGTTTCTTCGGCGTCCTGTTCGGTGAGACGGTCTTCCTTGGCGATTGCGGCGAGGAAAACTTCTTCGAGCGAGACGCCGGCGGGCAGTTCGGATAATTGCGCTTCAAGGGCGATCTGGCCGTCGTTGATAATCACGACGCGATCGCAAATCTGTGAAACCTCGGGCAGGATATGGGTCGAGAGGACGATAGTGCGCTGGGCCGTGAGACCGCGAATCAGATCGCGGATTTCGTGAATCTGCCGCGGATCGAGACCGATCGTCGGCTCGTCGAGCACCAGGACGGGCGGATTGTGAATCAGTGCCTGTGCCAGCCCGACACGCTGGCGGTAGCCCTTCGACAATTGTCCGCAGATCCGCCGCGCCATCTCGGCGAGTCCGCAAACCTGAATTACATGGTCGACCGCGTCCTCGACCTCCGCGCGGCGCACCCCGCGCAGCTTGGCGACGAAGCGCAGGTAGGCGTCGACCCGCATATCGGTGTAAAGCGGCGGATTCTCGGGGAGATAACCGATCAGGCGGCGCGCTTCGAGCGAATTGGCGAAAATATCGAGACCGTCGATCACAACGGTGCCCGAACTGGCCGGCATGAAGCCGGTGATAATCCGCATCGTCGTCGTCTTGCCCGCCCCGTTGGGTCCGAGAAAGCCAAGAATTTGTCCGCTTTCGGCCCGGAAAGTGATTCCCTTGACCGCGACAAAATTGCCGTACGATTTGGTTAGGTCTTTGACCTCTATCATCGCAGAACAGCTCGGGTGGCTTATGCCCCCCTCCCAACTCCCCTCGCGTCGATCTAGACGCCGCACCCTCGCCGAAAATTCAGGCGCAGAAACGCAGGTGGATAAACGATTGACTAGTAAAGCGATGGCTAGGGCTGCTGTCAATATGAAATCAACCGCCGGATTAGCGGCTTGCGCGCCGCTCGTAGCAACGCCGGCAGGCGTAGATCATGACGCGGGCGGGTAGCTCCCAGGTAAACCACCAGCGAAACCACGTCGTGGTGTGCCGGTGCTCCGACTCTTTCGCATACCAGAACCCCCGGGGCAGGACGCCTAACGACTCGTCAATCCGGGCTTCGAAGCCGGCGGCGCGGAGATCGCTGAGCGCTCGCCACCAATGCGGGGGCGCCGCGATAACGAGCACACGGCGCCATGCTTTCTCGCGGGCGGCCTCGGCCAGGGCTCGTACCTGTTTCACGGTCGAAACGTAGCCGCTGAAGTCCGTGCAGAAGCTCTCCGGATAATCGCCGAAATCGAAAATATCGCGCGGCGCGTAGAAGAGGGGAATCTTGCGCGCGCGGCTTTCACGCAGGGCCGCCTCGGCGATCGCGCGATTGGCGCGAAGCGCCGCCGGCACGCCGAAATTGAGCGGGAAAACGACGTCGTAACGTTCCAAGCAATTATTCGCAATCAAAAATTAACGACGACGCACGAATACCGCACAAGACCGTCGTACGGTCAACCCCGCAAATCCGTCAAGTCGGAGCGCTTAGCCTTCGAATCTGATCGGCAGGCTCTCAAGCCCGCGGATGAAGAGCGAGCCCACGCGATGGCATCGTCCCGGCTCGCCGGTGAACGGTGGACACGAGAACAACAGCTCTTCGAGTCCGACCCGCGCTTCGAGGCGCGCCAATTCGGCTCCCAGGCAGTAATGGGTGGCGAAACCGAAGGCGAGGTGACCGGTGGTATCGCGTTGTATATCGAAGCGATCAGGGTCGGGAAACTGCTGCTCGTCCCGGTTGGCTGATCCCAGCAGAACAAGGACCGGGGCGTTGGCCGGGATCGTCGCGTCGCCGATCACTACATCTTTCGTTGTATGGCGAAAGACCATCTGCAGCGGTGAGTCGTAACGCAGGACCTCTTCGAGCAGCCGCGGCACAAGGCTGCGGTCATTGCGCACGGCCGCGAAGTCCGCGGGACGAGTGAGCAAGGCCAACACCGTGTTGCCGAGCAGGTTCGTGGTGGTTTCGTTCCCGGCGGCCAGTACCAGCGCCGCCATCGCGAGGACCTCGTCGGCGGTGAGGGTTTGCTGATCCTCCTCGGCGCGGACGAGAGCCGTCAGGAGGTCGTCGCGCGGTTCGACGCGGCGCTGCGCGATAGTCTTCTGCAGGTAGGCGCGTAGTTCGGCATTGCTGTGCTTTATTTCGTTACGGACGGTCTCGTCGCTGGGGCGGTTGGTGCCGCGCACGATATCGTCCGACCAGCGCTTGAAATCGGCACGCCGTTCCGGCTCGACTCCCAGCATCTCCGCGATCACGATAACCGGGAGCACCCCGGCGAACTCCCGCATGAAGTCAAATTCGCGCTTCGCCCGCAGCGGTTCGAGCAGTTCGCGGGCGATCGTGCGAATTCGCGGCTCGAGCCGGCTGACCATGCGCGGGGTGAAACCCTTGCTGACCAGCTTGCGCAGGCGGCTATGGTCGGGCGGGTCCGTCTCGATCATCCAGGGGACCTCGGGCACTGGATTAAGGTCGCCGATTGATACGCTCAGCCACTTGGCCGAGGAGAAGATTTGCGGGCTTTTGATCGCCTGGTCGACATCACGATAGCGGCTGATCGCCCAGGCTTGCAGCGGTTCGAGCCAGACCGCCGGATGATTGTGACGCAGGAACGCATAATAAGGGAAAGGGTTGGCTTGTACCTCGGGCGATAGCGGATTGTAGTCCATGTTTTCCCTTATCAATGGGTTAAACGGGCGCCGGC
>JBKQPD010000193.1:0-27003 GCA_052145175.1 Binataceae bacterium (SeqCode) | reverse complement strand
CGACGAACGGCCACGGCTAAAGTGTCTCGTTCCTTGTTGGCCCGCGATGCTAGAATAGGTCATCAGGCCACGGTCATCGCGACCGTGCGAGAGCATCATCGATTGGGAGATTGATTCAGTGGAAATTGCTGAGCTACGCGAACAACTGGCGGATTGTGAATCCCGGAGCGACGCGCTCGGGAGGCGTCTTTGACGTCGCCACACTAGAGGCCCGCGCCACAGAGCTGCTCGAGCAATCCTCCAGGCAGGATTTCTGGGATCGGCCGGAGGCCGCCCAGACCGTCCTCAAGGAACAGGATCGGATCAAGGCCCAACTCGCGGGCTATCAACATCTGCGCAAATCGCTTGACGAGGCGCGGCTCTTCTTCACGATGGCGGAAGAAGAGGGCGTCGACGATTCGGAGGCCGCGGGCGAAACCGCGACGGCGCTCCAGGCCGCACGGACCGAGCTCGAACGGCAGGAGCTGCAGGTGATGCTCGGCGGCGAATACGACCGGCTCGGCGCGATCGTTTCGATCCATCCCGGCGCCGGCGGCACGGAGGCGCAGGACTGGGCCGAGATGCTCCTGCGGCTCTACTTGCGCTGGGCTGAGCGCCGCGGGTTCAAGACCGATCTCGCTGATCTCCAGCCCGGCGACGGCGGTGGCATCAAGAACGCGACCTTTGAAGTCGACGGCGAGTATGCCTACGGCTACCTCCGGGCCGAAGCGGGAATTCATCGGCTGGTGCGTATCTCGCCCTTCGACGCCAACGCCCGCCGCCATACGTCGTTCGCCTCGGTCTTCGTGTTTCCCGCGATCGACGACAAGGTGGAGGTTATCGTCAACCCCGCCGATCTGCGGGTCGACACCTTTCGCGCCTCGGGCGCCGGCGGCCAGCACGTCAACAAGACCGATTCCGCAGTCCGCATGACGCATCTGCCAACCGGGATTGTGGTGAGCTGCCAGAACGAGCGTTCACAACATAAGAACCGGGCGATGGCGATGAAGATCCTGCGCGCGCGCCTGTTCGAGCTCGAGCAGCGCAAGAAGCGCGAAGAATTGGAGAAGTTCAGCAAGGACAAGAAGGACATCGCGTGGGGCAGCCAGATCCGCTCCTACGTGCTGCATCCGTACCAGCTCGTCAAGGACCATCGCACCGGGGTCGAAATCGGCAATACCAACGCCGTACTCGACGGCGCGATCGACCCATTTATCGAGGCCTACCTGATGGGCGTGCGCAAAGGCGACGCGGAAGCCACTCCGGCTTGATTGCGGTCCCGCGCGAGTGGCGAGCGCTGCCGCCATCGTTACAATTCTATTTTTGCTGAAAGAGAACCCGTATACTTTCCATCAACAGAATCTGTGCCGTAGGTAAAGGTGGCTTTTTTTGGTGACTGCGGATGAACGGCAAGGCGATAAACCGGGACCAGATCATAGCGACGCTGCGCGCCCATGAGCGGGAACTCCGCGATCGTGGGGTGCTGCACGCGGCGTTGTTCGGTTCGGTTGCACGCAACGAAGCCAAACGGTGGAGCGACATCGACATCATGATTGAGTTGGAGCCGAATGCGCCGATCGGCGTCTTTGAGTACGTTGGCATAACCCAGTACCTGGCGGACCTTTTCCCGAACCGGGTCGACGTCGCAAATCGCGGCAGCCTCAAGGCGCTCGTGCGGCCCAGCGCTGAACGGGACGCCGTGTATGCCTTCTAAACGCGCCTCCATCGCGTTATTCGATATTCGTGACAATGCCAGGCTTGCACAGGAATTCGCGGCCGGGCTCTCCCGAGACGCTTTCAAGACTGATCGCCGTACCTTCTACGCAGTGACACGCTGCTTGGAGATTATCTCCGAAGCCGCGCGCCGTCTCCCGTCGTCACTTCGCGAGCGACATCCCGAATTACCATGGAGGGAGATTATGGGCGTCGGCAACGTCTACCGGCATGATTACGACAATGTGGCCGAGGAAATTGTGTGGCACACGCTGCACCACAGCCTTGAGCCACTGCTGGCCGTCGTCGAGAACGAAATCACCCATTTGCCCATCAAGTCCTGATCTTTCTTAGGAGCACACGCTTCCTCAACTGCCGGCGACCATCAGGGCTGCGCGCATCAGGCCGGGGGGCGCGCGATCGGTTGCAGAGTCTCGAACGCGAGCCGGGCCTACCTGATGGGCGTGCGCAAAGGCGACGCCGAAGCGGCCCCAGCCTAACTGCATTGTCGCACCGGTAGTGGCCCAAACAGCGGGTTTGCCTCAGGTTGCATGGAGGGCCGGACCGCCGCTACTACTTAATGATGCGCAAAGCGTCTGGATCCCAGGCCCGTCCACTTCGCTCAACCGCCGAACGCCTGATCGCAGGCCGCGCTTTACGCGAGAAGACCTCGCGCACCAGCCAAGCACATTGGCAGGTACCTGACGCGCGGCCCGACCCGCTCGACATCTTGAGGGAGTCTGATCAGCATCGGCTCCCAGAGCTGCTACCCATTCGCTACGGGCGGATGGCGAAGACGCCGTTCACGTTCCTGCGTGGCGCCGCGGCAATCATGGCTGCCGACCTGGCGCATACGCCGGTCTCCGGTCTGCGGGTGCAGGCGGGTGGTGATTGCCACATCATGAACTTCGGCGCTTTCGCCACTCCCGAGCGCAATCTGATTTTCGACATCAACGACTTCGACGAGACCCTGCCCGCGCCCTGGGAATGGGATTTGAAGCGGCTCGCCGCCAGTGTCGAAGTCGCCGCCCGCACCGCCGACTTCAAGCCCAAATACCGTGAAGACGCGGTGCGGGCGGCGGTGCAATCTTACCGCGAGCGCATAGCGGCCTACGCCCCGATGGCCGCGCTGGAAGTTTGGTACCAGCGGATCGATTTTGAACAGCTGGTCAAAAGGATTCCACAGCTTGACGAGCAGCGCCGTACGCGCAAGTCGATCGAGAAAGCGCGGCGCCAGAGCGTGCCGGGCCATCTCTTCCCGGCGTTGGCCCGCCAGCAACATCGGGTTGTCCGGATCAAGGATGACCCGCCGCTGATTTATCATCCGACCGGACAGCGCAAGGTCGCTCACCACGAGCGGGTCCTCCATGCGATGCGGGGCTACCGCGAATCGCTCGCCCCGGCCTACCGGGTGTTGCTGGATCGCTACCAGTTGGAGGATATCGCGATCAAAGTGGTTGGGGTCGGGAGCGTCGGCACCTTCTGCGCGATCGCGCTGTTCATGGCGGCGGACGACGACCCGCTCATTTTACAGATCAAGGAAGCCAGCGCCTCGGTGCTCGAACCGTACGCCGGACCGAGCGCGTTCGCCAATCATGGAGAGCGGGTGGTGGTCGGGCAGCGCCTGATGCAGTCCGCCAGCGATATCCTGCTCGGCTGGACCGCGGGGATCGAGCCCAATCGCCACTTTTACCTGCGGCAACTGCGCGACATGAAGATCGCGATGCCGATCGAGACCGCCGGTCACGAAGACCTCGAGTATTTCGCCGAGGCTTGCGGATGGGCGCTCGCGCGCGCCCATGCGCGCTCGGGCGACCCCGCGATGATCGCCGGCTACCTGGGCTCGCGCGAGGTCTTCGACGACGCGATCGTCGAATTTGCGGCGGCCTATGCGGACCAGACGGAAAGCGATTACGCGCGCCTGCTTAAAGCGATCAAAGCCGGCAAAATCAAAACCGAGGACGCCTGAGTTCGCGGTGCCCTCACCCGTCGCGCGCGGCAAGGAGCCACCCATGATCGATCTCTATTTCTGGATTACCCCCAACGGCTACAAGGTCACGATCCTGCTCGAGGAGCTGGGCTGGAAGTACAATGTGATTCCCGTGAAGATCGGCAAGGGCGAGCAGTTCAAGCCGGAATTCCTCAAGGTCTCGCCGAACAACAAAATTCCCGCGATCGTCGATCATGACGGCCCGGGCGGCCAGCCGATCGCGATTTTCGAGTCGGGCGCGATCCTCATGTATCTCGCCGAAAAGGCAGGCTTTCAGTTCATGCCCCAGGATCAGCGCAAACGCTACGACGTGATCCAGTGGCTGATGTTCCAGATGGCGAGTGTAGGCCCGATGCTCGGTCAGGCCCATCATTTTCGCCGCTACGCACCCGAGCAAATCCAGTACGCCGTCGACCGCTATACCAACGAGGCCAAGCGCATCTATGGCGTGATCGACAAGCGCGTCGCCGAGGCCGGCTACCTCGCGGGCGACTACTCGATCGCGGATATCGCGACCTGGCCGTGGCTGCGCACCCATCATTGGCAGGGCCAGAAGCTCGAGGACTTCCCGCATCTCAAGCACTGGTACGAGACGATCCAGGCGCGTCCGGCAGTCCAGCGCGGGCTTGCCGTGATGAAGGAAGAGGTCGAAAGGACGCGCGGCGCCCAGCCCGACAAGAAGTCCTGGGATATCCTGTTCGGCAAAGAGCAGTTCGAGAAGCGGTGAGCCGACGGACGCGGAACCGGGCGTCCCTCTTGACACGAGGCCTCGCGGATTGCTCCAAAGATCGGTGCGAGCTCGAAGTGTAGCGGGCATCGCACGAGGAGACGCATACGATGGGCACATTACGCGGTGAAGAGATAATCGCGCGCTGCTTTCAGCGCGAGGGTGTCGATACCATTTTCTTCATGATGGGCGGACCGACCGGCGGCACCGCCGGCGCCTGCCTCGAACTGGGCATGCAGGGCATCTATGTCCGGCACGAGCAGGCGGCCGCGATGATGGCGCACGCGTACGCGCGCGTCACCGGCAAACCGGGGATTTGTATCGCGCCGATGGGTCCCGGGGTCGCCAACCTGGTCACCGGCCTCGCCAACGCGTGGGCCGACGCCTCGCCGATTATCGCGATTGGCGGGTCGGCCCCGATGCGCGGCTGGACCCTCGACACCTTCCAGGAGATGGATCAGGTGCCGATGATGAAGCCGATCGTGAAGAACGCCTACCGCGTCGACCTCGGCTATCGGATCCCCGAGTACATCAGTATCGCCTTCCGCGAGGCGCTCGACGGCAAGCGCGGGCCGATCTATCTCGATCTCCCCGGCGACATCCTGTCGGGCAAGGTCGAGGAGCAGAAAATCCAGTGGGTCGAGGGCAATTACCGCACCGACGCGCGGCCGGCCGGCGATCCGGCGCTGATCCGCCGCGCGGTCGAGCTGCTCGCGGGGGCGCGCCAGCCGCTCATCCTGACCGGCAGCGGCGTCTTCTGGTCGGGCGCCGAAAAGGCGTTGCAGGATTTCGTCGAGGCGACCGGGATTCCGTTCTTCACCACCCCGCAGGGCCGCGGCGTGATTCCCGAAGACCATCAGCGGTCGTTTCCCGCCGCGCGCTCGACCGCCTTTCGCGAGGCCGACGTCGTGCTCGTGATTGGCGCCCGGGCCAATTCGATGCTGTCGTTCCTGCGCGCGCCGCGCTTCTCCCCGACCGCCAAGTTTATCAACGTGAACGTCGACGGCCGCGAGATCGGTCACAATCGTGCGGCCGAGATCGGGATCATCGGCGACGCCAGGCTCGTCCTCCAGCAGCTCGCGGCCGAGGCCAAGGGGCGCTTCAACGGCAATACGGAGACCACCTGGGTCGCGCAGCTCGCCGCGAAGCATCGCTCGAACCTCGAACGCAGTGCGCCGTTGCTCCATTCCGACAAGACCCCAATCCATCCCCTGCGGCTCTGCAACGAGGTCAAGGACGTCATCTCGCGCGACACGATTCTGGTGGTCGACGGCCACGAGATTCTCAACTTCGCGCGTCAATCGATTCCCGCCTTCAGCGCGCGCAGCAGTCTCAACGCGGGCCCGCACGGATGTATGGGAGTCGGCATCCCGTTCGGGATCGGCGCCAAGGTCGCGGCGCCTGACAAGCCGGTCGTGGTGCTGAGCGGCGACGGCGCCTTCGGCTGGAACGGGATGGAGATGGACACCGCGATTCGCCACAAGCTCAATATCGTCGTGGTGATCTCGAACAACGGCGGCTTCACGTCGCGCCAGACCGGCGGCAACGTCGGGCGCGATCTCGGCTATCAGCGCTACGATAAGATGGTCGAGGCGCTGGGGGGTTACGGCGAATTCGTCGAGCAACCCGACGGTATCCGTCCGGCGATCGAGCGCGCGATGAAGGCGGGCAAACCGGCGCTGGTCAATGTCTGCACCGATCCCAACGCGCAGGCCACGACCGACATGGGATTCGCGGGGTATTAAGAAACGATGCGGAATGCCCGAAGTGCTCTTTCGACTCGCGCAGAAACCTAACCCCCGGCCCCTTCCCTAAAAAGGAAGGGGTGACAGCATTAAAGTCGTCGATCCGGTTCCCCTCTCCGCCTAGGAGAGGGGCTAGGGGAGAGGTTTCCGCGACCGAAGAATCCCGCTTCGCTAGCCGTCCAGATGCGTGCGGACGAACGTGCCGATACGCGTGATAGCGTCGCGCGCTTCGGGCAGGATCGGGGCGAAGGTGTGCCACACGTGAATCATCGCGGGCCACACTTCCAGCGTAGTCGCGACGCCGGCGGCCGCCGCCCGCTCGGCCAGCCGCGTCGCATCGTCAAGCACGACCTCGGCCGACCCGGCCTGGATAAGCGTCGGCGGAATGCCGTGCAGGTCCGCATATAGCGGCGAGGCCAGCGGCATCCGCGGGTCGTGGTCGCCGAGATACAGTTTCCCCCACCCGAGCAGCATCTCGCGGCTGACGATCGGATCCTCGCCCGCCCTGGTCCGCATCGAGTCGCCGGTAACGGCGAGGTCGACCCATGGCGAGAGACACGCGATCGCACCCGGGATGGGCGTGCCCGCATCGCGAAGGGTTATCGTCGCCGCGAGCGCCAGCCCCGCTCCGGCGGAGTCGCCCACGAGCGCGAGGCGGGCCGGCTCGATACCGCGGTCGAGCAACCATCGGTAGGCTGCCACCGTATCCTCGACCGCCGCGGGAAACGGATGCGCGGGTGCGAGCCGATAGTTGAGACCGAGCACACGCGTCGCGGCGGCGATCGACAGGCGGGTGATGAGGTCGCGATGGGTCTCGACCGAGCCGGTCGCGTAGCAGCCGCCGTGCAGATAGAGAATCACGCAATCGTCGCGACACCACGGTCCGCTCACCCATTCCGCACTCACGCCCCCGGCGTTCACCACCTCGTAACTGACGTCATCGGGCAGCGGATGGCTATCGGCGATATCGTCATACCGGGCGCGTAATTCAGCGAGACCGCCGAGTTCCACGACGGTGGGGCGCCGCTTGCGCCGTGAGAAGCGGCAGAGCTCGATCGCAAGTTGAAGTTCCCGGCTGGCCATGAGCTTCCCCACTTTACCTCATCCCGCCAGCTGGTACTGTCCGTAGTGGCGCATGCGGGGAATCTCCGCGGTCACGCTCGCGCTGGTGGGGAACCAAGATGACCGACCGAGGGCAGTTCGTCGATTTCATGTACGCGGTCACGGTGGGCGCAACCCTGCCCCGCATCAACGATACCGTCCTGCACGCCGACTCGCCCGTGCTCTGGGGAGTAACGTTTCTCATCGCGGTATTCCTCGAAGATTTCTACTTGTATCACGTCAAGGTCGTGCCTCATCTCGCGGGCCCCCATAGCTGGCGCGGGTTTTCGCTCTCGGTGCTCATTATTGGGATTTGGTATTTAACCCAAGCCGCCTTCCCGAATAACGTGAATCTTTTTCTGGTCAGTTTCGCCGGGTTCTTTGCCCTCAGGGTGATCGGCGGAATCCTGCATCGGGCGACGGCCTACCCGGTCCGGCAGGACATAATCTGGACACTTCCGATCGTGGCCGCAATCACTCTGCTGGCGCTTGCCGGGCACCCCTTTTTCGCGGGCCACCCGGGACGCCTCCTGTTTTTTCTGTTCCCGAGCTGGCTTTTGACTATCGTGGTCTGGTGGTCCGTCGATACTCGTCTGACGAATCAGGCTATGGACGATGGTGCGGCGATTGGCTTATGGTAAAAGTTCGATGCGTGGGTGGGGCGCCCAATCCAATCCCAGGGGAGTTGCATGGCAACGGTACAAATCAAGGACGAAGACAAAGTCGGCAGCGAGGCCCGTTTCAAGTACGAGCCGTCCGCGTATCTGCAAAAGCTCTACGCGACCGGCACTCCCGATCTGGGCTGGATGAACCGGCATGGCGAATGGGGAATGCGCGCCAAGCCCGGCAATCTTGGCTTGCGCCTCAAGGATATCGAGATCGGCAGCTACGGGATCGTTCCCGAGCACGGCGCGAGCCATCGCTCGATGGCGCCGCGCGGCGCCGTGGTGCCGGACGACGTGCCGTCGCTCGACTTCACGATCAACGAAAAGGCCGAATGCTGGGCCGACAACGCGATGGAGCTGTACGAGGAGGCGGTCGCCCGGCAATGGAGCTCGGCGCGCGATATCCCGTGGGACGAACTGCGGCCGCTGCCCGACGACCTCGAACATGCGATGTGCCAGTTGTGCACCTTTTTCACCGAGGTCGAGTTTATCGCGGCCGACGCGCCGACCCGCTGGATGAGCCGGATCAACCAGGACTTCCTGGAAGTGAAGCTCTTCCTCGCCACGCAGGCGATGGACGAGGCGCGCCACACCGACGTCTTCCGCAAGCGCGCGCTGGCCAACGGCGGTGGACTCGGGACGGCGACGACGCTGAGCGAGCTTTCGCTCAAGCGGATTTTCGATTCACCGAGCTTCTCCGTCCAGACCGCGCGGCTGCATCTGCTGGGCGAGGGTTTCGTACTGACGATGTTCCGGCAGGGCGAATATATCGCGCAGAACCGGGTCGAGCAGGAGATCTTCCGCCGCTGCATGCAGGATGAATCGCGTCACGTCGGCTATGGCACGGTGCATCTGCGCGAGCAGCTCAAATCGCGGCCCGAGTTGGCGGGCGAGATCCACGACCAGCTTGACGATGCCGAGATGATTCTGTTGCAGACCTTCAGTGTGCCCGAACTGGTCGAGCCGATGGCGATACTGATGGGCGGTGGGGTCGAGCATTTCGACAAGGGGATGGAGCTGCAGGGCCAGCTTTGGCGCCGGATCGTCAACGAGTATCTCCAGCGCTGCGACTCGGCCGGTCTGAACCGGCGTCCGCGCTGCCTGCTCCCGACCGACTTCGCGAAAATCTTCGGCGCGTGATGGCGTCGTTTCCCGATCCCGCATGGTTTCTCGCCCTCGGCCGCCTGATGGAAGCCGAGGGCGAGTCGTTTCGCCGGCTCGGCTATGCCGAGGTCCACTTCGCGATTCGCGTGCTCGATGACGACGGCGAACGGGTCGAGCGTACGATCGGGCTCGAATTCGAGGGCTACGCGCTGGTGCGCGCGGCGGCGCTCACCGACTTGACCACGTTCGATCCTGACTTCGTAATCTGCGCCCGCCGTAAGGTCTGGACGCGAATGCTCGATGAGATTGTCCGTAACGGACGCCCTGACTTGCGCGGCACGCTGAGCTCGCTCGCGCTGGTCGGCGAAGAATTATGGCTCGAATCGAGCGACCAGTTGCGCGAGGACAAGTTCTACCGGGTCAATCAGACGCTGCAGGAATTCTTCAATCTCGCCGCCAAGCTGCGGGACTGATCAGAGATCGCTGATTTCAGTGCGTGGCCGGCAGATGCTTGGTCTTCAGCCCTGCGAGCAGCTTGTCGAAGCCGTCGTTGTTGATAATCTTGTTGAACTGCTCACGATAGTTGCCCAGCGTGCTGACGTTATCGACCACGATATCGAACAGCCGCCAGCCTTTCGGCGTCTTGTACAGCATGTAATCGACGTGAAGCGGATCCTGCACCATCTGCAGATGGACGTCGCCGTGAACCGCCGCCGTCCCCGGATCATCGTAAGTGACCTTGTCCGTGAGTCCGCTCGACGCCGCTTCGACCGTGTTCTGCTGAAGCGTCGTCAGATAGGTGGCGAGCACGTAATCCTCGAAGGCCGGGACGAACTCCTTACGCTGCGCCGCCGAAAGCTTTTTCCAGTGTGTGCCGAGTGCGGACTTGGCCATATACGCGAAGTCGAAGTGCTTTTCCGCGATCGCGCGGAGCTGGCGGTCATGTGCCGCGGGCGGCAACTGGCGATTGGCGAAGACCGGCGACGCTTCGGTGATCGTCGTCCGCACCTGGGCGACCGGCGCCGGGTCCGCAGCCGCCGCGAAGCCGCTTGCACCGAGTATCACCGCCGCCGTCAAGATCGCGCCGGTGAAGTTCAGTCCGCGAATCGCGCTTCGAGTCATCCTTGGATTCCTCCGCCAAACCGTCCCGTTCATCGCGCGCTGGCCGGTGGTTCCTCGGCTGACCGCCGCCACGTCGCCTCGGCCCGTCCGCAAGGATCGCTGGTTCGTCCCGCGCCGTCAATGCACTCACGCTACGTCAGGCGTCTCCAACGTCATGCACTCGTGTGCGATGGTTTGCTATCTTCGCGCGAAAATTGTACGGTGCGCAGGCTTCACGTTTGCGTCCGCGGTTGATGAGGGCGTCCGATGGCCAAAGGCAGTAAAGATCAACGTAGTCGGGACGAGCCGCCGGAGAATTATCCGAAAGAGCTCAAGCTGGCCAATGGGCAGCGGGTGACTCTGCGCGCGATGACGGCGAGCGACAAACCCGCGATTCTGACCTTTGCGCAATCGTTGCCACCCGACGATTTGCTGTTTCTGAGCACCGATATCACCGAGAGGGCCGTGCTGGACGAATGGGTGAACAACCTCGACAAAGGCGTCACCACCACGATTATCGCTGAAATCGGCGGCGTGATTGTCGGCTACGCCAGCCTGCATCATGATCAGACCCGCTGGACCCGCCGGGTCGGCGAGATTCGCGTGCTGCTCGGTCCCAAATATCGCGGCGCCGGGCTTGGCCGTCGTCTCGCCGAAGAGATGTTTCACATCGGTCACGATCGTGGAATCAAGAAAATGGCGGCTCTGATGACGCCGGATCAGACCCGGGCGCGCGCCGCTTTCGAGCGGCTCGGCTTTCAGGTCGAAGCCCTTTTGCAGGATTGGGTGGTGGATCGCAACGGCCGTCCACGCGACCTGCTGATCATGAGTCACGACGTCGACGCCGTCCGCGATCGTCTGAGCGCGTAACCCCATCTCCCGGTCGGGGCGCTGACATGCGGTTTCATCGATTCGTTAATTCTTCGCCTGATGAACCGCTGTTCATTTGCAACACAAAGAGGTATTATTTGTAAGATTATCGTAAAGGAAGCAGTCATAGGCATGCCAAGGCTAGATAGTGCGACTTCCGCTGATACTCATCTCGAGGCCGTTCAGGCGCAATTTCGGCGTCAGGCGGAGGCTTACTCCGCGATGCCGGTGGTCACTGATCCGGAGTTCCTCAGCTTTATCGTCTCGATTTCGGGCGTCGGCAAAGCCGACCATGTGCTCGACGTCGCGAGCGGGCCGGGATTCGTCGCGATGGCCTTCGCGCCCCATTGTGATCGCGTCGTCGGCGTCGACGCCACCGATCGCTTCGTCGAACGGGCCACCAACGAGGCCGCCCACCGCAGCCTGCGCAACGCTACCTTCGTGCTCGGCGACGTCGAGCGTATGGCCTTTCCGGAAAACAGCTTTGATATTGCTGTCTGCCGCTTCGCCTTCCATCATTTTCCCCGGCCAGCCAACGTGCTCGCCGAGATGCGCCGGGTGGTGCGGCCTGGCGGCAAGCTGGTAATCGTCGATATGGTGGCGGCGGAAGACCCGGTCAAAGCCGCCTACCATAATCAGGTGGAACGTCTCTGCGATCCCTCCCACGCGCGAGCGATCCCGGCGACCGAGTTTGAACGGATGTTCGCCGAGCAGGGCTTCGACCTGACCTACAAACAGACCGTCAAGTCCTCCTATAGTATCGAGGAATGGATCGCCCACGGGGCTCCGCCACCCGCGCAGGCCGCCCTTATCCGCGATCTGATGGCCGCGTCGATCGCCGAGGACAAGTGCGGGCTGGATGTGCGCCGCGTTAACGATACGATGTTTTTCAGCCATACCGGCGCGAGCTACGTTATCCGCAAACGCTAGCGGAGCGCGCAGGGGGCGGCCGAGTCCGCGAGGCGCGGCCAAAGTCGAGAGTCCGCGAGCTGCGTCAGAAATCTTCAGTAGCGCGAGAGCGCGGGCCGTGAAAACCTTCTCAAATGGCAGGTTAGTTAAGCATGGACGCGGGACAGAAGAGCGTGGGCGATGACGCCTGGTCGGTGGCGCAGCGGCAATTCCCGCGGCGTCCCAGCGCCTACCAGATGGCGCCGTTGCCGGCCCACGATAAGTTCCTCGGCTTCATGATTTCGGCCTCCGGTGTGACCCGGCGCGACCGCGTGCTGGACGTCGCCTGTGGCGCCGGTTCCGCGACCTTGGCGTTTGCCCCGCACAGCGCGAGCGTAATAGGTATTGACGTCGTCGCGGAGCCGCTGCGCCGCGCGCGGGTCGAGGCCGTCAAGCGCAAGCTCGGCAACGCCGGGTTCACGCTCAGCGAAGTCGAACGGCTGGCCTTTGCGGATGGAGCCTTCACCGGCGCGATTTGCCGCTTCTCGTTCCATCACTTCGTCAATCCGGAGCGGGTGTTCGCCGAGATGGCGCGGGTGGTCGCGCCGGGCGGATGGATGATGATTGCCGACATGACCGCGCCCGACGATCCGGCGCAGGCCGCGTTGCACAATCAGATGGAGCGGCTCTGCGATCCGACCCACGGCCGCGCCCTCACGATCACGGAATTCGAGCAGCTCTTTGCCGCGCACGGCTTCCGGGTTGCGATGAAGATCGCGCGTGATTCACGCCTCACATTTGACGATTGGCTGCGCTTCGGCCCCACCCCCCCGGCCAACGCGGCACAACTACGCACGATGGTCGCGACGGCGCTCGAGGATGGCACGCCCTCCCGCTTCAGCCGTGACGGCGATACCGTCCGCGTCGTGCATACGAGCGTCAGCTTTGTGATCGAAAGCGAAGCCTGATCCCGCACGAGAGCCATCGGCTTAAGCACTTTGCTCGTTTGTATCGATGAGAGTGGGTGTTCGGGATTTAAGGCCGGTTCGACGCCTTGTTTCGTGATCGCGATGGTGATCTTCGATCAAGAGCAAGAGGCCGAAAAGGCAAGCGCGACGGTCGCGCGAGTCCGCGAGCATCTGCGCGTGAAACCGGAGTTCAAGTTCAGCAAATGCTCGGACGACATCAGAACGCAATTCTTCGGCTTGCTGTCTGATCATCAATTCAAGGTTCGCGCTCTGGTGGTGGAAAAGTCGCGGATTTACAGCGCGCATTTGCGCTCCGAGCCGAAGAACTTTTACAACTTTTTTCTGCAAAATCTCATGAAGCACAACGAAACCGCAATTAAAGGTTCAAGCGTTAAAATCGATGGGAGCGGAGACCGGAAGTTCAGGGACGCTCTCCACGCTTATCTGCGGAAACAGTTGACGGCAGGAACGATCCGGAAACTCAAATTTGCCAATTCACGCAGCGACAACCTTATCCAGCTCGCGGACATGGCGGCCGGAGCTATCGCGCGCTCGTATCCCGGTAGAAACCGGAAGCGCGACGCGCGTTGGCGCCGTATGATGTATCGTCAGATCGAGAATGTCTGGGAATTTCGGTAAAAAAATTCGTCCCCGTGGCCTAGCTTGGAGATATTCCAAGCAAGCACACCCTACGGTGTCGGTTCGGCACACGAGGACGCTTGTTATTATATAATGGTCGCTTCGGAGCGCAGAGTCAAGATTGCTCCTTTGGACAGTACCTTCGCTAGCGCTTACCACAGACGTAAATCGAAGCGCGGGCGCCCAGGATCGAGACACGCACCGTCTGCTCCGCGCGCAGCGGAGAGTTGCGCAGAATGTCGCTCATCAGACGGGTCTCGCCGGTGAGCATCACCGCGACCCCGTCTGGTCGGAGGAGCCGCGCGAACTCCCGCAGCAGCCGGGGATAGAGCCGCCGGTTCTCGGCGTGCGAGCCATGCTTCAAGCCCCACGGCAAGTTGGTGACGATGCGGCTGACGCTGCCGTCGGTCAGCGGGATCGCGGCCGCGTCCCACGGGTGCAGTTCAATCGGCTTGTAGCGTGGTCCGATATTGGTGCGGGCGGCGGCGAGCGCGTCGCGATCGGTGTCGCCGCCAAGCAACATCTGGTAGCGCCCCAGATGGGCCCGCTCGATCAGCACGGTACCCGCTCCGCAAAACGGGTCGAGCACCACGTCGTCCGGCTGTGGGCGCGAAAGTAGCCCGAGCGCCGCCGCCACCGACTCGCGCAGCGAACCCGGAATATGCGCGACCTTGTAGTCACGCTGACGCATACTCTCGTCGCTGAGACGGAGCGCGAGAATCAGCTCGTCGTCCAGCAGCGTCGCCCAGAACTCGACGTCCGCCTCGCCGTCCACCAGCCGCCAGCTATGATCGGTCCGCTCGCTGATCCCGCGCTCGAGCGCGCGCTGGAATTCAGCGCGCCGAAACTCGTGATCACCCGTCATCCGGGTGATCACCCGGAACTTGAGCCGCGCACCGCTGCGGCTCCCCGGCAAGACGCGCAGGCGGGCGGCCAGCGCCGCTTCGACGTAGGCGGCGTCGCGCGCGACCCCGCGGATTCGCTCGAGCGCGGTCCGCTCAAGCGCCAGTCCGGTGCGGTACCCGACCACCGCGAACAACTCCTCGGCGGTGCGCATCAGGCGCAACGGATCAGGGCTGGGCGCGGTGAAGAGGCACATCCCGGCACGACCCGGCACGACGCGGCGGCCAAGCTCGCGGACCCCGACGCCATGGCGGCCTGGGGTGGAGGAGCGCTCCGCGCCGGCGGATCGTGCCTCCACCTCGGCGTAGGCGATCCCTTCGAGACCCGGCTGCGTGTGGACCAGGTAGGTCCCCGGCCCAAGCCGGATCGCGGGACCCTCCGGGCGCGGGACGGGACGCGGAGCGCGACGGAGCCAAGGGCGCGGCCCACCTTGCTTCTCGTCCCGGCGTGCATCGGGGCGCGGTGTGCTCCGTTTTTCTTCGCGACGCGGGTCCGGACGCGCATCGCGCCGGGCTATGGCGTTGGGCCGGCGTGGTTCCATTGATGGTTCGATCGTAGGAAGCCGGGCGCGAGCATCATCTGTCATTCTGAGCGTAGCGAAGAATCCCGGGATTCTTCACTTCGCAGACTCCGTTCAGAATGACAAAGTCGCTAGTGCGTCGGTTACCCGGCGTTACTTCGTGCGCGAGACGTACTCCCGGCTCTCGGTGTTGATTGTGATTTCGTCGCCCTCGTTGACGAAGTGGGGCACCTGGATCACGAGCCCGGTGTCGGTCTTGGCCGGCTTCAGGGTATTGTTGACCGCCGCGGTGCGATTCCCGGGCTCGGTCTCGACCACCTTGAGCGTCACCGTCTTGGGCAGGGTGACGTTGAGCGGCGTGCTCTCGTAGAATTCGACTTCGACTTTGAGGTTCGGCGTCAGGAATCCTTCGACATCCTCGACCATCTCGGCCGGCAGCGTGATCTGGTCGTAGGTTTGCGTATTCATGAAATGAAAATCGTCGCCCTCGCGGTAGAGGAATTCCATCTCCATCTGGTCGAGGATAATGCGCTCGACGCGATCTTCCGAGCGGAAGCGGTTTTCGGTCTGACTGCCCGTCCGGATATTGCGGAGCTTGGTCTGCACCATCCCGCGCCAGTTACCGGGCGTGATATGATTGATCGTCATGACGCGCCATAGCGCCTTGTTGTATTCGAGAATCATCCCGGGCCGCAGTTGCGTTGCCTGAATTAACATCTATCGTTCACTCTTAGGAAATCCGATTGTACCACTAAAGCTATCGCGCCGATGACTCCGCCCGCAAGGTGGGTGTGACGAGCTAGGTTGGATCGGTTCGATCCACTTCTTCTTACGTTCACTAACTTTAATTTAGTCATTCCTGCGCGTCTGACACTAGCGGAGCCGCAGGCGAAGCGAGCAGGCGAAGCGAGCAGGCGAGTCCGCGAGCTGCGTCAAGATTCGTCTGGCGCGCGAGAGCCTGCCCTGAGTCCCTTGAAGGGAATCCCGGATCCGAATTCCAGTGCGCCTCTTCGTGCCTCAGATACTTCTAGATTCCTCGGGCGGCAGCCACGCGCGGGAATGACAGAGTTAAACCGCGCGTCACCAGAGCGGGCGCGAGGACGGGCTCCCCGGAGCGCCGATGATATACGGGTTGGTTGAGCCGCCGTAAGTTTCGGGCCCGTAGGGATTCACCGCGCGATTCGCGCCATACGGGTTGATCCCGCCGTACGGATTCACGCCGCCATAAGGGTTCACCCCGCCGTACGGGTTAACCGCGCCGCCGGCCATGATCGGCTGCTCGGTATAGTTGCCTGTCCGATCGTAGGCCCGGATCGACGCATAGCCGGCACTGGGATTGAAACGAAGATTGAAATTAGTGCTTTGCGAGGTCCCCGGGATCAGATTGCCAAGCATACTGCCGAGCCCGCCGCCTCCGCCAAGCGCCCCGCCCAGTGTCCCGCCGATTCCGCCGCTGACCTTGATCGCCTGCGCCAGCACCCCGTTTTGATACAGCCCCGCCGAAGCAATATTGGGTCCCGAAATCGTCCCCGCAACGGTGTATATATTACCGGCGCCCTGGTTGACCGAGGTGATTAACACGCCGATTCCCGGCGCCGAAGGACGAACCGCGTAGGCGAACGGCCCGGGCGGCGGCAGCGGTTGAATCGAGGCGAGACCGTTGCCGAGGTCGACCGGGTTTTCGACGAACTGATTCCCTGCCCCGTACGCCCGAATCGTCGCGGCGTTGCCGCTCATGACGAAGCGCTCGTCGAAGTTCGTCAAGTCGTCGCCGTCCTCGACCGGGAGCGTTTTGACCATCCGGCCGTCGACGTAGATTCCCGCGCGGGTCACACCTTGGCCGTCGATCTGCCCGACGACCTCGTAAGTGATCGGCGTACTCGCGGTCTGGGTGACGCTGAGTACGGTGATCGCGACGTTGGCGAGCTGGCCACCCAGCGTATGACGCCGCGAAGGTGACGGCACAGACGGTGCTGCCGGCGCGGGCGCGCCGTGGCTCGGAATATCCGCGACCGTGCCCTGATCGTCCGCGTCGGTCGCGGCGCCGCCGCGCGATGGGTTGTCGCGGAACACCTCGACCCCGCCTCCGCTGGATCCATTCGAAGCGAGCGGCGCGACACTTTCGGTAACCGGGGCTTCGGCAAAACGGCCGTTGGCGTCGACTGCGCGGAGCATCGTGCCGGGCGGCGGACTCGCGATCCCGATATCCAGATCGATCTTCTGCTCACCCGGAACGTTGCTGACCTGGAAGGTCCGGAGCGGCTGGCCGTCTTGATAGATTCCGGCCGATTTGAGCGCCGTCCCCTCAATATAACCCTTGATCCGCACGACGTCGCCGCTGATCGTGCGTGATTCGATCTTGACCACTGGCGCCCCCTCCGCCGGGTTCGACGGAGGTAGGACAGGCGGCAGCGGCGGGACCGCGCTCGCCACGCTACTCACCGGCGGGACGCTGGGTGCCACAGGAGCGGTGCTCGGGGCGGTCGCACTGACAATAGCCGTGGTCGCGCGGGCCGGCGGAGCGCTGGCGATCTTGCCCGCCGTCGACTTGGCCACCGCGCGCGCAATCTGATCGAGTTCACTCCGGATTGTTTTCCAGTCGTCCGTTTTGAGCGCCTTGGGATTCGCCTTGAGCCCGTCGTCAATCACCGCGCAATCCGCCGCCAGCGTGTTGACGGCGGTCGCCTGCCCCGTTGCGTCGCCGCTGGCGAGCGCCCGTTTGAGGATTTCCGTATCGCTCGCGAAGCTCGCCATCGGTCCGAGCAGCGGGTTCGCGTTGCCACCGCCGCTTTCGCTATTGAGCGTGGCCAGCAGGGCGAACGACTGCTCGCTCATGTGCGCGGCACTATCCGCCAGCGGGTCGGCGCGGACGATACTCGCATGGCATAGGAGCGCGCCCAGGATAAGGCTCGCAACCATCCCCGTCCGCGCGCGGTGCTCGAGTGAGGGGCTCACGTCGCCAAGTATACGTCAAAGCCGATCCGTCGTAGAATGCATCTGGTGAGTACCCTCCCGGAACCAACCGCGAGTTCGCCCGTATCGCCCCGGGCGGCGCGCTCGCGCGCGGCGATCGTGCGCGAATATCAGGCGATCAAGTCGGGTGCGGGCTACTGCCGTCTCGACGACCGGATACTGATCCGGGTCAGCGGCGACGACCGCGTCTCGTTCCTGCATGGGATGTGCACGGCGGATATCAAAGGGATGAGACCCGAGCAGGTCGCGCCGGCGCTGTTCGTGACCGAGCGGGCGCATATCATTCGCGATTTTTACGTCTACGCGTTGGACGACGCTCTTCTGCTCGAAATCGAGCGCGACGCCTGGCCGGATGTGCGGGCGCATCTGGAGAAGTTTCTGGTCGCCGATGACGTCGAGATGGAGGAGCAGGAGGCGCTGGCCGTAATCGATTGTGAGGGTCCCGCAAGCGCCGCGAGCCTGGGCGCGGCCGGCCTGCTGACCGCGCCGTTGGCGCCGTGGTGCTGCGTACCGTCCGACGGGCCATCGGACACGCCGTCAAGACTGATCGCTCATCTTCCGCGACTCGGTGATCCCGCTTTCACGATCCTGGTCGAGCGCCCCGCGGTAGCCACAATTTTGATGCAATTAGCGGCGGCGGGACTGATTGAACTCGGCATCGAGGCGTGCGAAATCGTGCGGATCGAGCACGGGCTGGCGCGGGTCGGGATCGACACCAATGACAAGACGCTGGCGCTCGAAGTGCGCTGCGAAGCGGCGATATCTTTCAACAAAGGATGCTATATCGGGCAGGAGACGATTGAACGGGCGACCGCGCGCGGCGGGATCAAGCGGCGACTCTGCGGACTCAGGATCCAAGGCGACCGTGCACCGGCGGTCGGCGCGTCGATCATGCTCGCGGACAAGCCGGTCGGGCTATTGACCAGCGTCGCGGAGTCCCCGATTCATGGCCTGATTGGACTCGCGATCTTGCATCATAGCGCCTGGGCCGAGGGGACCGTGGTTACATTGATCGCTACGGATTCGATTATGACCGCGCGCGTTGCCGAGTTGCCGTTCGTTGATCTTCAAGCGGCGGGCAACATTTGATAAGTAACGCTAGCGGAGCGCGCAGGGAGCGTTAAAAAACGCTCGATTTTTTGAATTTGGAGGATCACGCCGATGGCGAATGCATTGGGCAAGCGTTACATGTGTGAAAAGTGTGGAACCGAGGTGCTGTGCAACAAGGCCGGCACGGGCTCTTTTGAATGCTGTGAAAGCGAAATGAAAATCAAGGAAGCGAAGGCGCTGCCCTCGTCTGACTGATTTCCGCGCCTCTAGTCGAGCCGCAGCCAATCTGGAAGCGGAGCGTCAGCGAGCATGGGGGGCGGCGGAGTCTGCGACGCGCGGTTAAAAATAAAGATGGCTGCCGAGAAGGCTGACCTCGTTCTGCACGAGGGTATCGTCGCCGGACATCCCGGCAGCGACGCCGTTGCCCTCGCCGGCGAGCGGATTTTAACGCATGGCCGTTTCGGTGACCTCAAGGCGCTGGTCGGCCCACGTACCCATCTGATTCGGCTCGCCGGGAGCACGGTCGCGCCCGGCTTTATCGATTGCCATCTCCATTTCATGGAGGGCGCTTCGGTGGCGTCGGGGCTAAGCGTCTTGCGCTGCCGCACGATCGCCGACCTGCTGGCCGATCTAAGGATCGCGGCTGGCCGCACGCCGCCGGGCAACTGGCTGCGGGCGTTCGGCTGCGACGAGGCGCTGCTCCATGAGCGGCGTGGCCCGACCCGCGAGGAGCTGGACGAGTCGACGCCCAAAAATCCCCTGCGCCTGCGTCATCAGACACTGCATGGCTCGTGGCTGAATTCGCGCGCGATCGGCCTGCTGGGTCTTGAGCATCCGGACTTCAGACCGCCCGCTGGCGCGCTCCTCGTGCGCGACACGAGCGGGCGGCTGAGCGGGCTGGTGGTCGGGATGGAGGAGTGGCTGGGGATGCGGCTCCCCCGGGTAACCGAGGCGGAACTCGAGGCGCGCGCGCGGAGCTACAGCCGCGACCTCGCCGCCGCGGGTATCACCGCCTTCACCGACGCCACCGTGCGTAACGGCGTCGACGACGTCGCGACCTTTGCGCGGCTCGCGGCGAGCGGGGCGATCCTGCAGCGCGTCGCCGTGATGGTCGGTCCGCACGCGATCGACGGGGTCACCGTGCTCCGCCGCGCCGCGCAAAGTGCCGGGATCGGTCTGGCGGGCGTCAAGTTCATGGACGTCGCGCGCTGGGAGATGCCGCGGCTGGCGCGGGCCGTCGCCAACGCGCTGTCGCAGGAGCTCGACTGCGCCTTCCACTGTACGGAGATCGAGGAGCTCGAGGCGGCGCTCACCGCGATCGCGGCGGCGCGCGAGCGGGTCAGCGCCCGCGCGCTCGGCGGCACGCAATGCCGGATCGAGCATGGCGGCCTGATCCCGCCGGACTATCCCGAACGGATGGCCGCGCTCGAAACCTGGGTCGTGACCAATCCGGGCTTCGTTTACTATCGCGGCGTCAAGTACGCGGGCGAACCCGGCCTGATTCCCTATCTTTATCGTGCGCAAAGCCTCACTGCGGCGGGTGTGCGACTCGCCGCCGGTACCGACGCGCCGGTCACGCCGGCGAAGCCGCTCGTCGCGATCGCGAGCGCCCTCTCCCGCGTTTCGCTCGAAGGCTACGAACTGGCGCTGGAGGAAAAGCTCGACCCGGCCGCCGCCTGCGCGCTCTTCACCGCGTCAGCCGCGAACCTTTCGCGGTTGGAAGCGGGGGTGATCGCGCCCGGGCGGCTCGCCGATCTGATCGTCTTGCCGGCCAATCCGGCGACTCTGGCTCCGGCGGCGCTACTCAAGCTGACGGTCGACGTCACGATTATCGGTGGCCGGGTGATTTACGAACGCGGGCGCCCCACGATGACCCGCGGCGCCGCCAATACGCCCTGAATAATTCCTGATTCGCTAAATATGCCCCGTGGGATCGCCCCGCAGACTTGATTTTTCATGTGGTTCGCGCCAATTCGATCGCTATGAGCCAGCAGCTAACCAGCGCACGATCGGCCAGCGCGCCCGCCGTCCTTTACGAGCGCCGTGGCGCGATCGCCTGGGTTACGCTCAACCGGCCGGATCGGCTCAATGCCTACAATGTGGCGATGCGCGACGCCTTTTTCGCGACTTTGACCGCGATTCACGACGATCCGGAAGTCCGTGCGATGGTCCTGCGGGGCGCCGGCAGTGCGTTCTCGACCGGCGGGGACGTGAGCGAGTTCGGCCAGGCTCCCTCGCCGATCGCGGCCCGCTGGATTCGTTTTCGCCGCGACGTCTGGGGCCGTCTCAGAAGTCTCGCCATCCCGACCGTCGCGGCAGTGCACGGCTTCACGGTGGGCGGCGGGATGGAGATGGCGTTACTATGCGACGTGGTGATCGCGGCTGACGATAGCCGCTTCTGCCTGCCCGAGACCGGTTTGGGGATGATCCCGGGAGTCGCCGGAACGCAGACCGCACCGCGCCGGATGAAGCCCGGATGGGCGCTCGACATGTGTATTACTGGCCGATGGATTGACGCCCATCAGGCTTTGTTTGTAGGTTTGGTCGCCAAAGTGGTTCCGCGGAAAGGTTTGGACCGCACCGCCCACCGCTATGCGCGGATGATGAGCCGCAATTCGCACGCCGCGACTGCGATCGCCAGGCTCGCCGTCTGGGAGGGGCTGAATTGCTCGCTGACGCAGGGTCTCGAACTTGAAGCGCGTCTCGCGCAACGTCTCGCCCTCGGCGCGCGTACGCGCTAGACACTAGCGGTGCGCGATTGCGGCGTGGATCGCGCGGGCGAGGCTCCGCGCGGCCGCGCTTCGGCGCCGCGTCACGAATCTGGAGTATGGGGCTGCTTACGCAGGAGGTAAGCTTGAAGCTGTGAATACGATAAATTTCATCTCGATCCCGGGCTCGATCGTCCCTGATCAGGAAGTGCTCGTCTTTGATTCCGAGCGACTCACCTACGCGGCCCTCAACGAGCTCGTGGCGCGCCTGAGCAACGTCTTCAAGGGTCTCGACCTCAAGCCGCGCGACGTAATCGCGGCGCTCGACACCAACTCGCATCTCTATGTCGCCGCCTACTATGCCGCGGCCAAAGCCGGGTTGACCTTCCTGCCCCTCAACTACCGCGCCAAGGAAGCCGAACTCGAGTACATGATCAACACGGCCGACGCCCGGGTTCTGCTGGTCGGCGATCGTTATGCCGACCTGGTCAACAAGATCGCCGGGAAGTTTAAAGATACCAGCCTCGTCGCGATGGGCGCCGGTGACGGCAAAACCCCCCGGCTCCAGGATCTGATCGCGAAAGCGGAACCCGACGAAAATGAGGCCGAGGTCGAGGACGAAGACGTCTCCGTGCTGATGTACACCAGCGGCACAACGTCGCTGCCCAAGGGCGTGATGCTGAGTTTCCGCGACTTTACCGCCTACGTCACGGCCAACGTCGAGATGGCGGACGGCACCGAGCGCGGGGCCTTTCTGGTGTGCGCGCCCTTCTACCATATCGCCGGCACCACCGCGATGATGACCAATCTGTGGACGGGCCGCAAAATGGTCGTGATGCCGCAGTTCGATCCGGCGCTGTGGCTCGAGCTGGTACAGAAGGAAAAGATCACCCACGCCTTCGTCGTCCCCACGATGATGAAGCAGGTGCTCGACCATGCGAACTTCGCCAAGACCGACTTCTCGTCGCTGACCAATCTCGCCTACGGCGGCGCGGCGATGCCGATCGCGACCATCCGGCGCGCGATCGCCGCCTTCCCGCCAACGGTCGGCTTCGTCAACGCCTACGGCCAGACCGAGACCACCTCGTCGCTGACCATCCTCGGCCCCGACGACCATCGGATGCAGGGGACGCAGGCCGAAGTCGAGCTCAAGATGAAGCGGCTTAATTCCATCGGCAAGCCGCTGCCCGACGTCGAGATCAAGGTGCGCGACGACGAGGGCAAACTCATCGGCGCCGGCGAGGTCGGCGAAATCATTATCCGCACGCCCCGGATTATGAAGGGCTATGCGGGACGCACCGACGAGTCCGCCCTGCCGGACGGCTGGCGCGCCACCGGCGACCTCGGATGGGTCGACGAGGGCGGCTACGTCTTCTTCGCGGGACGCAAGGACGACATGATTATCCGCGGCGGCGAGAATATCGCGCCGGCCGAAATCGAAACCGTGCTGATGTCCCATCCGGCGGTCGACGAGGCGGCGGTGATCGGCGTGCCCTCGGTCGAATGGGGCCAGACCGTCAAGGCGTATATCGTGTTGCGGCCCGGCCAGCAGACCGACGCCAAGGACGTTCAGGAGTTTTGCCGGACGCGGCTGGCGAGCTTCAAACGGCCGGAGCATCTCGAGTTTATCGACGCGCTGCCCAAGAACGCGCTCGGCAAAATCCTGCGCAAGGAATTGCACGAGCGAGAGAAGGGCAAAGCCACGTCTTAGCTGACCTTGGCACGTCGCAGCATTGGTTCAGAAAACAAAGAAAGTGACGCCGGCGTCGCGACCCGCCCGCAAGGTGCGGTCACCGTCCCGCGATGGCGGGGTCGAATTGACGCTCGAAGACGGCTGCGCGATCGCCACCCTCGACCGGCCGGGCGCGCACAACCGGATCAGCCAGCAGATGGGTTACGCCCTGATGGAACTGGCAGCAACGATCGAGGACGACGAAGCGATTCTGGCCTTCGCGATCACCGGGGCGGGCGCGGATTTCTGCGCCGGCTTCGACCCCGACGTCGATTCGCGCCTGGTCGAGACGCTCGCGTTAATCTCGAAGCCGACCGTTGCCATCCTGAACGGCGACGCTTACGACGAAGGGCTCGAACTGGCGTTGGCGCTCGATCTGCGGGCGACGGTAATCGATGCGCGTGCCGCGCTTACGCAATTGCGGGGCGGCGCCCTGCCCCATTTCGGCGGCACTCAGCGGCTGCCCAGGCTGATCGGCGCGACCCACGCCCTGCTGATGATCCTCACCGGCGAGCCGTTGAGCGGCCAGGACGCGATGCGGCTCGGACTTGTGACCTACCTCGCGCGCGATCGGCCGGAACTCGAGCGGGTCACCCGGGAACTGCTCATGACCCTGGCGTCGCGTGGTACACTGGGGGTGCGGATGGTCAAGGACGCGGTGCGCAAGGGTTACGATATGACGATCGAGCAGGGCATAAGGCTTGAAGAGGATCTGTATGCTCTGCTACAAACCAGCGCCGACCGTGCGGAAGGCGTGAAGGCCTTTCTCGAAAAGCGCCGGCCGCTTTTCAAGGGCGCGTGAAACACTAGCGGAGTGAGGCTTTGCGAACGGAGCGAGCAGGCGAGTCTGCGAGCTGCGTCAAGATTCTTAAGTAAGGTTTGGACGACAAAAAAATCGGGAGTGATTCGACTATAATGGCAAACCAGCTCGGCAAGGTTTACATCTGCGGCAAGTGCGGAAGTCAGGTTATCGTGACCAAGGGCGGCGCCGGAACGATGAAATGCTGCGGCGCGCCGATCGAACAAAAGAAGTAAATCACGGCGCAGCTCCAATGGCGCTGTCAGCCGTAAAACATGAACCAGCCAACCCTGCGCCGGTGAGCGAATTGCGAGCGTCAAGGCAATGATCCGGGTATTACTCGTGGGACTGATCGCCGGCTGGCTCGCCGGCAAGCTGATGCATGGCCGCGGCTATGGCGCGTTGGCCGATATCGTACTCGGCCTGGTCGGCGCGATCATCGGTCAATGGCTGTTCACGGCACTCGGGGTACGCGTGTACGGTGGGTTCTCGTTCCTCGCGATGGCCACGATCGGCGCCGTCGTACTGGTGGGCGCCGCCCATCTGCTTCGCGGCCTCGGCGATGTCTGAATCCAGCTAGCGTCGTGGTCCCGCCACTCGACGGAGCCGGGCAGGCGGCGTGGCGACCACATCAGCCGCAGCTCGGAGCCGCGGCAGCATGTATTCCAGGTTTTTCTCGCGGAATGCAGGATCGCGCCAATCGTTCCCGGTTATGATTTTGCGGCAGTTAGGAGCGCCGCACTTGCACTTCATGCGAAAGCGCGGATTCGATTCGGCCAAGCCGTAATCATAGGTGAGCTCTTCGCCCTTTTCGACTTTTCGGCGTGCGACAAAATCGCCCTTTTGGTTAAATCCCAGGTTGCCGTCGCACGAGTGATTCAGGTACCACTCGATAGTCAACTTGTTGAAGTCCAAATCTTCGGGCGGAATAAAACCGTCAGGCGTCCCGATGCAAAACGCGTCAACTTTTGCTCGGACGGCCTCGTCAAGCTTGCCGAGATCGGCCCACGGAATTAACTTTTGAAAGTCTGAGTCCGCGATACCGTCCGCGATCCGCTGATCTGGACTTAACCCGGCGACCGCGTGGACGCCGACCCCATCAATCTGTGACGGGCCGAGCTCAATCAGCACTTTGTGAAAGGCCGGCCGCGTGGCGTTCCGCATCGAGAAATTTCTGTTTTGTTTCACGAACTTGCTTTACCAATTCATTCTCGTCGATCCCGCGTTGTTTTGCTTCAGGTTTGAGGTAGCTGTCCCACAGACGCGAGAGATTCTGATAAAGCGTGGCATCGGCCCATTGGTTCTTGAGCCGGGGGATATTTCCATTCTCCTGATTGTAAAGGTAATACCGGACGGCGTGCCAGCCAATCGTTGAGTCCCAGATCAGCTCGTCGCCAAGTATCTTACGCTTGTGCAGGCCGGCAAATTCCTCGAGAAACTCAAGCAGCGGTTCGAGCGAGATAAGGTCGCGGTCGCTATCGCCTAACCGATCGCGTATTTCGTCCTCGGCCCAGCGACTCCGTAGCGCCCGCATATACTCAGAGTTCCAAACGGCGTTGAGCTGAATCACCGCGCTTAGTTCATTTTGCGTTCCCAACAGATTTGCCTGAATCCAGACGAACCAGGCGGTGGCGATCGCGGCTACGAGCGCTACTATCGAAAAAATTGTCGCCAAGTCCAATCTCCCTGCGCCAAAACCAACTCTTCACAAACTCGCAGAATCACAAGATAGCGCGGCGTTAAGTACGGCCGAGGGCGGACATCAGAGTTGCGCGCATCAGGCCGGGGGGCGGCGCGGTCTGGTTGAAGAGCTCGAAGGCGAGCGCGCCCTGATTCGCGAGCATCCCGGCCCCGTCTATCGCGCGCCGTCCGAGCGCCACTGCCGGCTTGAGGAAGGGCGTCAGCTCGCGCGCATAGATCAGATCGTAAAAGAGGCAATGGGCCGGCGTCGAGGCGTACTCGATCGGCGGGAAGGGACCGCTCTTCAGCCCCAGCGAGGTCGCGTTGACGACCAGCGCCGCGGACGCCAGCGTGCCGGACCGGCTGAGCGCCGCGAGTCCGCGCGCCTCGATCAGCTCGTGTGCGCGGCCGCCGCCCCGGGTGCCGACGTAGGCCGCGAAACGGCGCGCCAGCCGATTGGCGCGCGCCACGGTGCGATTGCAGATCACGATACGGCCGGCGCCGAGCCGAATCGCCGCCAGCACGGCCGCCGCGGCGGCGCCGCCCGCCCCGATGATCACCGCAAGCTTGCCTTCGAGCTCGAGCCCGCTCTCGCGCAGGTCGCCCTCCAGGCCGCGCGCGTCAGTGTTGTCGCCATAGAGGACGCCGCTCCTGTTCACGACGCAATTGATCGCGCCGAGGGTGCGCGCCTCGTCGCTCAGATGGGCCATCATGCGGAGTGCCCGCTCCTTGTGCGGCACCGTCAGATTGACGCCGAGCAGGCCCAGAGCCGCCACCCCGTGGATCGCCGCGCGCAACGTCTCGGGAGTGACGTGGAAGGCCAGGTACGCGCGATCCAGGCCGAGCGCCGCGTAGGCCGCATTGTGCATCGCGGGCGAGAGCGAATGCTCGACTGGATGGCCGAAGACCGCGGTGAAACGCGTTCGTCCACTGAGCTTGCCGAGAGTATCCATCGTGAGGTTTGCGTCAGGCTACCATATTTTGGCCGCGGCTCGTGCTCGCTCGGCGCGCAGACGCCCTCCGCCAGGGAGGCCTTGGACAAGCCTTACCACGTCGTTCCGAGCGGAGTCTTCAAGTCATTCTGAGGAGCGCCGCGCGACGAAGAATCTCGTTTCGCGCAGAGTGCCAGGATCGAGATTCTTCGTCGC
>JBKQPD010000192.1:0-6544 GCA_052145175.1 Binataceae bacterium (SeqCode) | reverse complement strand
ACCATAATTTGTCGCATGCCTCATTATCCTCCCCGTTCCGATCCCGCTTCGCGCCGCCGCTCCCCGTGGCTCAGTCCCTGTGGACATACTTTGTTCCTCCGTGAACCTACGAGCTTCTGGCAAATGCCTATGCCATGAAGGTGATTGTGCTACGGAAACGCACCAGCGCGATACCGAAGAAGACAGAACCAATCACAGCGAGGGCGGCAAATTGTTTCCAAACTAAGGAGAATGTTGCGCCACGGAACAGGATAGCTTGTCCGAGCATGACCAAGTGAGTCGTCGGCGCGGCGAGCATCACAATTTGTACGGCCTCGGGCATGCTTTCGTACGGAGTGAAGCCTCCTGACAAAAACAACAGAGGAAGCACCACCAGGATGGTCATCAAGCCGAATTGTGGCATCGAGCGAGCAAGGGTCGCCAAAAAAATCCCCAGAGCCGTAGTGGCAAAAAGTTCAACCCCGGCGCCGGCCAGAAAAAGCGCGATTGACCCCTGCAGCGGAATCGACATTGCTATTTGTACTATAAAGATGAGAGACAGTGCGCAGGCCGCGAGCACGACCAGCGCCATCGACCAGATTTTGGCGGCCATAATCTCGAACGGGGTGACCGGCATTACGAGCAGATGCTCTACGGTGCCGTGCTCGCGCTCACGGATCAGAGCAGCACCGGTAAGGATGATGGACAGCAAGGTAACCTCGTTGATGATTTCGGTTACAGCGCCAAACCATGACCTTAACAGGTTCGGATTGAAGCGGGTATTGAGGGCAAGATCCGGCACTTCGACTCCGCTCTGCGGCCAATCTTTGGACTCGGTCGAACGTCCCGTAAATGCACCGGCGGCGATTCCTCGACCATATAGCGGATGTCCCCCAGTTGGCTGCGCCCCGGCGGCCTGGTAGCCCTTTACGAAAGCGTCTACCTCGCCATTAATGATGTTCTGAATGTACCCGCCTCCGTTGAACGCCTGATGCATACGCGTCGCATCGACGTTGAGCTGGACCCGAGGGTTTCGGCCCGCCATGACATCGCGCTCGAAGTCTGGTGGGATGTCCACGGCAAAGGTATCGGAGCCCGCGTCCATTCTCGAATCCATTTCGCCCCGACTGATAAGCGCGGGCGGCATAAACTGGGGCGGGAAAAAAGCATCGATTATTCGCGCGGAAAGCTGCGACTGATCCTCATCAACGATCGCGATCGGGACGTTGCTGAGCGTTTCCGGAATTCCGGTGGCCACGACGTAAACTGAAAGGGTAAACGCGTATACAATCAGGACTATCATGACTATGTCATGAGCGAGGCTGCGAAGTTCTTTTATGCCGAGATTCAGGATGTTCGCCAGGCGCATCGCTAAGTCTCCTGCTTTTTCAACAGCAGTGTGCTCCCTACGGTCAATAGTGGCCAGATCAAAAGGAGCGGGATATAGAACAAACGCAGATCCCAAAAGCCCAGTGCCTTTGAAAAAGTTCCCCGCGAAATGATGAGGTAATAAGTAGTGGGATAAGCTTCGCCGGCGAGCTTTCCCAGGCCTTCCAGGGAAGATACCGGGTCGAGCATCCCGCAGAACTGCATGACCGGAACAATTGTCAGTATCGCGGTCCCGAAGATTGCTGCGATCTGACTGCGGGTGAAGCTGGATATCAAAAGCCCAAACGCGGTGGAGGCGTTCACGTACAACAGGCTCGCCGCGGCCAGGGCAAGGAAACTACCCTTCAGAGGCACCCCGAAAATCCAGATTCCCATTATCACCAGCAGCACAAAATTCAGCATCGCGACCGCCACATACGGCAGCTGTTTGCCAAGAAAGAACTCCAGCCGGGTCACCGGGGTAACGTATAGATTGACGATCGAGCCAAGTTCTTTTTCGCGCACCACACTGAGAGCGGCAAGCATCGCGGGGATCATCATCAGCAACAGCGGGATTACCGCTGGTATCATAGCCGGCACGCTCCTGACGTCCGGATTGTAGCGATAGCGAATTTCGATCGTGGCCAGAGAGTTCTCGGACAACGCCCCTGGTGTCTTCTCGGAAGAAACGCCAGTCGTGTGCAAACGACGAGCTGCCTGCGCGTTCAGCCACTGCGCATGCACCATCTGAACATAGCTGCGGACGGTCTCGCCGCGGGTGGGATTGGCCCCGTCAACCCAGGCGCCGATCTGGGCAGTTCGGCCACGTTCCAGATCCCGCCCGAAATGCGGAGGAATCTCGATCGCGAGAGTCAGCTCGCCGGAACGCATACGCCGTTCCATATCGGCGTAATCGCGAATCGGAGCGTGCTCGATAAAATACCGAGGCGAGCCGATGAATTGAAGCGCATAGTTATTGCTAACCGTGGTTTGATCGCGATCCAGCACTGCGAAACTCAGGTTTTCCACGTCCAGGCTGATGCCATACCCAATTACGAGCATAAGGAGGAGACTGCCGACCAGCGCCAGCGCCGCACGCATCGGGTCGCGCCGCAGTTCCAGCGACTCGCGGCGCGCGTAGCTGAACATTCGCCGAAAATCGAAACCGTAACGGGGTTGCGCTTTTTCCGATTCGGGCGGGGCCGCTTCAGGCTTTGCAGTGCCGGCTGATACCGAAGCTTTGGACGAGGGCCGGCTCTGCTCGCTTGCGGCACTCGCTTCTTCCAGGTAGGAAATAAAGGCTTCCTCCAGGGTCGCTACTCCGCGTTTCTTAACCACTGCGCTGGGAGGATCGCTGACCAGCACCCGCCCCGCATTCATCAATGATATGCGATCACAACGCTCGGCCTCGTTCATGAAATGCGTCGATACGAAGATCGTGACCTGGTCGCGGCGCGACAGTTCGAGCAGGACTTGCCAGAAGCCATCACGCGCCACGGGATCGACTCCGGACGTGGGCTCGTCCAGGATCAGCATCTCCGGATGATGAATCATCGCCACTGCCAGCGACAGGCGCTGACGTTGACCCATCGGCAGAGCGGCCGGAGCGGCGTCTATCACCGTCCCCAAATCGAACCGCTGCACCATCTCCGCAACGCGTGCTGGAATCATCTCAGCGGGGACCTGGAAAAGGCGCGCGTGAAGCTCGAGGTTCTGGCGAACGGTCAATTCGGTATAGAGCGAAAAGGCCTGCGACATGTAACCGACCCGCCGCCGGGTACTCAGGTCGTTTGGATCGAGCAGCTGACCGAATAACCTGGCTTGCCCCTCGCTCGGCGGGAGCAGCCCGGTCAGCATCTTCATCGTCGTTGTCTTGCCGCAGCCGTTGGAGCCGAGAAAGCCGAAAATCTCGCCGCGTTCGATATGGAAGCTGACATGATCGACGGCCGTAAAGTCGCCGAACCGCATCGTCAGGTCCTTGGCTTCAATGGCGACGACGACGCCTTCCGTCACCGGACGCGGCTTAATCTCCACTGCGCGATGGCCGCGCCGCTTTTCTTCGGGTAGCAGTTCAATAAATGCAGCCTCCAGCGAAGTCGTGCCGGTGCGCGAAAGCAGTTCTTGCAGTGAACCGGTGGCGAGCACGTGACCAGCGTCCATTGCCATCAGCCAGTCAAACCGCGAGGCTTCTTCCATGTAAGCGGTAGCCACCATGACGCTCATGCCGGGCCGCTCCGCCCGGATGCGCGCGATCAGTTCCCAGAATTGGCGCCGCGAAAGGGGATCAACGCCGGTGGTCGGCTCATCGAGGATCAGAAAATCCGGGTCGTGGATCAGAGCGCAGCACAAGCCAAGCTTCTGCTTCATCCCGCCGGAGAGCTTGCCGGCAGGCCGCTCCGCAAACGGGGCCAAACCTGTACTTTCCAGGAGCTGGGCAATACGTCGTTCGCGCGTCTCCTTCGAATGGCCGAACAGGCGGCCAAAGAAGTCGATATTCTCGAACACCGACAGCGTTGCGTAGAGGTTCCCGCCCAGGCCCTGCGGCATGTATGCGATGCGGGGGCACACCGCCCGGCGATGTTCCGCCGAGGCCATGTCGCCACCGAGCACCATGATCTGCCCGGTCTGTATCGCGCGCGCGCCGGCCAGCAGCGAAAGCAGGCTCGACTTGCCGACGCCGTCCGGACCGATCACACCCACCATGCAATCCGCCGGGACGTCCAGAGTAATGCCATCCAGTGCCAGCGTTCTGCCATAACGCAGGCTTAGATCGCGAAGCCGGGCGACCGGCAGCACATTCCGCTGACCATTGCTCATTGTGCTTGGTTCTCAAATAAAGGGTGCGATGGCTCAGGACGGAGTGGCGGCGGCAGCCGAGTCTGCAGATCGCTGGGCCACTTGGCGCGCGGATCGAGTTGCACATAAGCCATGCCTGGCACGCCCGTCTTGACCTGGCTGAGGTACTGGAGGAGTAATTCCGGCGCGATCTGGGCTTTGATCCGGAACGTGAGCTTTTGGCGTTCTTCCGCGGTCTCCACCGTTTTGGGAGTGAACTGAGCGACGTTGGCGACAAAGGATACTTTGGCCGGAATGACGAACTGGGGGACGGCGTCGAGCACGATCCGCGCCTCGGCGCCAACGGCTACTTGGCCCGCCGCTTTGTCGGGCAGGAAGAAGGTCATATACACGTCGCTGAGATTGACCAGATTCAGCACGCGCCCACCCGCTCCGAGAACTTCGCCCGGCTCCGCGACGCGGTACTGCACGCGTCCGTACACCGTCGAACGAAGCTCGCTGTCGTTGATATTCGCCTGGATGCGCTGGATGGTTGCCCGTGCGGCGTCCACCTTCGACCGCGCATCAAGAATTTCGGAGGTGGCCGAACTGACAGCGGCGTCGGCGGCTGCGGCATCTGCCACGGCCGTGCTCACCGCGGCCTCCTTGCTCTTAAAATCTGCGCGAGCGTTATCCAGAGCCTGGACCGTGACAAAGTCCTTCGGGGCCAGCGCCTGAGTTCGCAGGAAGAGCTTCTGAGCGGCATCAAGTTCTGCTTTTCGCTGCGCTATAACTGCGATTGCGGCGGTCTTATCGGCGCGCCGTTGCGCTAGCTTGCTCTGAGCGGTCTCCACGCTGGCAAGGGCGCTCTGAAGCTGGGCTTCCGCCTCCCTGCGCTGGGCCATAAGCACGTAGGTGTCCATTTGGACCAGAAGCTGCCCGGGGCGGACGAGATCGCCTTCCTCCACCGTGACGGTCCGGATACGTTCCGCAATTTTGGCGTCAACGTCGACCTCGGTCGCTTCGATGCGGCCGTTCCCGCCTGCGAAACCTGCCGGCAGGCCCTTTGGTTTGAAAAGCTCCCAAGCGAGAAACGCAATTGCGCCGGCAGCGACAATGAGGGTGGTCCTTACCCACCAGGCGCGTTTCTGTAGAAATCCAAAGGATGCCATGTTAGTTCGCCTCACACCGCAGCTGAGCGATCTGTTTGCAATCGAGGTTCATGGTATCGACCCGCTGGATGCTGCACCGATGGCGTGAACCAGGTTAGAGGATGCGATCAGAAGATCTGCCTTGCTCTGGATGAGCGTGTACCGCGCCGACATTACATCCCGCTCGGCCGTGACGAGATCGGTGACCGTCGCAAGGCCGTACCGATGGCTTTCGAAGTTGGCTGCGTACGATTCTTCGGACGAATCTAGCAAGGCCTGGGCGGCATCGCGTTTCTTTTTCGCGGAGAGGAAATCATAATAGGCGGTCCAGGTTCCAGCGATCACGTTAAGTTGAACCGACCTGAGCTCCGAAAGGGCCGCGCCCCTCTCCGCGGTCGCCTTTTGCACGGCGTAGTAGCGATCGAATCCAGTGAAGAGATCCCATCGCATTGTTAACCCTGCGCCATAAAATGGCTGGTTGAGGTTCTGAGTGTGTCCGCCGTTGACCGTGTAGTTCCAAATTGCCTGTCCATAGTTACCGCCAAAGCTGACTTCGGGGTAATAATCTGCCCTCGCGCGCGCGACGGCGGCGTCACCGGCCCGCACTGCAGCGATTTGGGCGGCAAGCTCCGGTCGCCGCCTGATCGCCTCCGCAATGAGCGCCTCAACATCGTCACTCAGATTCTTCGGCAGCCGATCCAACTGACCGGCGTCAATGTTGAGGTCAGTGTCGGCGGAGACGCCGACAGATTGACGGAGGCCCGCTTCGGCGTCGTGCACCTGCGAATTTGCACTCTCGAGGTCGTAGACCGCTTGTGCCTGGACCTGTTTTGCCAGCAGCACTTGCGGCTTGGTTGCGAGGCCGACCTGATGACGCTCCTCGACGGAAGCCAGGGCGATATTCGCGAGCTTGAGGTTAGTTTCCGCTGCACTCACGTCGGCAATCGCCGCGGCAAGAACGTAGAAGGATCTTTCTACATTGAAGACCACATCCTGCATCGCCTGATTGAAGTTGAAGTTCGCTGCGATTAGCTCTTCGCGGGCCTTTCGCTCATCGGCGCGAGTGCGGCCGAAGTCGAGTAGATCGTAGCTGACTTGAAATTGAGGAAAAAAGACGTTGTTGCGGATAACCAGAGATTGCCCCGGAAACTGGAGCGGCAGCTTGAAATAGCCGCCTTGGGCCTGTGCTTGGGCCTTCGGATAATTGTTGGCTTGCGACCGGCCGAGTTGGCCTTCATCTTCCAGAGCCACATACCAGGCGTGCCGGGTTT
>JBKQPD010000191.1:0-5557 GCA_052145175.1 Binataceae bacterium (SeqCode) | reverse complement strand
CATCCTGATGACCTCTCCCTGGACAAGGAGAGGTGTTTAAAGATGCGGCATTGGCTTTGATTAAGCGGTGGGACAAATGTGGCGCTAGCCGAACATCTCTTTCAGCTTGTCGACGAAGCCCTTCGAGAGCGGATGATTGACGTCCTCGCCGGACGCCTTCGCAAACTCCTCGAGCAGTTCACGCTGGTGCGCCGAGAGCCGCCGCGGCGTTTCGACCGAGATCCGCACGAGCTGGTCGCCGCTCCCGTAGCCGTGCAGATCAACGAAGCCCTTGCCCTTGAGCCGCAACACCTTGCCCGATTGGGTCCCGGCGGGAATCTTGAGCTTGATTTTGCCTTCGAGCGTCGGCACTTCGATCTCCGTGCCGAGCGCCGCCTGCGGGAAACTCACCGGCACCTCGATCACGACATCGTTATCCTGCCGGACAAAGAGGGCGTGCTCCTTGACGTGGATAACGACGTACAGGTCGCCGCCGGGACCGCCACCGAAGCCGGCTTCCCCTTCATTCCGCAACTTGAGGCGCGAGCCGTTGTCGACCCCCGGCGGAATCTTTACCGAGAGTGAGACCGGCTTGCGGACGCGGCCCTGCCCCTGGCACTTGGGACAAGGATCGGAGATAACCATCCCTTCGCCGCGGCACTGGCCGCACGTGGTCGAGATCGAAAAGAAGCCCTGCTGCGTGCGGACCTGCCCGGTGCCTTTGCAATTGGGACAGGTACGCGCGCCCTCGGCGCCGCCGCGTGCGCGCGTGCCGTTGCATCCTTCGCAGGTCATCAGCCGCTGGAATTTGACGACCTTCTCGGTGCCGCGCGCGGCTTCCTCGAATTCGACGTCGAGATCGTAACGCAGATCGTCGCCGCGCCGGCTGCGCGAGCGCGAGCGGCCCCGGCCGGTACCAAAGAAGTCGCCGAAGATATCGGAGAAGACTTCCTCGAAGCCTTGGCTGAAGTCGAAGCCACCGAAGCCCCCTGCGCCCTGTGGTCCCTGGAACGCGGCATGACCGAAGCGATCATATTGCGCGCGCTTCTCCGAGTCAGACAGGACCTGGTAGGCCTCGTTGAGCTCCTTGAATTTTTCCTCGGCCTGCTTGTCCCCAGGATTGCGGTCAGGATGGAATTGCACCGCCAGGCGCCGGTAGGCCTTCTTGAACTCTTCGTCCCCGGCGCCCCGGGCAACTCCCAGGACTTCGTAATAGTCGCGTTTTCGCTCAGCGGGCATCGCGCAGCAATCTTATGCGAGTGGCGCGCTTGAAGTAAGCGGGCGTGTGCGCCGCCGCCACGCCCGTCCCGGCGTTCGTTCGATCGCGCCGGCCAAGGTCACTTGACCTCCTTGAAGTCGGCGTCAACCACATCTTCCTTCTTTTCCTGGCCACCGCTGCCGGCCTCGGAACCTGCGCCATCGTGGCCGGCGCCGCCGGCACCAGGCGCTTCGGCCGTTCCACCTTGGCGGCTCTTGCTGTACATCGCTTCGGCGAGCTTATGGGAAGCGGTCGAGAGTGCTTCCGCGGCGCCGTTAATCTCCGCCGGGTCCTTGGCTTCGAGCTTGCCGCGCGCCGCTGTGATCGCGTCCTCGACGCTCTTGCGGGAGGCGTCGTCAAGCGCGGCGCCGTGCTCCTTGACCATCTTCTCGGTGCTGTAGATCAGATTGTCGAGCTTGTTGCGGGCTTCCGCCAGTTCGCGCCGCTGATGGTCTTCGGCGGCGTGCTGCGCGGCCTCACCCACCATCCGCTTGATCTCCTCCTCGTTAAGGCCGGAGGAGGCGGTAATCCGGATCGACTGTTCCTTGTTGGTACCCATGTCCTTGGCGTGGACATTGACGATACCGTTAGCGTCGATATCGAAGGTGACTTCGATTTGCGGCATCCCGCGCGGAGCCGGCGGAATCCCGACCAGATCGAACTGGCCGAGCATCTTGTTATCGGCCGCCATCTCGCGCTCGCCCTGGAAGACCCGGATCGTGACGGCCGGCTGATTATCCTGCGCGGTCGAGAAGGTCTGGCTCTTGCGCGTCGGGATCGTGGTGTTCTTCTCGATCAGCTTGGTGAAGACGCCGCCCAGGGTTTCGATCCCGAGCGAGAGCGGGGTCACGTCGAGCAGCAGAACGTCCTTGACCTCACCCTTCAACACGCCGGCCTGAATCGCGGCGCCGATCGCGACCACTTCGTCGGGATTGACTCCCTTGTGGCCCTCGCGGCCGAAGAGCTTCTTGACCCGCTCCTGCACCGCCGGCATCCGGGTCATGCCGCCCACCAGTACGACTTCATTGATATCGCTCGCGCGCAGTCCGGCATCCTTCAACGCGGTCACGCAAGGCGCGTCAAGCCGTTCGAGCAGCTCGTTGCACAGTGCTTCGAGCTTGGCGCGCGTGAGCTTGATATTAAGATGCTTCGGGCCGGATTGATCGGCCGTAACAAAGGGTAGATTGATATCGGTCTCGGTCACGGTCGAGAGTTCGCACTTGGCCTTCTCCGCCGCCTCCTTGAGCCGCTGCAGCGCCATCCGATCCTTGCGCAGATCAATCCCTTGATCCTTGCGGAACTCATCCGCCAGGTAATCGATAACGCGCTGGTCGAAGTCCTCACCGCCGAGGAAGGTGTCCCCGTTGGTCGATTTGACCTCGAAAACCCCGTCACCCAGTTCGAGAATCGAGATATCGAAGGTGCCGCCGCCAAGGTCGAAGACCGCGATCTTCTCGTCCTTCTTCTTGTCGAGTCCGTAGGCGAGCGACGCGGCGGTCGGCTCGTTGATAATTCGCAGCACGTTGAGCCCGGCGATCCGGCCGGCGTCCTTGGTCGCCTGCCGTTGGCTGTCGTTGAAATAGGCCGGCACCGTGATAACCGCCTCGGTGATCTTCTCCCCGAGATAGTCTTCGGCGGTCTGTTTCATCTTTTGCAGGATGAATGCCGAAACTTCCGGCGCACTGTAGCGTTTATCGCGGATTTCGACCCACGCCGCGCCGTCGTCATTCTTGACGACCTTGTAGGGCAGTACTTTGATCGCCTTCTGCACCTCGGGATCGTCAAATCGGCGGCCCATCATCCGCTTGATCGCAAAAATCGTATTGGTCGGATTCGTGATCGCCTGGCGCTTGGCAATCTGGCCCACCAGCCGCTCATTGGAATCCGTGAACGCAACCACCGAGGGAGTCGTGCGCGCGCCTTCCGAATTGGCGATAACGGTCGGATCGCCGCCTTCCATAATCGCTACGCAGCTATTGGTCGTCCCCAGGTCAATTCCGATTACTTTCGCCATCTCTTTCAGGTCCTCTTATGATATCGATAACCACCTTTTGGCGGTTTTCAACTTTCTGAAGGTTTCGTGCCACCGCTGCCGTCGTCGGACGCGTTGCCCGAGCCGCCCTTGGCCACCGCCACGCGGGCCGTCCGCAACATCCGGTCGCCGATCAGGTAGCCACGATGGAACTCGCTGACGACGGTATTGGGCGGATGTTCAGCCGATTCGACCTGATCCACCGCTTCATGCCGGCTCGGGTCGAACGGATGCCCCACGACGCTCAACGGAACGACCCCGTGGCTCTTGAGCAGGTCCAGCAGCGACCGCAGCACCATCTCGACGCCGTCGACGATCACGCGGCTATCAGTCGCGCCCTGGGCGGCCTGTACCGCGCGCTCGAGATTATCGACGATCGGCAAAAGGTCGCGGATCAGGTTTTCGCGCTGGAACCGGACGGTCTCTTCGCTCTGCTGGCGGACCCGCTTGCGGATATTCTCCGATTCCGCCAGCGTCCGCAGATACTTGTCGTTCAGCTCGGCGACTTCGCGGGTCTTTTCCGCGAGCGCGGCCGCCAGTTCCTCGCTTGCCGTGGACGAACCGCTCGTGGCCTCGGCCGCGGCCGTTTCCTGCGCGCCGGTCTCCGCCGAGGGCTCGCCGCTCTCTCCGTTCGTAAATCGTTTAGACATTCTCCAAGACTCCACTCGAATAGGAAGTTAAGCACGACCGCGGCAAGGTGCCAGTCCGGGTCGGAACAGATGTTTGCTCAGACGACTGCGCAAGTCGCGAAGAGACCTAACCCCGGCCCCTTAGGTCTGTAGAACGCGCCTCGCGGACTCGTTCGCTCGCTTCGCCTTCGGCTCCGCTAGTGAAAAATGAAGGGGTGACAATTCATCAACCGATTCCCCTCCCCGCACAGGGTTAGGCGATAGGTCTGACGAAATTCGTCAAAACCCGAATTGGCCTTGGATCGTGGAGGCCGCGGTCTCGGGATGCCCGATCGCGACCGTCGTGGCGCCTTCGCGCTCGATCGCGAACCCGTACTTCGGCCGCAGCCGGTCGAAGATCGTGCGCAGATAGTCGTCGTAGACGCGCGGCGGATAGGTCGCGCGGGCGTAATATTCCTCGATTCGCGCCGCCCGCTCCGGAAGACTCGCACGCACAAAGGGCAGGAAACGGGCCGCCGCCGCAGGCTTGAGGAAGAGCGCCCGCCACCACACGCCCGTCGCGCCCGCCCGGCGCGCCTCACGGATCACGTGCTCGATCGCGGTCGCGTCGTCCGTGATTCCCGGAATCATCGGCATCATCAGGACATTGCAGCGGATTCCCGCCGCGCTCAGCTCGGCGAGCGCCCGCAGCCGCAACGACGGCCGCGGCGCACGCGGCTCGAGAATCCGCTGGAGCCGGCGGCTCAGCGTAATCAGAGAGAAATTGACGCTGATTTTCGAGCGCCGGCCAATCTCCCGCAATAAATCGACGTCACGGACGATCAGGGACGACTTGGTCGTGATCGACAGGTTGAGACCGCCCAGCCGCGCGAAGACCGCGAGCATCGAGCGGGTGAGGCCGAACTTGCGCTCGGCCGGCTGGTAGGGGTCGGTCGCGGTGCCGAGCGCAATCTGATCGTCGCCCAGCATGGTCCGCGTCAGATTTCGCGCGAGCGCCTCGGCCGCCTGCCGCTTCACGAAGATCCGCCGCTCGAAGTCCATCGGGTCGCGCAGTTCGAGGAACTCGTGGGTGTAGCGCGCGTAACAGTAGACGCAGCCGAACTCGCATCCGCGATAGGGGTTGATCGTCCACCGAAAGGGCATCCGCGGATTGCTGCACCGGTTGAGGATCTGCTTGACGGGCATGTCGACGAACTCGACATCGCGCATCCGGGTATGGGCCGCCTCGATGGGCTCGAGCAGCAGCTCTTGCGCGGCCTTCATGCGGCCATAGTTTCGCTATTTCTTCGTTTCTGTCAAGCGAATCGTATTTTCGAATAAGAGCCTCCCGCCGGGGTAAGATCAAGGCCAACCAGCGTATATGTTCATGACTGCTCTGTGCTTTCAAAAGAGTCGGCGTGAATCCTGGAGATAAGATAGTCTTGTCGGCGAGATACCTTGCAGCGCGTGGCGCGCCTTATCGAGATGAAACCCGCCTTCCTTCGACAGCCTGGCAGGCCCCCAGGATGCTGAGACTGACCCTCGCGACACTGGTCGCCCTGCTGGTTCTGTTTGGCCCCGTTTTCGTAGGAGTGATCGAACGGAATGTCGAGCTGTTTTTTCTGCTGGTCGGAATCCTGATTGCATCTGTAATGGGACAATTCAACGCGGCGCTGGTGA
>JBKQPD010000190.1:0-19858 GCA_052145175.1 Binataceae bacterium (SeqCode) | reverse complement strand
GGGCGTTTTCACAAATGGTGGCCGATGCCGCCCCGGACTTTTACGTCGAACACCTCAAGCGCCTAGGCGCTTGAGGTGTTCGACGTAAAAGTCCGGGGCGGCATCGGCCACCATTTGTGAAAACGCCCATATCTGCTCGGGATTCGCGAGGTGAGTCCCCTGAACGTCGTCCATTGTGGTCAGCGGCGTCATGTCATACAGGGATGTGCCGATGGCGACCGTAACCTGGTCGGGCTTCGGATCGATCTCGGCCAACATGTGGCGGGTGTCATAAGATTGCCACTTCGCCTTCTCGTTGCCTTCCGGCGCGAATGAAATCGATCCGCCAACTTGCAGGACCATCTTCGGTACCGCTTCGCGCAGACGCCCGATCAGATCGCCGTATTCCTTGAAGTTCTTCGATATGTGGCCGGTTTTGGGATCGCGCACATGGATGTGCAGCACGGTGGCCCCGGCGTTGTAGCAATCCACCGCCTTCTGGGCCTGGGCCTCCCAGCTGACGGGGATGTCCTCGGGGTAATCGGCCGGCATCCACACCGGCCCATAGGGCGCAGCCGTGATGATCAACGGGTCTTGGTTCTCGGGAAGTAGAGAGTCATCTGTGAAATACATACCCGGATCTCCTCGGTGAATGAGTTGCTCAGTCTGACTATTTCTCAGACAGCCGTTTGCTCCATGACGCGTCCAAGAATTGGCGTCATGCGGTCGGATAGCAGCGAGCCGCTTGAGGCGGGGGCAAGACCGCAATTTCAGAGTCACCACTTGCTCGGTTCGACTCCGACTAGAGCCTTATACAGCGCCCTTACTAGGGGAGGTAATTGGACTTTAGATAAATGGACTCTTGCAGCGTTGGTGCAAACCTCCGCTGCGCCTTGCTAAGCAATGCATACCTGACACAGCAGTGTTGCACCGCATTTGACTGCCGGAAAGCCGCCGGTCACCGCCGTCGGGAGTGGGTCGTGACCCGTCCCATGGACGGCTGTCCCGCGGCGCAGCCCTTTGATCCATAGAGCATAGCCCCGGTGATTCTCGCATCGCAGAGGAAACCCTTTCCCGTGTCTTCCGTTCCCACTCGCTCTACTGCAAGCTGGAATAGCGGGAAGTCCATCGAAGAGCTTGATCCCAAGCCCATCAAAAAAACGTGTTCATGCTCAGATCGCAATTCAAGAGTTTTGGCGCTCTCGCGCGCCAATCCGGACGTGCGTGGACTTGAGAGTGATCCGCCGCAAACTCCCCACTCCGAGCACCACCGACGGCCGGAGATGTCCATTGAACCCAGACATACCGCTTAGTTCCACGTCCGGAAACTACCGGACACATTCGTTGCCTTCCGCGCGTAAATGACACTTGATCTCGCAGCCCTAACTCCCCGCGCCCGGGATTACGGAGTGCGGCGTCAGGTCACTGTTTGGCGCATTCGGATTACCGTCGGCACGAGACCCTGGTTGAAATTTGCCAGTCTGGCCACGAGTCTCTCGGAGACTCGATAGCCCTTCGGCACGAGCAGCGCACCGGTCCGCTTGCAAAGATCCTGCGCAACGTTAGCACTCGCGGCATAATCGAATGAGCACTCACGACCGAGTTGTGCGCTTTCTCGAGCTGATTCCAGCTCTATCATTTGGCTTGATATTTAATGCCACTGCGACGACTTGGTGGTTCCGTAGCATCAGCACAAGAAAGAAATCCTGACGCCTGGCATCGGGTGATGCAAAACGCCAGGCACGCTTAACGGGCCAAATTTAATGTCGTAGCGACGCTGAACAGAGCACAGCCACATCGTTGGTCAGTTACGCACGAGCCGTATCTTTTCCTTCAGCTTCTTCTTCGCCGCAAACATTCTACTATCGGCCTCTTGGATCAGCGCGCGTGCGCCCACATATTTCGACGGACCAGTCTGCGCGACGCCAAAGGACAACGACACGCTGTCTTCACTTTCCTTAAACTTCTGACTCAGCCGAGCGATGAAGAATTGCTCGGCGTCCTCCAACCGGCAGTTGGACATGACTATGCAGAATTCGTCGCCACCACAGCGAAAGCAGCAGTCTTCTTCTCTCGCGATGCTCTTAACTGCGGTTCCCAGACTTCGCAGGATCGTGTCGCCGCGCTGATGGCCTTGCGTATCATTGAATGATTTGAAATCGTTGATGTCGAAGTAAACGGCTGTCACGGGCTCTGAGCGCCGCTGCGCCCTTCGCAAAATCCGCGTCATGATCTGCTCCATATACCGAACGTTGAGCAGCCCGGTGAGCGGATCAACGCGCGACAGCACCTCTAGCTCCCGCGTGCGCTTCTTGACCTCCAATTCCATCGAACGTCCATATTCTTCCGCCTTCACTTTTGACAGCTCGATTTCGGACATGAGACTTCTGATATATGTCTCGACGGCAAACGTAACATCAATGGAAATCAATTTGTCCAAAGCCGTGAGCGCGCTATTGCAGTCCGCAGGCGTCAGGCCGGCTTTACGAATCGTGGCACGCAGTAATTGCGTTAGCGTGTGGATAGCCGACAAATAGAGTTTGGGCTCGACCCCGATGCGCTTGTGCACCAATCCGATGCGCAGACGATTGTTGACGTATTCAAGGTCATAATTGCCGCTGAACAGGTCGACGATGTATTCCCTTTGTGCATGCTGCAAGCGGGCTAACGTGTCGGAGTCGCCGATGAGCAGGGAAATTTCTGGGACGCTGGTTTGCAGTTCATAAAACTGATCTACCAACGAGTCAATAGACTCTTCGATCGCCGGCCGACACCTGATCAGCGCCTGGACGTCTTGCTCCTCAAAGAGAAACAGGGACTTGCGATATGCGATCTCGAGCTCATCGAGCCGCATCTGTTCAAGTAACGACTGGTCCGTTTGCCTATTCAACAACGTACCGTCCGGCGCTGTGAAGTTAAAGCGCCATGCGACAAAAATATAACCAATTATACTTCAATTTGTCAATGCGAAATTGATGCAATTTGTTGAAATTTATTAGAATTCTTTAACTTTGTCGCGCGGCAAACTTCTCGATAACATTCGACTCAGTTTCGCAACCAGCCTCCGCTTCGGCGAATATTTCAACATGGCAACCGTCAAGTCGTGGGCCGGCTGCGGACCCCTGTTGCGTTGGATTCCACAGACGAAAGACCGCAATCGCCTTGAGAAGGGCCGCAATGCGCCAATCGCCACGACCATCATTTGCACGAGAAGACCGTGCGCCTCAAATAGTAGGATCTGAATTCCAGAACTGAGCGCCGCTCGGCCAGGATTATCAATATCCTACGAATCGGGTTCCTCCAACTTGTCTCATGATCTGTGAGGGCGTACATCGCATATCTCGATCAAAGCTGCCGGGATTTCCATCATTTAGCTTGCGCGGACTCAGCGACTTCGTGGTGGCGAAGCCGGCCTCCGCGAAAGGGGTTCTGACGTTCTCGCGCCCAATCCGGACGTGCGTGGATGTTGATTCGCAGGAAACTCAGCACCCTCACCAACGTCCGCGGATGTCCCTAATCAATGTCCGGAAACCACCGGATACATTCGTTGATGTCCGCGCCTAAATACAACCTAATCTCGCACCTCAGATGCCGAGTCAGGTGATCGATGCCCGGAGGGTGCAGAATTTCCTCGTTTGAAGACCACTGATTTCCTCTGGAGGGGGCCACTCTACTTCCTGAAATGGGGGCCACCTGATTTCGTGCTTGGGGCCCAGGCAATTTCCCTGTGGAAGACCGCGCGATTTCTCCCTGACGCTTAACAATCGCGGGGGCTTGCTCGGGCGCATGCTGGCGGGGCCGGCCTTATTTCTTCCAGCCAGCCGCCTCATATTGCCGAGGCCTTCGGCAAAGTCCATCCCGATGAATGTCGATACCTTTTGGCGCATCGATTCTAATACGAATCTGCGGGCCGTCCATTTTGAGAATGGTTACCGTAATATTTGAACCGATGGTGATCGTTTCGCCTACCCGGCGGGTCAGAACGAGCATAAAGCACTTCCTTTGCTGTTCAGCTAGATGTAGCTGAGCGAACTATATTCTTGTGGATTGACAGTGAAAGGGTGAAATGGCAATACCACTACGCGCGTCACGATTTCGCCATCGACCCCTGACGGACAGCGCAACGACATGAGACTAGAGAGCGCACTGCGATCTATGGAATCAGGATCTTTGAGCTCACCGCCCTGAGCGCCACCGACGTCCGCTGCCGTCTGAGCCATCCGCCAACATTGTAGACTCCAAGTAAAAACGACGATGAAACCGTGCAAAACCTAAGCTGGCCTGGCCCGCGCGAGACGGACATCTAAACTCTCACCTCGGCCAGCGTTCGTCAGCGACACCCGTCGCGCCGTCAATGGATAAGGGTGGAAATACTCACGTACGCTGTCGACTACCGGCGTTCGCTCACGTCCCAAGAGCCTGGAAAACAAGCGAGACTCCCATAAAACACTGTCCTTTTAGGCGAAACGCCCCTTGGCTTCGGGGGCCGGGTGACGGTGTCACCTTGAGCATAATTCGCTAAAGTTAATCCATTCCCCGACGATAACCAGGGCAAGGACTGCTGTTCTAGCAGAGACGCTGCATCCCAAGGCCTGACCCATGCTGGTATTGAGTCGCCGCACCGATGAGTCGATCGTAATTGAGCTTACGGACGGCATGTACGGGAGCATGACCCTCGCGGAACTGTTCGCCGATGGCCCCATTCTCATCACGTTACTGGGTGGAAGCGGCCGTCGCGTCAAGATGGGAATCGAAGCTCCCAATCAGCTTTCAATCCGGCGCAAAGACTTCGCCTAGAACTCCACGCGAAAATCCCCACCCCCAGCACCACCGACGTTCAGCGGCGTCCAACAAAACTCGCCAAAAATAGGAGTCCATCAAAACCAAGGAAAAACCGCTGAAAATCGAGCTCGCACACGCGTGAGAATGACATCTAATTCGCCACCTTAGTATGCTGGGATTCGGAACTCATGGAAGTCGAGCAAGCGATGGCACGGTCATGAGACGCCACGTACCACCCGCCGATGATTAACCCGATGACGAGTGCCACATTCCAAAGTGCTTCCAAGAGGAGCTCGACCCGATCAAGCTGTAGCTCTAGAACCTTGACTTTCACGAAGTAGCCCAACGCAATAAGGCTGGCGCTCGCCCCCACGAAGATACCACCCACAGCCCCCACAATTTCCGCGTCGCCTTTCCAATCGTAGCGCCAGTTCCAAGTATGCGAGTAGGCGATACAAACCGCACCCGTGATGAAGTGTTCTGCAGCCCAGGCGAACAATGCAAAAATCACGAGGACACCGAGCAAACCGCCTGCCGCCAGGATGCCTTGCAGCCGAGTGATTGGTCTCTTAGCAGGTGCACTTGACATGCTCACCTCTCATTGCATTCGTCAGGGTCATGAGCCTCGCGCATCGATAATACGACTGTGGAATGTAGAACAAGTCGCTGGCAAGCGCTTTTCACCCTAACCGCCAATCGCCCCGCCCAACTAGAAAACTACGCCACCCTCTGTCCCTCGGCGGTGGGCCAACTATCCGAGCGGTGTCAGGATGAGTGAAATGTGCTATGGGCTTAGCAGATTTCCAGGGACAGGTAGCCCGAGGCCGCCCACCCTTCGCGGAATTCCGAGGTGTGTGGTACGCGATAGCGAATCAACGACCAGCTGCCCTGGGACTCGATGACTTCTACGGCAGTGCCGTGAGCTAACGAATCGATGACCTTTCCAGTCGTGTTTGGATCACTTCGGACTTTGAGTGTAGAAGCTCGGATGCATCGCAGGCGCCGCGCGGCATCCGCACCGAAGCTTTGCGTGACTTGGTCGTAAACAATTTGGCGTTCTTGGTGGTCACCGGCTTGCATCCACGCCTTGATTCCTTCTCCGATGAGCGCCGCGGCGCCCGTCTGCAGGATCCAAAACAACACCAAAAGAAAGGCCTGCACCTCGAAAGGCTGCTTTTTCCACCATGTAATCAATGCGGACTGAGTATTTTCGTCAGAGGCGCTTGCAGATACTGAACCCCATGCTTCAATGATATCGGCGGATTCTCCAATGACGCCTACGCCCGCAAGCTGCGCGGGATCCGCGCGAAGCTCGGCAACAGCGCTCAGTTCTCGTAACGCTTTATTCATGCGCTCGGCAGACAGCCGATCGCTCTCGGCCAACGATTGCGCGAGCTTGATGGACGAGCTCTGCCAGATATCCGTAAGTCCCTTGCTGGCTTCGAGGAAGCGGGACGAGAAGTCACGCCCGATCGATGACTGAATCGTCGACATACGCTTGACGAAGTCATCACCTAGCGGCTCGATGGCAGAGAACGTCTTAAAGAGATCGCTGCGGAGCGACGATTGGACCTTTGTGAGGATTTCTTGAAATTCGGTGACGGGGCGGTGGATCGAGGCCAACAGATGCGGTGGCGGCCACAATTTCTGTGCTTTGGCCGCAGCCATCAGCGGGCTTTCCAAGTCGCGCATGGTCTCCATCAGACTCGATGGCATGATCGATTGGAACTTGCGCTGCATGTCCTCGATTTCGCTTGAAATCGATAAAGCCTGTGCGGTCTTGAAGGCCGTCGCTGCAGAATTGCGATCGAGAGCCTTCATTGCTTCGGGGACTGGGCTACTCAGTTTGAAGTCAGCCACTCGGGCGACCGTCGCCGCTGCTGCATGATCGAGGGTTCGCTGCATTTCCTCGAATTCTCGTGTGACCGACGGCGCCTGCATTGTCCTGAGCGCTTCCGCGTAAGTGCCATCGAGAGCTTTCATTGCTTCAAGGGCGGGACTACGCAGTTTAAGGTCGGTCGCTTGGGCGAGTGTCACTGCCTCTGCTGCAAGTTTCTTGGCTAGATCATCGGGAGTGGACATGGGAGTGGGTCCGTTTGCTCAAGAAAAATACGGTACCCCCTCCAATCGCACGCGGCAAGTTTCACGGATTTGAAGTTTGAAATTAATTGCACGGCGAGACCGCCTGGAGCGGCGTAAAATGGCTTGATGTATTACGAAATCGAGGGCGCGACCGTTCGAGTTGCTGGATCCGTGCATTTTCTGCCTGCGACTGAGCCAAATCTCCCCGATTGGGTATGGAGCGCCTATCAGTGGGCAGAGACGATCATATTTGAGCATGACGTATCGCACGCAAGGCCACACGTCGTGTTGCAGGACGGTGATTCTCTCGAGGCATACCTGCCCGCAGATCTTTGGAACAAACTCGTGGCAGCGTGGCCGACGGACCGACCGCTGACAGAAATAAGTTCGTTGAAGCCGTGGATGGCGATCCCCTCGCTGCCGTTGTCGCGGTTCTCGGTGGCGGCGGGTGTTGAGGGGCAGCTTACGGAACGGGCACGACAAGACGACAAGTCGGTCGCGTATCTCGAAACCATGGCCGAGTTCGCCGGGCTCGCGGATGCAGTTCCTGTCGCGACGCTCCACGAAGCACTGTCGCTTACGGGCGAACGCCCCGCGCAACTTTTTGGATCTGCATCAGGCCTGGCTTAGCCGTGACCTGGAGAAGCTCGAGACGGTGGTCGCTCGAACGCCGTTCCACCGGATGCCTCAGATCGCAATGCTGATGGTCGCCACGAGGAACGAAAGGTGGCTCCCCCGGATCGTTGACGCAACTTCCTCAAGCAAACGAACTCTTATCGCCGCCGGCGCCATTCATCTGCCCGGGAAAAAAGGGTTGTTGGCCCTATTGCAACGCGCCGGTCATCGCGTTCGGTTGATGCCTTAGATATACCTATAGGCGGTGTGCAGGAGTTTGCCATGGAATTGGTCGCCAACTATGAAGTCAAGACCGAGTGCTCGCTCATCACTGACGATCTCATATTGAGGATCAATCATCCGAAGGGTCTGTATCGGGCGCGCATCAAAAACATTCCCCGAGCCGTTTACGCAACCCCATTTCTCCTCTCCCTGCATCTATACTTTGAGGCTTCGAGTCTTACTGAGGCTCGGGAGATTGCAGATGCTCACCTGGCAAACTGCATGAACATGTTGTCGTTCACAACGGGTTCGCGGTTTCAGCGGCACCGGATACGGCAGATCGTCGAGGCCACGGCGGGCACGACCATGAGGTCCGTGCTGATGTGGAGCGAAGCGATCGAGTACGAGGACCCGCAGCCGTTCCTCGATGAGAACATCGTGCGCAGTATCGAACGACTGTCGGAGTTCGATATACCGCCCGCGATCCGCCGTGCCATGCGATGGTATCGACTAGGTATCAATGCGCAGGTACCGGATGACCAGTTTACCTATTTCTGGTTTGCCCTCGAGATTGTGGCGGAATTCCAGAAGTCCACGGAAAAAGTTCCCGATCGGTGTCCGAAGTGCCGGTCGCCACTCTACTGCGAGATCTGCCAGACGCACCCGACTCACCGGCCGTACGCAAAGCAGGCAATCCGAGCGCTTCTCAAAGCAGTCGATAAGGACTGTGACGACAGCACGATTGATCGGTTGGATAAGACCCGAAACACCCTGATGCACGGCTCCACATTGAAGGAAATCGAGGACAGCTCGCCGCAACCACACGAGCAGATCGTCGATATCCTAGGGCGTCTCCTGTGGAAGGCTATGGTTCACCAGTTTCCGAGGGAGATGTTCGACGGCACGTTGTCGATGGGTGTGCCGTCAACCTACGTACATCGAACCATGCATGCGGTCGCCCATTTACAAACGGTGGTCCAGACAGATGCCAACGGCGACCTGGACCTCAATTTCAAGGGAACGACCGCGAGGGTGGTGCCGTTTGGCCCGCCGCAGAGCGCTCGCCCGTTCATGATCAGGATGAACGCCGAACAATATAAGCGACTCGGCCGGCTGGGACATGCCAAGGGGGATCAAGCGGAATTGTGCTTGCGCGTGTATCAGAAAGCCCAGGAGAAGGACGGACAGATATACGCCCGCGTGCTCGCGACGGACATGGCATTGATTAAAGATGCTCTGAATCGGCAGGAAGCGGGCACCTGGCAGGATCTATTCCGTGAAATCATTGGCGAGGCTGCCGGAACCGGTATCGGCTAAAAGGAACCCTCGATGAGAGATCATCGGATCGCCGTCGGCGTGAGCTTAGAAGGAAAGATTCGCGAGCACGGGTTTTTCCTAACCCAGATCATTGCCACTTCACGCATTATCGAGCAGAAGCACATTGGGCAGGACTATCCGATCAATTTGGAGATCGACAAGCTAAACTACTTTTTTAGCGCGTACCTTAACACGATCCAATCGTTAAAGGACGCCAGTCAGACTGCGACGGGGTCAAATCTAACGTGGAGGGAGCTCTCGCCAACATACGGCTCCTTTCTTCGCTATTCCAGAAATGCCATCACCCACGATGGCTCACGGCTGATTAACGGCTCACAGGGAACTAAGAATTTCATCGTCGGCCCCTTGCGCCGCATCGACGATCGTGGCGATGTGATTACGTTTGATCCGCCCCAAGAGGACGTGCTCACGCTGTGTTGTAACCTGTCGAAGGAAGTTCTTGCGAGCTTGCGGGGCTTTCTCACCCGAGAGGGCGGCAACATCCCAACGCCGGATGCAGATGACTTCAAACGGAGCCTCGCGGCATCCCTCGAGAGCGCCTTTGTGCCTGAGTACGTCAAGGAAATGACGAGATCGAACAGGGCACAAATCGAGGCATCGATGGCGGGTGCAACGATCGATGTGGTGCGGCGGGCTTTCGATGCAATCACATCGGTGGAATCGGACTTGGCCAGTAACCCACTTCCATAAGGCCCTACGAATTCTGCAACTTGGCCTCGAAACCGGTGCAAAACTCGTGAGGTGCCGACAATGTGTGAATCGGCGTCGAAGGTTGACCAGGATTCGGGCTAGATCGACGCCGAATTGTGACCCGGGCTGCAATGAAATTCCCAGGATAGATCGCAAGCTTACGCGGCGATGAGCTGGTCTCGCTTGGACGCCGATCCATGGTCAATCTGCAACGCCGGTTCACATTGAAGCCGCTACTCAGGTGGTGCAGTTGGTGTGCTCACACCGTATTTTCTGCCGATAGGTAGCGCCATCCTAGGTGTCTTCGCGGCGAGGTTGGGTCGCGTCGCGGATCGTGTGGACTACTCCGCAGCGAAGTAAGGGGGCCGGTTCGAGACGAATGGTTGGCGTTACTACGGCGTTGCTCACGCGCTTGAACTTCTTATTGCCGTTTGGTGGCGCGATCGCTCTGACAATGGGGGCGGCACCGGTCAGCGCAGCGACCTGAACGCCGCTCGCATCTCGCCCGCAAAGAGTTCCGGTTGTTCCCAGGCGGCGAAGTGACCGCCCTTCTTGAGTTCGTTGAAGTACACGAGGTTGGGGTAGGCGCGCTCCGCCCAGCTGCGCGGTAGGGGGATTATCTCCCGTGGGAACCTACTGACGGCCGCCGGAATCGAGAATTCGCCGGCCGTGGTCTTGTGGGCGTTGTTGTTCTCCCAGTAGATGCGGGCCGAGGACGCCGCTGTGTTCGTGAGCCAGTAAAGCGTGATGTCGTCGAGCATCTCATCCTTCGTGAGCGCGCGCTCAGGTTCGCCGTCGGTGTCGGTCCATTCCGCGAATTTCTCGTAAAACCAAGCCGCCAAACCGACCGGCGAGTCCGCGAGCGAGTAGCCGATCGTTTCCGGGCGCGTGCCCTGGATCGCCCGAAAGCCCGACCCGTGTGTGGCAAAGTTCCTAGCTCCTTCATAGGCGATCGCTTCCTCGACCGAGAGGCCCGTCGGTGCCGGTTCGCCGTTCTTGAGCGTCTTCGCGACCTCGGGGGGCACCGTCGTTTGCATGTTCGGGGTTGCTGGTCGTTCGATCGCGCCGAGCAACGTCGTGACGTGGATACCCAAGAGACCTTCCGGCGCTCGGCGGCCCATCACGTCCGTGACGAGCGCACCCCAGTCGCCACCCTGGGAGACGTAGCGCCGATAGCCCAGTCGCCTCATCAGCTCAACCCAAGCGCCGGCGATGCGTTCGGGATTCCAGCCTGTCGCCTGCGGTTTGGCTGAGAAGCCGAAACCGGGCATTGAGGGCACGACGAGATCGAACGCGTCCGCCGCGCGAGCTCCATGGGACTCCGGATCGCTTAGCGGCCCGATCAGCTTCACGAACTCGAGGAACGAGCCCGGCCAGCCGTGGGTCATGATCAGCGGCAGCGCATTCGCATGCGGCGAGCGCACATGGACAAAGTGGATATCGAGCCCGTCGATTTCCGTGATGAACTGGGGGAACGCATTCAACTTGGCCTCGAGCTTGCGCCAGTCATAGTCAGTGGCCCAGTAGTCGACGAACCTCTGAACCTTTGCCAGCTGTGCGCCCTGAGTCCGATCGCTAACGGTCTCCTTGTCGGGCCAGCGCGTGGCGGCGATGCGCGTACGCAGGTCCTTGAGCTCCGCGTCGGTGGCTTTGTATGTGAATGGCCGGATCGCCTGGCCGGCGGTCGGTTCGGTCGTGACACCCATGTTCGTTCCTCCTCGGGTCGTTGAAGCTGCAAAGCACGTATCGCCGAGAGAGGCAAAGCCGATTCCCGCGGTGGCTGAAGTCACTAGGAAACTGCGGCGTGACATTGGAGACAAGATGTGATTCTCCGGGATGATTTGGACTCCTGCACCTACGCCGATTTTACGGTGATCGGTCGTTATGAGTGGGCTTTTGGGGCTCCTGTCATGTTTGATCGGCGGATTGCTAATCGCTCGCGATGGTCTAGAAGATACTCACGTGACCAGAGATAACAATCATACGAAGGTGAGCATAGCGGCCTGGGAGGACTTGGTTGAACCAGTGGAACCGATCCGGTCTGAAAGCAGGAAGAGGACGAACTGGGCCATTTCTTCGGGTTCTGCGAGCCTACCCAGCGGGATGGACCCGAGGGGCGCGAATGGATGTGTGGCGGCCCCATCGGTGCCAGCCTCGATATTCTTTGTTGTCAACGGCGTGCGCGTGATCGAGGGGTTCGCCGAATTGACCCGGATGCCATGTGGCCCGAGCTCAGTAATCTTGGATCCGGGCTCGAACTCGCAAATGCGATAGAACCCATTGGACCAGAAGTGCTCGTCTCTCGCTAAGTCAGAGGTGAAACTGCCCGTCTTGCTTAATCGCTGAGCCTCGCGAAGGTGATCGAGGGCCTGCCGAAGATCTGCCTCTCGTGCCTTCAAAGCCTCCTCCGCGAGCCTGCTCGCCGTCACATCCTGAACGGCGCCCATGAATATGGGTCGGCCGTCGATATGTTCGCTGAGACGTCCGACGACGTGCAGATGCTTTACGACGCCTCCGCAGGTCACTATTCGAAACCCGTAGTCGACATCGTTGCCTGCGATGGCGTGCTCGATCACTGCGTCGAACAACGGTCGGTCCTCGGAGTGGACGATGTCCCGAAGCTTTTGAGTCGTCACCTTGGACCCGGGCTCGAACTGCGGTAGCGAGCAATCCAGCGAGCACCTCGCGCGCGAGCACGGGCAAGCCATTCTCTGCGTCTTCGAGTATCCTCGGCAGCTCGCGCCGCAGCCGCGCCACGCCTGTTGGCACCACTAAAGCTGCAGATCGGTAGAGCTAGCATCTGCCGTCAATGACATCGATGCTCCAGACACGATAGCTCCAAGTTGCAACTCCCAGCGTAGTGCCTTTGGATCCGTCATATTGATAGGTCATACCCGCGACCACCGCGAAATGACCGTCAAGAAAGAGCGAGTCGGATCCTGTGGAGTCGGCCACGACTTCACGCGGGATTACGAATAGGAGAATCGCCAGGGCTATAGTCAGCAACGCCGGCTCGATAGCTGCGGCGTCGAGTAACTTTCTTTTTCGGTCGATATGGTCGATGGGTTTTGTCATTCGAAGAAAAAGCCTGGTTATCCGACTTGGTTTCCTGGGTGCCGCGGGCCCACTTCCGTTGCTGCGAGCGCTGCGTCCGGGTCGTTTATTGCTTAACTGCGACGTAGCTCACGACTCGTACCTTGAGGCGCTTGGCGCGCGATCTCCTCGGTTTCCGCATCTCCAAGTCCGCCGCTGACCAAGTCCGACAGATGCACCACGTGCTCAATGGTGATCACTTGGATCGAATTGAACGGCCCGGGATCCGGATACGGCGCCAGAAACCCCCTCACATCTGTCGTGATCCGTGCGCCCTCTGGAGTCTCGAATCTCTTCTCCGGCGCACATCCGAAGATGAATTTGCCAATAACAATGGCGATACCCGCGGTCTTAAGACATCTTGAATTCATCTTTGCGATCTCCAGTCACCAAAACACGCAATCGATCTCAGCAGACGCTGGGACCTGGTTCGATCGCACGATGGTGTGGGTCGCGCATGGACCTTCTAATCACGTTGGTGCTGGAGGCGGCGCGGTAGTCGCATGGGAGGCAAGCCGGCAGTACTCACCTTAGTATGATTGTCGTGCGTTTTGGCGCGAGTATCTTGTGGACAGGCCCAACCACAGGAGATTCAGATGGAAGAGCGTGTCATGGTCGATTCGAGATTCTCAGCAGTTATCAATGTACCGCCCGAGAAGAGAGACCCTTCGCAGTTCAACACCGACCGCACCCATCCGGGCCGGTGGACAGTCACCTTCAGCAACCCGCCGATCAACCTGTTTGTTCCGACAACGATCGTCGAATTGGGAGCGCTAATGACCGAGATCGAGGCGGACCCGTCCGTGAAGGTCGTGGTATTCCAGTCGGCGAATCCCGAGTTTTTTATTGCCCATCTCGACGTATTCAAAGCAGTTGAGCGCCCAGAGGTGCTCGGACTTTGGCGCGACTTTGTGCTGCGCCTCTCGTCCGCGCCCGTCGTCAGCATCGCGAAGATTCGCGGCCGCACGCGAGGCATCGGCAATGAGTTCGTTCTGGCCTGCGACATGCGCTTTGCTAGCCGGCAAAGCGCCCTCTTCGGCCAACCCGAGGTCGGCACCGGCTTGGTCCCGGGCGGCGGTGCGCTGGAATGGCTCCCGCGCTTGGTCGGCCGCTCGCGGGCACTTGAGATCGTGCTCAGCAGCGACGATTTCGATGCTGATATCGCCGAGCGTTACGGCTGGGTGAATCGCACACTGGACGATGACCACCTTGACTTGTTCGTCGATGCGCTCGCCCGGCGTCTGGCCTCGTTCGATCGTGAGACACTAGCCGCGGCGAAGGCCCAGATCAATCGGTTCGGGACGCCGACGGCTGCCGAGCTTCAGTCGAGCAACGATTTGATCTTCCCATTGCTGGCCTTGCCCAGTGCGCAGGCGCGCGGCGCCAAGATCCGCGCCGGTTACGGCGTTCCGGGCGACTTCGAATTGAACTTCGGTCGGTACCTCCCTGCGCTCGGGCGGGCGGACGGCGATGACACGCATGAGCAGCCCGACTGATTGTCGCACTGAATCGACGGACGCGCGGCTTTGAGCGCCCCAATCCGGGTGAATCCACATCGCAGAGGAGATGGCAATGAAGCTTCTGGACAAAGCGGCCCCGGTCACCGGTGGCAGCAGCGGCATCGGACTCGCAAGGGCGCGTCTATTCGCCGCAGAGGGAGTCGTCCGTTCCGGCCGGCTATTTTTTCTAGAAATGAGTGGCGATCGCATCCACTCAATGAATCCGGACGGATCGGACCGCAAGACCATTGTTACCGGTTGCCATGTCCCGGACGGCATCGTCGTCGATGCGGAGGCTGGCCATATCTATTGGACCAACATGGGCGTGCCTGAGCTCGACGATGGCTCGATCGAGCGCGCCGATCTCGACGGCGGGAATCGGAGCGTGATCGTCCCACGAGGCAGTACCCACTCGCCCAAGCAGATCCACCTCGATAAGCACAATGGCAAGCTCTATTGGTGCGATCGCGAGGGCATGCGCGTGATGCGCGCGAATCTCGACGGCTCGCAAGTCGAGACACTGGTCGAGACTGGCCGTGGCGACAGAGATCAGCGCGATCAGACCCGGTGGTGCGTGGGCATCACCATCGATCCGAAGCTTCAGAAGATCTACTGGACGCAGAAGGGCCCGAACAACGCCGGCCAGGGTCGTATCTTCCGCGCCAACATTGAAATTCCCAAGGGCGCGAGCCCGGCGAACCGCTCCGACATCGAAGTGCTGTTCGATCAGCTACCGGAACCGATCGATCTCGAGCTCGATCTGGCGAACCGTGTCCTCTACTGGACCGACCGCGGCGATCCTCCGCGCGGTAACACCGTCAATCGCACGGCAATTGATAAGAAGGCTGACCCGGAGATCTTGATCACGCACCTAATGGAGGGAATTGGTATCTCCCTCGATGTGCCGGGCAACCGGATGTTCGTCACCGATTTTGCCGGTTCGGTCTACTCCGCCGATCTCGACGGAAAGAACGAGCGCAACTTCCTCGCGTGCCAGGGGAATCTCACCGGCGTAGCTTACGCAGAAATCTAACTAGCGCTTGGGAGAAACGACATGACCGAACTGCATGGTGGTGCCATGAGCGAGTCACTCGTTCTCCTCGCGCCGGGACGGCCAATGCTCGAATACCTGCCGGTCGGCCTATTCGGTTCGGTGATGGGCGTGACGGGTTTGTCCGTAGCCTGGCGACTGGCTCACGTGCGCTACCGCGCCCCGGAAGGGATCGCGCTCGCAATCGCCGCCGTGGCCGTGGTCGCCTTCGTTCTGATGGTGGCAGGCTATGCCATCAAGCTGGTGACGGCCTTTGCTGCGGTCCGGGAAGAATTTCGCCACCCCGTCGCCGGCAATCTCTTTGGGACGGTCCTGATCAGCCTTCTCCAGTTGCCGATCGTGGTGGAACCCTTTGCGCACCGCCTCGCGCAGGTCGTGTGGATCGCCGGTGCTGCCGGTATGGCGTGCTTCGCCTGGCTCATTGTCAGCCGCTGGATGACTGACCGACGGCAGATTGCGCATGCCACGCCTGCTTGGATCATTCCCGTCGTCGGGGTGCTGAATGTACCCCTTGCACTGCCCGCTCTCGGGCTGCCGCTCCTTCACGGGCTGATGGTTGCGGCGCTCGCCATCGGTTTGTTCTTTGCCGTGCCGCTTTTCACTCTCATCTTCTCGGGGCTGCTGTTTGGACCGGCGCTGCCGGCTGCCCTCAAACCGTCATTGCTCATCCTTGTAGCGCCCTTTGCGGTGGGTTACTCGACTTACACCGTCACGGCTGGGCGAACGGACCTTTTCGCTGAAGCGCTCTTCATGTTGACCCTGTTCCTATTAGCCGTTCTGCTTGGGAAATTGCGTCATCTGCCAGTGTGCTGTCCATTCCGCGTCTCCTGGTGGTCGGTGAGCTTTCCGCTCGCGGCCTGCAGCGTTGCCGCTCTTCGCTTTGCTGCAGCCCGGCCCGGCGTCATCACGGACATGATCGCCCTGGCGCTGCTCACTTTGGCGACGTTGGTCATTGCCGGGCTGCTTGTCCGCACCTTGGTTGATATGGGCAAAAGCGGATTACCGGATGGCTTTGGAGGCTGATAGAGCTCCCGAACAGGGAACTTGGCGTACTGGCTTCTGCATGTGGAGTTCTTCGCCGTTTCGTGGCTTGTGTCCTTCGCGGTCTTCCACATGCGCGGCTGCAGAGACCACAAATCTTTGTCGTCCGCGCGAGCCGCTAGGAACTGACGTTGAGCGATCACGCCCATGCCTTTGTAGACCAGCTCGCCAAGCTTCTTGAGCTCGCAGGTGTCGGCATCATCATTGGCGGCGTGCTCATCGCCACAGCGCTTTTTGTCTTGGGCGGGCTGCGGGTCAGGCGATGGCGCGAGGCCTACGAGGGGTATCGATCCAATCTTGGCCGAGGGATTCTGCTGGGGCTGGAACTGCTCGTCGGCGGATATCATCTCCACCATCACGGCGCCACTTACCCCGCAGAGCGTCGGGCTGCTGGCGGGTATCGTTGCGATCCGGACGTTCCTGAGCTTCTCGCTTGAAACCGAGATCGAAGGCTGCTGGCCGTGGCAGCGCGCTCAGAGGGACTCTGTGGGGCGGACTGGCGCCAAAAACACCGAGAAGTCCGAATAGCTCACGACCGAGCTCTTCGCTCAACACCATCGATCTGTGAACGGTGCAGGGCGTCAGCCGCCCCTTCTAGTAACGCGCCCTTTCCCGACACCAGTCGGAGAGGGGATATTGCGCGGGCCGGAGGAACCTTCATCGTAATCGGGGATTCAATTCACTCACCCTTGGCGCAACGGGCCGGCGTCATCGAGCGCTCGCGTAGTATACTCGAATGTGCCGGTCCAGCCTGAATCGTATCGGCACTCCAAATGTGAGCGCCTGCAATGCGCCGGTGCTCACCTTAGTATGATTGTCGTCCTTTCCGGCGCGAGTATCTTGTGGACATGCCCAACCACAGGAGATTCAGATGGAAGACCGCGTCATCGTCGATTCGAGCTTTTCTGCCATTATCAATGCGCCGATCGAGAAGATAGATATTCCGGTGTGGTGCTTCAGTCTGCCGGATGAAGAGTACCAAGCGTGTTCGCCGGCCCACTTCGCAGCGGGCTCTACCACGGCGCGTGATGGCCGGCGCATGTCAATCAATGTGGAAGTGATTGGCGGGGCGCTGATGGTGCAGCACTACGTCGAAGTAGTCGCCGAGAGGCATCATCTCGTTCTCGATTCCGTGTCCGACCTTTTTACAACTGCCGGCCGCACGAAGATCCTGGTGATGTGGGGACTCAGCGTCAAGCGGATTGATGCCGGGAAGCGCGAGTTCACGTGTCACGTGCGCACCCGCGCGACCGATGAGCTCTGGGATTTGCTTGCGCGGCAGGGCATCCCTTTCGACTTGTTCGCCGCTCAACGTCAGCCTATGAGCATCGCGCATATCAAAGGCGAAACTCCGTTTTTTGCAGCGAGCATTGAGCGTCACGCACTTCGCATGGCAGCGGCCGCTTGAGCGGTGCAGGCGACATCAGGCTGCGTGTCCGGTACTCGGGCACGGTATACGCCTGGTTACGGACCGTGTAAGGAGACATCACTTGAACGGGATCGCTTTGCTGTTGATTGGAGTAGTGGCGCTAACCGGCGCGATCACGTTCATGACCGCCGCTTCTGGACAGGCCGACGAAGGGTCCTCCCCAATTTACGGTGTCAAAGTCCCAGCCAACTACCGCGAGTGGAAATTGATCGCCGTGGATAACCTCCTAGTAGCAGGTAAGACCGACCAGTTGCGCGCTCAACTCGGCAATGACATAGCAATCAAGGCCTTTGAGGAAGGGAAGGTTCCATTTCCAGACGGCGCCATCATTGCCGCGGTTCACTGGACTCGCATCCGCTCAGAAGACAACAGCAATGTCCTGGCGGGTCCATTCCCCGGGGCTCAATCCTTCGTTGTCGGATCCCCAGTGAATGTTCAGTTCATGGTCAAGGATTCAAAGAGGTACGCCGCAACGAGCGGCTGGGGGTTCGCTGACTTTAAGGGCGGAAAGCCGGGCGACAAGGCGCTGCACGAGACCTGCTTTCCGTGTCACGCGCCTGCGAAAGACCGCGACTATGTCTTCACCCATTACGCGCCTTAATTTCTACCGACAACCATTTAATCCTGCATAGGATCCTTGGAGAGAGCGCATGGTTACATACATCAAGCATCGCACTGCACTTTTGGTGCTAGATCCGTATAACGATTTCATCTCGGAGGGCGGCAAGCTATGGGATCGCATCAAGGCCGTTGCAGATGCAAATCGTTGTGTTCCTCATATGTTGCAGGTTCTGAACGCAGCTCGAAAGGCAGGGCTTCGCGTGTTCTATGCATTGCATCATCGGTACCGTACCGGCGATTACGAGACCTGGGAGTACATCGCACCTATTCAGCAGGCCGCCTGGTCGTATAAGGCCTTCGAATACGGGACGTGGGGCGGCGAGATCCGCCCCGAATTCGCACCGCAGGCAGGCGACATCGTGACCCTCGAGCATTGGTGTTCCAGTGGCTTTGCAAACACTGATTTGGATCTTCAGCTCAAACAGCACAGCATCCACCAGCTCATCGTCATGGGACTCCTCGCGCACACATGCGTCGAGGCTACCGTACGCTATGCCGCCGAGCTCGGTTACCAGGTCACCATGGTCAAAGATGCGACCGCGAGCTACTCCGATGAGCAGATGCATGCAGCTCTCGACATCAATCTGCCGAACTACGCGAGCGCCATTCTGACTGCGGACGAAGTCAGTGAATCGATTGCCTCTCTCTAGCGTCTAGGAATCGAGGGATGTTGCCGAAACGCGCCCGGAAAGACCGAGACCAACGTCTGAATCGCCATTTGCTGTTATCAAAGGAGAAGTGCCATGTTCGATTACAAGCAACTCACGATCGACCACTCCAGACCCGGACTGTGGACGATCACCTTCAGCAATCCGCCGATCAACATGTTTGTTCCTACAACGATCGACGAATTGGGGGCGCTGATGACCGACCTCGAGGCGGACCCGTCCGTGAAGGTCGTAGTGTTCCAGTCGGCGAATCCCGATTTTTTCATCGCCCATCTCGACGTATCCAAGGCAGCTGAACGGCCAGGCGCGCTGGACCTTTGGCGCGACTGTGTGCTGCGCCTCTCGTCCGCGCCAGTCGTGAGCAACGCCAAGATTCGCGGCCGCACGCGCGGCATCGGTAACGAGTTCGTGCTGGCCTGCGACATGCGCTTCGCCAGCCGGCAAAGCCCCCAGATCGACGAGCCTGCTGATGTCGCTGGGATTATGCTTGCGAGCCAGTGATTGCGAGAACGCCTGGCAAGTTGGATTGGCGCGGCGTGCCGAATGCGGGCTGCCTCTTTAGCCCACCTCTTCTCAATAGGTCCGCGATTGGTTGGCCCAACATGTGTTGGTGCCAAGAATATAAAAGCGCGCACCGGACCAGACTCAGGGTCCCAACGACAACGTCGCACTTGGGTCGTGTGTCACGAGCATCACCGGTCCAAACGGTGACGCGCAACTGTACGAGAGATGAAGGTAGGCCCTTCGG
>JBKQPD010000189.1:0-47395 GCA_052145175.1 Binataceae bacterium (SeqCode) | reverse complement strand
CTCCGCCAAGCCACGAATATAATCCCCGAGACAGCCAGCGTTGGCGCGAAGATTTCAGGTTATCGTATGGCCACTGACTCACGAAATGAACTGCGCGAACTCGTCGATAGCCCGAACGAAAACCTTGCAGTCGAATACAAAAGCTGGCTCGATTTGAAAGGAAGTACCGAAGCGCGAGCGGACACTGCCCGCCACATTGCTGCACTCGCCAATTTTGGTGGCGGCAACATTGTGTTCGGCATCAGCGACGACATGGCATATGCAGGTCCGAACCCCTTCCCCAACATCGTCTACGACCGCGACCTAATCGCTGGAATTGTCAAAAAGTATCTCGAACCGCCGTTCCAATGTGACGTGCGAATCGTCAAGTCCGCAGCCGGCGACGAGCATCCTGTGGTCGTTGTGCCACCGCATGGCGCTACGCCTATATGTGCCAAGGCCAGCGGACCAATTGTCAACGGTAAGCCAAAAGGGATTTTGCAGGGCGCTTACTACACTCGGAAGCCCGGACCTGAAAGCGCTCCGATATCGACCGCGAGCGAATGGGCACCAGTCATACGGCGCTGCGCCATGCATGAGCGAGGGGCAATTCTCGGGGCTATCGACGCCGCTTTACGGGGCGCGCAGAAAAATCCGGAGGCACTCGAGGACACGCTCAGGATGTGGCATGACGCAGCACACACCGCGTTTCTCAAGGCCGTTGAGAAGCAGAACACGCGAGCGCTACTCGCGAAATCTCACTACCAGTTCTCCTACGCGATCCACCGCAGCGACGACCAACGCGCGAACTTGAATGATCTGCCCGAAACGCTGCGCCAAATGAATTCCGAGGTAAAAGATCTCGTCCACACGCATCTCAGCAGCATGTTCTACGTCTACACAAACCTTGCTCCGAGATTTGAGACCGATCCAGAGAGTGGTCTGGACGACCGCGACTTTCTTGAGTGCCAACTCCAACAAGGGGGTGACGCAGAAATGTGGCGGGTGTCGGATGACGGTAAGGCAACAATCATACGTGAGTTTTTGGGGGACAATCTTAACGTCTTCGCCCCGTCCCACGGGAAGCCGGGCGATTTCTTCAGTCCAAATGAGATGGCACAGTCCCTCGCGGAATTTATACGCCACGCGCGGGCCTTCACCGAACGCTTCGACACGCCCACGACTGTATCTTTCCGGTGCGAATGGCACGGCCTTGCGGGGCGTATCGCTTACGACCCATATGCGCGTTGGACGAGCCATACGCCCGTTCAATGCGATCACCGCGTGTCATCGGGAACTTGGCCCGTCAGCGCCTTAACGGACGCTTGGCCAGAAATCGTGGCTGACCTTGGAAGCGCGGTAGCGCGGCTATTCAGTTTGCAGGCGGCATTTACATCAGAGTGGGTACGTAGCCAGGCTCCCGTATGGCGGCAGTAGACCTGTCAGATCGCCGTACGGAAACGCTGGGCGCCTTCCGCAGCAATAATCCGAGATTCCTCGCGCGCCAGAGAAGACAGACGCGCGGGAATGACAAAAGGGGAGAATCCGAATTGACCCGTTGCGCCGCACCGATTGCTCCGCTTTTCGCGCATTTGCTATATCTCGAAGCTCGCGGGCTGTTATCTCAATCGAAACAGACCAGGAGCGTGTAGCGTGCTGAATGATGCCGAACAGATCGAACATCTCGAGCTGACTGCCCATCATGCCGGACTGAAGGTCCCGGAAATCGTCCTGCCCGAATCGCATCAGATTGTGATCCATCGGATGCGCTTCCATTACCTCGACTGGGGCACCGCCGGACGCCATCCGATTCTCTTCCTCCACGGCGGCGGCCTGAACGCCCATACGTGGGACGTCGTCTGCCTGATGCTGCGGCGCGACTACCATTGCTTCGCGCTCGACCAGCGCGGTCATGGCGACAGCGAATGGGAACCGACCTCGGATTACAGTCACGACAGCCAGGTCGGCGACGTCGAAGGCTTTCTGGCGAAGCTGCAACTCAAACGGCCGCTCGTGGTCGGTCATTCGATGGGTGGTTTTGCCGCGCTCGGCTATGCGGTCAAACACGCCGAGACTCTCGCCGGACTGGTGTTGGTCGATATCGGGCCCGAGCTGAACCTGACCGGCTCCAAGCGGATCCGCGACTTTATCGCGATGGACCGCGTGCTCGATTCGGTCGACGCCTTTGTCGAGCGCGCGATGTCATTCAATCCGCGGCGTAATCCGACGTTGCTGCGGCGGAGCCTGCTGCACAATCTGCGGCAACTGCCCAACGGCAAATGGACCTGGAAACATGATCCCAACCGTATGTCGATCGGGAAGAATTTCGTCGAGGAGCGGCTCGAACGTGCGAAGCAGATTCTCGACGACGTCCACAAGATCACTTGCCCGACCCTGATTCTGCGCGGCGATAGGAGCGACGTCTTCAGCGACGAGAACGCCTCGAAGTTCGCCAAGGCGCTGCCGCATGGCCGCTGGCTCAAGGTCCCGAACGCGGGGCATACGATTCAGGGTGACAATCCGGCGGGCCTGCTCGACGCACTCAATCCGTTCATCAAGGAGATTGGGCTGTAGCGGGCCGCGCGAACACATGCGCGCGGCTGCCCTCACCCGCCGCGACTTCGGCGAGACGCGAACGTCACGGATTCCGGGATTCCTCGCGCGCCAGACAAAGATTTTTGACGCAGCTCGCGGACTCGCCTGCTCGCTTCGCGCGGCAGCGCGCTCCGCTAGCGGTCCAGACGCGCGGGAATGACAACATGGGAGTATCAGGTTTGATCCATCACCCTGAAATCAGACGGGGGCGCTGCGCAGGATTCCCTGCTGCGTGAGTTCGGCGACGCGTTCGGCGGAATAGCCGAGCGTCGCGGTCAGCACCTGCTCGTTATGCTGGCCGAGCGTCGGCGCCTCGAGGTCGAGCCGCTCCGGATAGTCCGAAAAACGCAGCGCGAAGCCCGGCACGTCGAAGTCGCCCAGGATTTGATCGTGGACGGTGCGCACGGTGCCGCGCTGGCGCATATGCGGATGATTGATGGCCTCGGCCACCGACAGAATCGGCGCATGCGGGACGCGAAACTCCCGCAGCGCGGCGAGCGTATCGTCGTCGCTCTTCGCGGACTGCATCCACGCCTCGATCGTCGCGGTCATCTCCTTGAGATTCTTCAGGCGCTCCGCGTTCGTCTTGAAACGGGGGTCCTCCGTCAACTCCGGCTGGCCCATCGCGCGGCATAGATTCGCGAAGTGATGGTCGAGCGACGAAATGAGAAAAATGTAGCGGTCGCGCGCCTTGAAGATCCCGACCGGGTTCGCGTACCACGAATGCATCCCGGAGCGGGTCGGGCTGATCTTCCCCTTGCTCAGACTGTACGTCTCCACGCCGGCCTCGTGGTAGTGGAAATAGGTATCGAGCAGGGAGATATCGAGATGCTGGCCGCGGCCGGTGCGGACCCGCCCGAGCAGCGCCGCGCAGAGTCGCCCCCATCGCATGGGCGCCGGTGCTGACGTCGCCAAACGCGATCATCGGGATGTAGGGCGAGCCGCCCGCCTCACCGCACATCGAGACGACGCCGGCGTACGACGCGCCCAGATAATCGAAGCCGGGGGCGTCGGCGAGCGGCCCGGTCTGGCCGAACGCCGAGATAGAGCACATCACCAACGCGGGATTCAGCTCCTTAACGACGTCGTAGCCCAGCCCGAGGCGTCCGATCACGCCGGGCGCGAAATTCTCGACCATCACGTCGGCCTGCCGGAGCAGGTCTTTCGCGATCGTGAGGCCGTCGGGATGCTTGAGATCGATACAGACGTCGCGCTTGCCGCGATTGTGCTGGACGAAATAACCGCTGCGGCCGTTGACTGAAAGTGGCCCAAGGCGCGAGGGATCGCCCTTCGGCGCCATCTCGACCTTGATCACGTCGGCGCCCATCTCAGCCAGCATCAGGGTGCAGGTGGGACCGGCGACGATCTGTGAGAAATCGACAACCTCGTAGCCGTCGAGCACATGCCGCGGAATCTGATCGCTCATCGATGACCTCCCGAAGGATAGGTCATCAAGCGTTGCGAATAGTCAGGCCGCCGTCAACCGGAATAACCGCGCCGGTGATATACGACGCGGCGGGCAGGCACAGGCTGAAGGTGATGTGCGCGACCTCTTCGGGAAAGCCGTAACGCTTGAGCGCGGTGCGGCGCTTGGCGAAAATATCCTTGTGCTTCTCGGGAATCGGGTCGGTCAGACCGGTGCGGATCGGTCCCGGGCAGATGCAGTTGACGGTGATTCCCTCGGGGCCGAGATCGACGGCGAGCGCGCGCGTCAGACCGATCACGCCGGTCTTCGCGACCACGTAGGGGCTGTCGCCGGGGGTCGCGCCGAGGCCCTCGGTCGAAGCAATGTTGACGATGCGTGCGGCGTCGGACTTGCGCAGGAACGGCAAGGCCGCGCGCACCAGCAGTTGTTGCGCGGTCAGCAGGCCGCCGAGCGCCCGCGCCCATACCGCGTCGAAGCCTTCGTCGTCGATCTTGCGAAAGGCCGCGAAGCCCGCATTGTTGATCAGGATATCAAGCCGGCCAAAGCGGCTCGCCACTTCCGCGACGACGCGATTGATCGCGGCCGTATCGAAAACGTCCAGCGGCCAGCCCACCGCTTCGCCGCCCTCCGCCTTGATTTCATCGACCACGGTGACGAGGCCGCCCGCGTTGATATCAGTCGCGGCGACCAGCGCCCCCTCACTCGCGAACAGATGCGCGGTGGCGCGGCCCATCCCACTGGCCGCGCCGGTCACCAGCGCCACCCGGCCCTTGACCGAGCGACTCAGCTTCTTGATTGGTTCCATCGAAACTCCCCTAATGCGCGGCGGGGGGTTTACCGCGCGCCGCTTTCTTCAATAGCAGAAAAGCCGGAATAAAAACCGCCGCCGTGGTCGCCAGCGTCCGGTACATGTCGTTGTAAGCCAACAACGAGGCCTGCTGCTGAAGGTTCTCATAAACCAGGCCGAAACCTTGCGGCTGGTTCGTCACGAGACCGTGCATGAAATTGATATGGGGTGAGCCGGGCATCCGCGGCGCCACTTGATCGAGCTGCCAGGCGTTGAAGGTCGTGAAATGCTGACCGAGATAGGCCTGATGCAGCTGCTCGCGGCTGTTCAACAGATTGGTCACGAGCGAGATGCCGATCGCCGACCCGGTATTGCGCATCATATTGTAAAGGCTCGCCGCGTAGCCCATCCGCTCCTTGGAAACACAGGCTAGCGTCGACGCGGACATCGCCGGAAAAATCAATCCCGACCCGAAACCCGAAAAGATCATCGGCCAATAAACGTCGTTCATGCTGACTTCGAGCGACCACTGGCTCATTGACCATAGCGCATAAGCGAGGAAAGCGAAGCCGACGCCGACCAGCCAGCGGGTATCAAACGCACGGCGCGAAAGCTGGCCGATCAGAAACATCCCGGCCAGCGTGCCGAACCCGCGCGGCATCACGGCGAGGCCCGACTTCCACGGCGAGTAGCCGAGCAGCTCCTGAAAGAAAAGCGGATTGAGCAGGTTGAGCCCGAACACCACCAGCATCATGTTCAGGATGATGATGACCGAGACGTCGAAGAGTGGAATCTTGAGGATATTCAGGTCGAGAATCGGCTCGGAAAAATGCAGTTCGCGGTAGACCAGCAGAATTATCGCGAGCACGGCGACGCCAGTGAAGATACAGACCCACCAGGCGGCGAACCAGTCGGAACGCTGGCCGCGATCGAGCACGATTTGCAGCAGGCCCAGTCCCAGCGCGAGGTAGATGATGCCCGGATAATCGATCTTGCGCGCCGCGGCCTGCGACTTGCGGATATGTTCCGGGTCGTGCACGAAGAGCCAGACCATGATCGCCGCGAAAATCCCGATCGGCAGGTTGATATAGAAGTTCCAGCGCCAGTTCCAGTTATAGGTGATCCAGCCGCCCAGCGTCGGCCCCAGCATCGGCGAAGTCAGCAGCCCCATCCCCCAGACCGACATCGCGAGCCCCTGCTCCTCGGGCGGAAAGGTCTCCATCATGATGGCCTGCGACGAGGGAATCATCGCGGCGCCGGCCGCGCCTTGAAGCAGGCGGAAGATGACCATCTGGACCAGCGAGGTCGCGGCGCCGCAGAGTCCCGACGTGATGATGAACACCACGACCGAGAACATGAAGTAGCGTTTGCGGCCAAAGCGCGCGGAGATCCACCCGGTCAGCGGAATCATGATGCCGTTGGCGACGATATAGCTGGTCAGAATCCAGGTCACTTCGTCGCGGCTGGCGGAAAAACTGCCCTGCATGTGCGGCAGCGAAACGTTGACGATCGAGGTGTCGAGCACCTCGAGGGTCGCCCCGAGCATCACCGCGAGCGCGACCAGCCACTTGTGCGCGGCGGGCCGCCCGAGCGCTACGATGTGATCGCTCTTGGCCGGCTGGTCGATTTTCGCGGTGGGCGTCGAAGCCATCTCAGTCGTGGCCCGGGGAAGCGCTGCGACTCAGGTCGATGGCAATTCCGGCAGCCGGCTGCGCGATCAGTGTGGCGGCATACTTCATCATCAGGACCGATTGTGCCGGGAAGCGGAGACAGGTACCAGAGTTATACTTTATACTGGTATAAAAAATACCGCTGAACGCCGATGCCCCCCAAAAGACCAGCCACGCCAGACGAGATCCGCCGACAGGAACTGAGCAATTTTCTCCGCACGCGGCGCGAGCGCCTGTCGCCCGCTGACGTCGGACTGCATCCGGGCCCGCGGCGGCGCACGCCGGGACTGCGGCGCGAGGAAGTTGCGCACCTCGCCGGGATCAGCGCTACCTGGTACACGTGGCTCGAACAAAAGCGGCCCGTCAAAGTCTCGGTCAACGTGCTCGGCAACCTCGCTCGCGTGCTCAAGCTGAATGCGGCCGAAAAGATTCAGCTTTTCAATCTTGCGATGCGCTACCCGGCGGCTGACCGCCCGCCCCATCGCCCGGCAATCAGCGCGCTTATCCAGCGGACGCTCGATCAGATGGAGACCGTGGCCGGTTTCATCATGGGTCCGCGATGGGACGTGCTGGCGTGGAATCGGGCCGCGCAAGCCTTCTTTTTTGATTTCGCGACGGTCCCCGCCGACGAGCGCAATCTGGTGTGGCTGACTTTCACCAGCCCGGCGGTCAAGTCCCTGATGGTCGACTGGCCGACGCGCGCGCAGGACGTGCTCGCGCGCTTCCGCGGTGACTACGGACGCCACGCGGGCGACGCCCATTTCGTCCACTTGGTCGAGCGGCTCAAGGCGGTCAGCCCGGAGTTCGCCCAATGGTGGCCGCGGCACGACGTGCGGCCGCAGAGCGAGGGCCGCAAGCAGTACGCGCATCCCGCGGCCGGGCGACTACTGGCGGAGCACATCACCTTCTCGATGACCGACAACCCCGAATTGCGCCTGATTCTGTTTGCGCCGATCGCCGAAGCTGATTCGATTGTGCGATTTCGCCGCCTGGTCGAGTCCTTCGTCTCGCGTGGTGGCGATGACGGGCGCGCCGGGATGTCGGCTTGACGCAACGTCAACGGTCCGATCGCTTGCAGAAAGCCGCCAGCCGTTCGAGGCCGGCGGGTGCCGTAGCGCCCGCGAATTGCGCGGCAAGCTCCTCGAAGAGCCGCGCGGCACCATCGTAAATGCCCGCGCCGTCGGCGGGACTGCCGACGAACTCGGCAATCTGCGCCATCTCGGCCACCCAGCGATAAGCCTTGGCAAACATCTGCGGCACAAAGCGATCGAGCCGCGCCAGCATCTCGGGCTGCGTGCGCGCGAGTTCGACGCGCAACGCGTCGGCCAGTCCGTCACGAGCCGCGGCGTTGGCCATCGCGGCGGCGAGCGCGGTGAACCCTTTCGTCAGGCCCGCATACGCCAGCTTGAGACCGGAGGCAGCGCCGACCGGGCCGTCGAGCACGGTGATATCCAGACCGAAATCAGCCAGCCGGGTCACCCGATTCGCCTGCGGCCCGGACACGTAAAAGCGCGGCCCTTGCGCTGGATCCTGCGTCCCGGCGCGCGGCGGCCCACCGATTATGCCCCCATCAACGAAGCTGACCGTTTCGAGTATGGTCGCGACCCGGCGCGTGGTGGCGGGCGCGATCGCATTGCACTCGACAAAGACGGGCTGGGAATGCGCGCGCCGGAGCGGCTCACGCAAGCGCTCGGCGACTGCGATCGCCACGCCCGGCGGCACGATCGAGAGCACCACGCTGGCGTCGCGGACGAGGGCGTCGTCGTCCGCCACGACGTCGAGTTGCGCGTCGCGCACCCGCGCGGCGCTGGCCGCGCTGCGGCCCGCGACCGAAGTCAAAACGCGCGCGCCACACTCACGCAAGCGGCGGCCCACCGCGGCGCCCATCTCACCGGCCCCGATCAGGGCGATCGTCGTGGCATGGTCATCAGCGTCCCGCATAAACCCTCCCGTGACGGCGCAAGCGTGGAGCGCCCGCCTGTCATGATCGCCGTTTTGAGGATACTAATTCAAAAGGTCCGCAAACTCCCCTGAGCGAGGTCCACGATGAATCGGCGCAACCAAATTCAACTCACCCCGGCTGAGCAGGCCGAGTTCCTGAGCCAACCCCATAAGGCCGCGTTGGCCACGGTCGATAAGGACGGCTTTCCGCACGTGGTCGCGATGGGTTATCACGCGCGCGACGGCGTTATCTACATGACCTCGTACGGCAAGGCGCAGAAAGTCCTCAATATCCGGCGGAATCCCAGGGTCGGCGTCATGATCGAGAGTGGCCAGAGCTATGCCGACTTTCGTGGCGTAATGATTCGCGGGCTGTGCGAGATAATCGAGGAACCGGCCGCCGTCGAACAGACGATGCGGCGAATGGCCGGCGTTGAGGCGGCGGCGCCGAAGGGTGCGATCAGCAGCGCGCCCAAGCGCGTGGTCCTGAAGATCGTGCCGCAAAAGATCGCGACCTGGGACCATACCAAGCTCGGCGGCAAATACTGATGAAAAAATCACGGCGCCCGGGCGGGCGCCGTGATTATGCGATTGGTAGTTACTGGAAGCTCAGCTCGACGCCGCCGCCATGGGTGGTGCGCCCGTTTCGTTTTGCTTTACGTACTTGGTAATGAATCGCGGGCGGAAAGCCGAGACGAAACTGGGCAGGATGATGACGCCGGTGATCGCGTTGGTCGTCATCAGGAAGATCAGCAACTGCGCCATACGCACGTGGAAGTCGACCGGCGAAAACAGCCAGATCGACAGACCGCCGATCATGACGAACAGCGTATTGAGCACCGCCTGACCCGTCCCGCGCATCGCAGTGGTAATGGCGTCGGTAATCTCCCGGCCGCCGATTACTTCGTCGCGGATCGCCGCCATCGTGTAAATTCCATAGTCGATACCGAGTCCAATACCGAGCGAGACCACCGGAATCGTATCGATGGTCAACGTCAGGTTCCGGGCGTTCATATAGATGAAGGCGCCGAAGTTACCCAGGACGCTGGCGGCGATGAACAGCAAGCCGGCCGCCGGCGAGCGGAATTCGATCGCGCAGCAGATGCCGACCGCGATCAGGGTCAGGGTCAGATTGAAAAAATCGGTGCGCTTCAGAACCTGGTTGGCTGCCGCGTAGAGCCCCGCGATACCTCCCATGTACTGGCTCTTGACCTTGGACAAGGCCTGAATCGGCGCGGTTGCGTTCGCTCCACCCGCCAGATGTGCGGCGTTGAAATCTTTGATCTCGTCCAGCAGTTGGTTGAGGGTGTTGTAGGTGTGATCACGCAAGAGGACGCGGATACAGGTAGCCTCCGCCTGCTGGTTCGGAATGTAGCGCTCCATTTCGCCCGGCGCGGTGCCCGTCAGGTAAAGATACCAGAGATTACCGGCGAGCTGGACGCTGTCCGGGATACGCAGATACTTCGGATGAGCGTAATGGAACATCTGGTTGAACGGCTTTTCGATATCCGAGGCAAAGGAGCTGACCTGGATGACGTTGGGGTCGCGCTCGCGCAGGTAGTAGCGCAAATCGTCGGCCATGCGCAGCGGATCGCTGCCCAGCGTCGATTGCGGATCCGGGTAGCTCGGCGTTTCGAGCACCACCCAGCCCTCATCGACCGGGAAGTATTCCGCGATTGCCTGGATATCCTTGTTGACCTTGGAATCCGCCTTGTAGAGCGGGGTTCCCACCGTGCGGTAGCCAATTTCGGCCCGTTGTCCCGAAAGCAGCCCGAAGACGATAAACGCCGCCGCGCTCCAGAGAATCAGCGTGCGCGCGATACCGGGTTGGACCGGAAACTCGATGAATTTGCCGACGAAACGATCGATCACGCCTTCAAGCCCACCGGCGAGATGCTCGTCGATCTTGCCTTCGAGCTTCGGCGGCGGCAGATAGCTCATTACGATCGGCTGGAACACGAAGACCATCAGCAAGCTCGACGCCACCCAGGTCGCGCCAGTCAGCGCGATATGATGGAGCACCGGAATACCGCTGGCGGAAACGAAGATGATGCCGAAGATATCGGCCAGAATCGAAACCAGGCCCGGCGGCAGCATCAGATTGGTCGTATTGACCACCGCCGTATGGACGTCGCCACCGGTCTTTTCGATTTCGCTGTAGAAACGCCGCTGCCACTGAATACCGTGACTGACGTCGCGCGCGGTAAGAATGAAGGGAATGACCAGCATGACCGGATCGAGCTGGTAACCGATGATGCCGGTGAAGCCCATGCCCCAGAAGGCCGAACAGGTTCCGGTCATCAGCGGCGCCCACCAGCGGGCGATACCGCGGATGCCGTAGTAGTGAACCAGCACGATCACGGCAAGCGAGATCAGGATAATCCCGAGGAGGCGGTAGAGGTAATGATAACCCCAGCCGCGCACCATCGGCTCACCGGCCACGAAGATCTGGTTATTGTCGTCCTGATAGTCGGCGACGATCTTCTGCACGTCCTTGAAAAATTCGCTGTAGTTAATCTCGGCGTCGTTGAAGGACGCGGCCACGATCGCGCTTTTGAAATCGTGGCTGACGAGCTGCGTCAGCGCATCCTGATGGACAATGACTTTGTTTTTGAGCTCGGCGATACCTTCGGGCGTCGTCGGCACGTCGGGAAACATGTAGGGCTTGCTGATCAGCGCCCCCGATTGAGCCTCAACGTAGTTCACGCGGAAGGAGCCGAGGGAAAAGACTTCCTCGTGATTAACGCCCGGCAGGGCGTCCATCGCCTGCGTCAGACCTTGCAGCTTCTTGAGGGTCGTCGCGTTGAAAATGTCGCCATGTTGGACCCGCAGCATGATCGCCAGGGTCTCCGCGCCACCAAACGATCGCGCGTATTTTTCGTCGAGCTGGACGTAGGAATGATAGCTCGGGAAAAAATCCACGAAGCGGGTGCCGACCTGCACGCGCGTCGACTCATAAAACATAATGCAGGTCACGACGCTCAGCAGAATGCCGATCGGCGCGCGGAAGCGCAGAATGATTTTGCCAATATTGAATGATGGATTTTGCATTGTCGACTCACTCAGCCTGCGCTTGCGTTTGCGCCAGGGAACCCGTTGTTAATGAACTCCAGTGTTGACCAACATCCTCGCTCCGCAAAACGGTCCCCGACATGCCGACGGCCAGGCTGTAGGCGGGGGACAGGGCCAGCCCCGTGATGGAGTTTGAGGTCGCGCCTTCGACGGCCGCCATCTTGCCCTGGTCCAGACTGCCCAGAGTGCCGTCCGCTCCACCCAGGTAGAGCGACGCTCCACCCCCGGGCTTCATCGCCGCCGCGTAGATCGAGTGGGTATCACCCGGCACGGTCCCGGGCTTCCAGCTTTTGCCGCCGTCGGTAGTGACCATGTCAGCGCCGTTCAAGCCGAACGCCAGGCCGTTGTTCGCATCCTCATAGGCGATCGCAAAATAAGGATCAGCCGTGATACTGCGCTGACCGCCGGTCTGAATGCTCCAGGTCTTGCCGCCGTCGGCCGTATGGAGCGCGGTCGCAAACTCGCCGACCGTCGAACCGTTCTGCGGATCGGAAAACGCCACGTCAAAAAAAACGAGGTCATCGAATTTCTGCAAATTCCAGGCGCCGCCACCGTCGCTGGTGCACAACACCGTGCCATGTTCGCCGACCGCACAGGCCTTTTGTGCGTCGACCACGGCGACCTTCAGCAGGGCGGCATCCACCTTGCTCTCCTGCGCGCTCCAGGTCGCGCCGCTGTCGGTCGAGTGGAAGATCGAGCCACCGTCACCGACCGTCCAGCCTTGACTCCCGTCGGCGGTAAAGGCCAGGCTGTACAGGTCAAAGGCGGTGGTGCCTTTGCGCAATTGTTGACGACTCCAGGTTTGCCCCTTGTCGTCCGAGGTCATGGCCACGCCCTTGTCGCCAACGACGACGCCGCGCCCCGAGGGCAGGATCGCCACGCCAAAGTAGTTTTCCCACGTGCGCAGAGGCAGGCGGCTCGCCGCTGCCCCTGGTGGTCCATCCGCCGTGGCCTGCGCCGGTCTTGGCGCCAGGCCCAGCCATACGGCCGCGCACAACAAGACTATCCAGGCTGACGCCACGCCAGCCAACATCGCGAACTGTCGCCTAGCCATTCCTTCTCCTCGATCGCCCAAGCTCTGCAACATCAGGCTTGGGCTTTGGCATCGCTCCTGATCGCTACGGCTTCCCCCAAGTCGATCGGAGCGCACAGTTCTTTTATATGATCAGGGGAAAGGTTCAAGAGCAGCACAACTGCGGCTTCATGGGCGCCAACCGCCCGTCAGCTCGGTCATACTTACCGGGGCCGGGAGAGACGGCTTTCCAAGGGCTCGCGGATCGAGCCGAAATCGGCTAGATCTGCGTTGTTTACGAATCCCCTCCAAGGAGACCGCCTAGTGAAAGTTGGTGGCGCCGTAATTTTTCAAAACCCCTTCAACCAGCGTTCGGATTACGAGGTCTATCAGCGTGACCTGCGGATCGGCGACATGCTCGAGCCGCTCGGTTACGATTCCATCTGGAGCGTCGAGCATCACTTCGACGACTACACGATGTGTCCCGACGTGATGCAGTTTCTTTCGTACTTCGCCGGCCGCACCAAGACTGTCGAGCTCGGCTCGATGGTGGTCGTGTTGCCGTGGCATAACAACCCGATTCGCGTGGCCGAGCAGGTCTCAGTCGTCGACCATCAGTCGAATGGCCGCGTAATCCTGGGGCTCGGGCGGGGTCTGGCGCGGATCGAGTTCGACGGCTTCAAGGTGTCGCTCGACGAGTCGCGCGAGCGTTTCGTCGAATCGGCCCAGATGATTATCGAGGGGTTGGAACGCGGCTACTGCGAATTTGACGGCAAATATATCAAGCAGCCGCGCCGTGATATCCGGCCCAAGCCCTTCAAGTCGTTCAAGGGCCGCACCTATGCGGCGGCGGTTTCGCCGGAATCGGCGCGTATCATGGCGCGCCTCGGTATCGGCATCCTGATCATTCCGCAAAAGCCGTGGGACGCGGTGGCGCAGGAGCTCGCCGAGTATCGCCAGATCTACAAGCAGGTCAACGGTGGCGAGCCGCTGCCGACGATCGCGGCCGGCTGGGTCTTCTGCGACAAGAACGCCGACCGGGCGCGCGAGATGGCGGTCAAATATATCGGCGGCTACTGGCAGAGCGCGATTCGGCATTACGAGATGGCGGGCGCGCACTTCGGCACGGCCAAGGGCTATGAGTATTACGCGCAGATGGCCAAGGTCCTCGAAGGCGGCGCCGACGCGGCCACCGAGTACTTCCTCAGCCTGCAGATTTGGGGCACGCCGGAAGCCTGCTTCGACAAGATCAACGATGTCCGCCAGCGGGTCAACGCCAACCAGTTCACCGGCGTCTTCAGTTACGCCGGGATGCCTTGGGAGGAAGCCGAGCGGAATGTCACGCTCTTCGCCCAGGAAGTGATGCCCGAGCTGAAGAAGCTCAACGGGGTCAAAGCCGAAGCCGCCTGACAGCTAGACAGCCCCGGCGACGCCAGTCGCCGGGGCAATTGCGTTCTCCAGAACATGACCGGTCGGTTGAACCATGTTTGCATGCTGGCGTGGTTCATCGTGGACCAATCGGGAATCTCCCTGACCAGCGCTCTGCCCAACTGCCATACGCGACCAGCCGGTTGTTGATCCCGTTCAGGGAGCGAATGTGACCTGCTGATATGGCTCGCCCTTGTGATGGCGGCTGACCTGGATCGTGACCTTTTGCTCAAGGTACTTGAGGAACGCAAACAGGCGGCCTTCGGCAAACAGATGATACTGGCCGTTCATCAGCTTGGATACTTCCGCCTGATCGATGGCAAGCAGCTTGGCGATTTCCCGCTGTTTCAGTTTCCGCGCCTTCAGGATCAGGCGGACGGTATGACCCAATTGCGCGCGGGTTAGGAGTTCGTCCGCGTCGTCAAGCTCAAGGTCGGCAAACACATTGCCGCTGCCGATTTCGTACTCGGGTGCTTTTTTCCTGGTCATAGCTCCGTCTCCATCCGCAAGGCTTGCCTATAGCGTTGGGCGATAAGCTCTACGTCTTGCCGGGGCGTTTTGATGCCACGCAGGGATTTCTTCTGGAAGGCATGCAGCACATAAATCCGCCGGCCGGCCTGCACCGCATACACCGCCCGGTAAGCATCAGTGTCAAACCGCAGCGCTACCTCGAAAACCCCACTGCCGACACCTCTTAACGGCTTGGCGGTCGGGGCTTTATCGCCTTTCTGCGCGTCGTAGAGCGCCACGCCGATGCTTTTTCTCACCTCCGGCGGGAAGCTCCTTACTTGCTTTCGGGAGTCGCCGAGCCAGACCACCAGCCTGATGTTCTCGTCCAAACATCGTCCCCATTATATGAGAAAACACTCATAGAGATATGCCATGAATCAATTCACGACGGCACGCGCGGTGTTTCATACCGCCTCTTCAACAAACCAATCGATCACAACAAAAGAGCAAGCTCACCCACAACGAAGGACTCCGGCGTAAGCTCGACTTCGCGCAGATGCGAATGCTTCTGGAGTCCCCGCCAGACTGCCGCCGGATCGGACTTGAAGATCAGATCGACATCAGCCGGCATCGCGTCCCACGCGCCCCGCAGAGTTTCCATGCGCAATTGATCGCGCGTCCACTGCGCCCGTCCCATGAAAAGTCGCGTATCCTGTGGCGACCAGGCATGGCTGAGAATATCCGTGATCGTGTCGGCGCTCGTGCCGGTGTAGAGATTGGCCATCAGGCGCGTGGTACCTTTGGCCGGATGAGGGCCGCGCACCAACAGGATAGGTTCGTCGTCGTCCACGGGACCGCCGTAGTAGAGCTTCTCGGCGGGATGCTGGAGACCGGGCAGCCGCCCGAGCAATTGCGCCAGCGTGACGTTGGTCGGCTTGTTGACGATGACTCCCGCGATGATTGGATTATCGGGCGCCGACGGCACCATCAGGATAACCGTCTGCTGGAACATCGGGTCGGGCATGTCGTCGCGGGCGACCAGGAAGTAGCAGCCCTCCTTCGCCGCCGCCCCGTCCGCGCGCAGCCGCGACGCGGCGCCCAGCGTAACGCACGCGACCGTCGTCGCCAGTACCCAGGCAAAAGCTCTCGCCCTCAATGCGGATCCTCGGATAGCCAAGCTATGGAGCCTCACGTCAATGCTAGCGCGACCGAGGTCGCTAGTGGAGCGATGAAGCTAGCGAAGCCGCGTTGCGCGGCGGAGCGAGCAGGCGAATCTGCGAGCTGCGTCAAGAAAAAAGAACCGGGATTCCTCACGCGCCAGACAAGGCAGACGCGCGGGAATGACAATCAAGATCATGCCTAGCGGATGGCGGAGCTGGCTTGCGCCCTATGCTGAACGGCGCGTGCTGCTTATCCTGCCGCTGGGCTTCGCCAGCGGGCTGCCCCTGCTCCTCACATGGACGACACTCTCGGCCTGGCTCGCGACGGCCGGGGTCAGCCGCGCGCGGATCGGCGCCTTTCTGCTGGTCGGCACACCCTACGCACTCAAGTTCCTCTGGGCGCCGCTGATCGATCGTTTGCCGCCGCCGCTTCCGCTCGGACGCCGCCGCGGCTGGGGTGTCAGTATCCAGCTCGCGCTTATCGCCGCCGTCCTCGCGCTGGGCCGATGCGACCCGCCGCATCATCTCAGGATGATGGGTGGACTCGCGCTGCTCGTCGCCTTTCTGTCGGCCAGCCAGGATATCGTGATCGACGCCTGGCGGGTCGAGATTCTGACCCCCGATCAGCAAGGCCCCGGCGCCGGGATGATCCAGACGGGTTACCGAATCGCGTTGCTGATCGCGGGAGCGGGCGCCCTGATGATCGCCGATCGCGCCGGCTGGTTCACCGCGTACGCCACGATGGCGGCGCTGCTCTCCGTCGGGCTGCTGGTCTTTATCCTCGGCCCGGAGCCGCCGGTCGCGGTGGCAACGCTTCCGCCAGCCCACGGCGCGAGCGCGATCCGGCAATGGCTCGCGACCGCAATCGTCGCCCCTTTCGCGGACTTCATGCGCCGGCCGCTCTGGCCTGTTCTCTTGATCTTTATCGTGGCCTACAAGCTGGGCGAGGCGCTGGCCGGCGCGATGGCCACGCCCCTCTATGTGTCGCTCGGTTTCTCGCTCACGGAGATCGCCGAGATGTCAAAATTGGTCGGCTTTTTCGCCACGATCGTGGGAGCGCTCGCCGGCGGGATGCTCACGGCGCGGCTCGGGGTGATTCGCGCCCTGATGGTCTGCGGCATCCTGCAGTCGGCGGGCAATCTGTTTTACGTGTTGCAGGCGGTCGGCGGCCATCGGCTCGACTATCTCGCGCTTTGCGTGGCGGCCGAAAATCTCACCGGTGCGATGGCGGGGGCGGCGCTCGTCGCCTGGCTCTCCGACCTCTGCTCGCCCGCCTTCACGGCTACGCAGTACGCGCTGCTCTCTTCGCTGGCGGCCGTCGGACGCACGCTACTGGCGTCGACCAGCGGCGTGCTCGCGACCCGGCTCGGCTGGGCGCCGTTCTTTCTGATCACGACCGTGGTGACAGTGCCCGCGCTGCTGCTCCTCGTCGTGATCGCGCGCTACGCTCCCGTACCATTCGTTAAGCGGGAGCGCAGCGCGATATAACTAATGCCGTTTTACTTCCCGGTGAAACGCCCTGGACGGCGTTCCGCCACCGCCTTGACGCCCTCCCGATGATCTTCGGTTTTCATCAGGCGCGTCTGCTCGGCGAGCTCATGCCGCGTCTGTGCTTCAACCAGGTCCGCCAGCTTGTTGCGCAAAGTTGCGCGCGTGGAGACGATGGCGAGCGGCGCGTTCTCGGCGATTTCCGCCGCGAGTGCGTGGGCGTCGGCGCGCAGTTTCTCGGGCGACGAGAGCTGATCGGCGAGCCCCCACGCCACCGCCGTCTCGCCGTCGATCCGCCGGCCCGAGAGTAACATCAGGGCGGCGCGTTGCTGACCAATCAGACGCGGCAGGGTGTAGGTCAGGCCGAACCCCGGATGGATACCGATTTTCACGAAATTGCCCGCAAAGCGCGCCTCGGGCGACGCCACCCGGAAGTCCGCGACCAACGACAGCCCAAGCCCACCGCCGATCGCCGCTCCCTGGATCGCCGCTACCACCGGCTTCGCGCAGCGAAACAGCCGGACGGCTTCGAGATAAAGTGGGTTGCTGCCCGTGGCGGTCTGCCCCTGGTTGAGCGGGTTGCTCTCGGGCCGGCTCTGAAAGTTTGCACCCGCGCAGAAGGACTTACCCTCGGCGGCGAGCAGGATCGCGCGGCAGTCGGGATTGCGGTCGAGCGTCTCGAACGCGTCGGCCAGACTGCGAATCAGCGCGTCGTCGAAATAGTTGTGCGGCGGCCGACGAATCTCCACCGTCGCCACGTAATCCTTGGTCAGTTCGACTGTTGCATCGCCGTATTTATCCATCAGGTTCGCGCCTTCCTTCGTAAAAACTGTCCCAGCTAAGCTGCCGTTGGTTGGACTGTCAACCCAGCCTAACAGGGTGTTGAAAAACCGCAAATCTCGCACGCGCGCAGCAAGTGGCTTCAACACCCTGCATAAAAATGGCTTCGTTCCGCTATCTTCTCGCCCCTCTTGGAGGAGAGAAAGAGTGAGGGCGCAGGCGTTGAAATTCTTTTTTCAACCGCCTGCTAAAGTTTCGCGGCCGGTTCCACCCAGCGCCGCGCAAGATCCTCAAGCAGCTTGACCGCCTCGGCCTCGGTGGCGAGCGGCTGCCGGAAGACCGGGGTGAGATAGAGCTCGTCGATTCCCGCGTCGCGATAGCGCTTGAGGTCGTCGGGGGTGGCCGTGTCGGTCGGTGAGACGGAGAACTCGAAGGGCGCGGACGCATGGCCCGCGGCCGCGCGGAGTTGCCGAATCTCGTTGACGGCCTGCGCGGTTTCGGCGGGCGTCAAATTGAAGCCGCACCATCCGGTACCGTACGCGGCGGCGCGTTTCAGCGCCGCCCCGGTCTGCCCGCCGACCAGGATCGGCAGGCGGTTGCCCTTAACCGGCTTGGGATAACTCAGGGCGCCGGCAAACTTCACGAACTCGCCCTCGTAGCCGTGCTCGTCGCCCCACAGACAGCGCATCGCCTCGACATATTCACGGGTCCGCTTGGCCCGGCGCTCCCACGGGATACCCAGGGCGTCGAACTCTTGGCGCAGCCAGCCGATCCCGATACCGAGCGCAAAGCGTCCCCCGCTCAGATAATCCAGCGACGCGCAAATCTTGGCGAGCAGGATCGGATGGTATTCCGGCACCAGACAGATCCCCGTCGCGAGCCGAATCCGGCTGGTGCGCGCGGCGGCGTAGGTCAGCGCCAGAAACGGGTTAAGCAGCGGGAGATCGGTCGGGACGGGCAGATTTGCGCCGCGCGCGTATGGATACTGCGACGCGAATTTTTCTACGAAGAGCAGATGTTCGGGCGCCCAGACGGTGGCAAAGTTGAGCCGCTCGGCGTTGCTTGCGATCGCCGCGATCAACTCGGGCCGCGCGGTGTTGCCGATTCCTATGGCAAAGAAACCTATCTTCATTATTTTTCCCCTCCCCGGACCAGACGGATTCAATCGAGCCTGGCGTGACGACCGGGCCGCACGATCGGGCTCGCCGCCTCGCAAAGGGGTCTTTTATCGATCCTGAGTCAATTGCGCAAAGTCTGACGTACGCCGACGCGGTATCGGCGTGCCCGCAACGAGGCCAAGCTAAGGCGAAATGGTTGGACTTGTTGACGACGGCCGGCGACGCAACGGTCAGCGCACGCCCGCGTCCGCGGCGAGCAACTGTTGCATCACGTCGGCTTCAGCACCAAGCGGGACAAACGCACGCGCATTATTGCTGGTGACCACGTAACCGGTCGTGTTGGCGAGCGCGGCAAGAATGCGCGCCTGCTCCGTTTGCGTCCACTCGCGTTCGGTCGTCAGCAGGAACCATAGGCTCGCGCGCCTGGGCTCCAGACGAATCACCGCGAAGGCTTTGCCCGAACGTTCACACGCGTGCTGCCACGCGGCGAGAGCGCGATCACCAATCGCCGGCGTCAAATACAGCCAACCGTTTTCCGCAGCCGACTCGAGGGCCGCCAGTTCAGCTTGAGAGGACCCGCCGCCCAGGTCGGCCGGGCTTTCTGTTAACCGCATAATCTTGCTTTCGAAATGAAAATCTACTCTCTGTAATGTACTCCGAAAACCGCCGCGATAGAAGCATAGATATCCAGATAGACGGCAAAAACTTACATTTGCCGATCTTTGGTGAGTGATGTCGCATTCTGACGCACGGCCACAGGCAAATAATACTAATGTATCACTACAACACAATAGTAATAATATTCGCGGTCCGATTCGGGTTAATTACCGTAGCTCGATGAGAATTGCCGCCATTTGGGGCAAGTGGAACGATATATAGGGCTTTCGAGCTCTCTAGTATCTGACTAAGTCAATCTGAGGCAATTTTCAGCTATGCGTGCAACAGAGCTGAAGCGCAGCTCGACATCCGCGGACCCATAAGGCCGCGATCCTCGCGTCAAGGCGTCTTCCCCCGAAGATAATGGCGATGCGCTTTGGCGCGATTGCCACACAATTGCATCGAGCACCATCGGCGGCTGCCGTTCTTGCTGTCGTCGAGAAACAGCCACAGGCATTTCGCGTTGGCGCAATGACGGATGCGGGCGACCTCGGGACTCACCAGCAGGTCGCCGGCCGACCATAGCACCGGCGCCAACAACGACGCCGCCGGGCGTCGGTCAGCCTCAAGCCGCCACCCGAACCCGTCGTCAACGGCCGTCAATGTATGACGCATCGGGGCGCGCGCCAACGCTGAGTTGAGCGCGGCAACGTCGCGCGCCGCCGGCGCCTCCCGATGCGCGAGCGCGAAGAACACGCGATAGAGGCTTCCACGCAGCACGACCGCTTCCGCGAACGTCGCGGCCGACTCCGCCGGGTTTCTGGTCCACCAGTCATCGAGGCGCGCGAAAGTCGCGGCGTCGACGGCGCCGTGATCCTTACACCAGCGCAGCAGTTCCGCCGGGCCGCGCAGGCTGTCGACGGCCGCACCGTCCTGCCAGGCGAAGGTGTTGGCGAAATCCAGGCATAGGTCACGGCGCGGCGCGACCACCGCGGTCGCATCGCTCTCTCGGGAAGTTCGCGCCATCTTGCCGGCCATTCTATCCATCATTCTAACCAGCTTGGTAGTTGACTGGAATCCAGCTTTCGGCTATCTAACCTGTAGGCCGGTTAGAAAAAAACGCGCGCCCGGGCCGCGCGCTCGGGCGCACAGGAGGAGAAGTTATGCTCAGTCATGTTTCGATCGGCGTGAAGGATCTCGCCAAGGCACGGCGCTTTTACGACGCGGCCCTTAAGCCGCTCGGCTACAAGTGCCTTTTTGAGAGCCCCGAAGCGCTGGGCTATGGCGCGACAGCGCCCGAGTTGTGGCTGCTCCCGGTGCAGCGTCCAGTCCAGGCCGACGAGGCGTCGGGGCTGCATTTCTGTCTGGACGCGGGGCGCCGCGCCGAAGTCGACGCCTTTCATGCGGCCGCGCTCAAAGCCGGCGGAAGCGACCATGGGAAGCCGGGTCTGCGCCCTGACTACGGCGAAAACTACTATGCTGCGTTTATCGTCGATCCGGACGGCTACCGGCTCGAGGCCTACAGCAGTAGTCCGGAGTAACCTGGCGGGTTAGAGGGTATGGGCGGCGGCGGTACGGCCATGGGTCGCCGCCGCCGTCGTTCTTAATCCTGACCCTCCACTTGTGGCGACGGGCGTGCTAATTCGCATGAAGGCTTCGGCGGACGTGATGAACAGTCTCGAATTTCTGCAACAGCTCTGCGCTCAACTGGCGCCCGACGACCACCCGTTCGCCGGCGAACCGCGTCACGCCGCGGTATGCGTACTGATCGCGGAGGTCGCGCGCGTGCCGAGCATCTGCTTTATCCGTCGCGCGCGATGGGACGGCGACCCGTGGTCCGAGCATATCGCGCTTCCCGGCGGTTCGCGCACGGGCGACGAAAGCCTCGTGGAGACCGTACGGCGGGAAGTCCGGGAGGAGATCGGCGTCGCGATCGCCGACGACGCCAGCTTGCTGCCCTTGCCGCGACTCAGAATCCGTCTGGCGGGACGGGAGCGTCTGCTGCTGCTCGACGCCTTCGTGCACCATTGCACGGGCGCCCCACCCTCTCTAAGACCCGGGCCGGAAGTCGCTTCCGCCTTCTGGATCCCGCTCGCGGAACTGTGGAACAGCCGCAATCTGGATCACCTGGCGCTGGGCGACAATGCGGATACGCTGGTGTATCCCGCCGTCCGTATCCCGCAGGGCATGATCTTCGGCATCACCCTGCGGGTGCTGACCCTGTTATCCGATCGGCTCGGCATGCCGCTCCATTACCTGGAGGAGATCCCGTTGCTGCGCCGCAAGCGCGACGGCTCCTGAGCGGGCTTTCGCGGAAATCGGTCCCACGGCCCGCCCTGGTTTGGAGCAGCGCGTCTTTAATCGCGACAGCGGCCATCTCGCCCGGCGAGCATGGGGGCGGCGCGCGATGAGCGACTAGCGGCCCAGCACGTCGTCCCGAGTGGACGCGACGATCCCCATGACTTCAGCGATCAGCGGCGCCGGCACCGCGAGTTCCCGCAGCGTCGACTGCAGGTGAACCGCGACCGCGTTGAAGTGCGCATCGCTCATCCCTCGCGCGACCAGATGGGCGTGACCGTGCCGAAGGTCCTTGCCGGTGTATTTTGTCGGACCGCCAAAAGCGGCGGTCAGAAATGCCACCTGCTTGCCCCGTTGCCTTTTCAGGTCGACGCCGCCAAAGAACGGCCGCAGCAGAGAATCCTTCATAATCTTGTCGTAAAACAGATCAACCGCAGCTTTGACCGCGACCTTCCCACCGATTCGGTCGTAAAGTGTTGCGGAAGAATCCTGAGTTCCGAGCATGACCCACCTCGTCGCAGAGCGTTTGCTCTCCAGGACGCAAGGTGGATGCCAGAAGCATGAGCGCGGCGTGAGGAAATCCGGCACTATGGTCGCGCCCCACGCGCTGGCGTGATCGCGCGCCGGATGGCACTATGCTGGGCGGAGAAGAATTTCCCATGTCAGAACCGCAAAGCGCACTCCTGCCTGAACCGGGGCGCAGCGCTTTATTTCTCGTACTACGCGTAACGGACGCGAAAGTAACGACTCAGGTCGCGAAGGTCTTGGCCGGCGTCCCGGCGATGACCGGGGAACTTATCGCGCAAGCGCCCGACGCAAAGCTGGTTTCCGCCGTCGGCATCGGCAGCGAGTTCTGGGACCGCCTTTCGCCCCGCAAGCGCCCGATCGGCCTGCGCGCCTTCGCGACCGTCGAAGCGGGCGGCCGCAGCGCGCCGGAGACCGGCGGCGACCTGCTGGTCCACCTTGTTTCCGACCGCCACGATGTCAATTTCGAACTGGCTTTACGCTTGCGGCGGCAACTGGGCGGGGCGGTCGAGGTGCTGGAAGAGGTGCATGGCTTCCGCTACCTGGACTCGCGGGATCTGACCGGCTTTATCGACGGCACCGAAAATCCCAAGGGAGCGGAACGGGCTGCGGTGGCCTTAATCGGCGCCGAGGACCCGGATTTCGCTGGCGGAAGCTACGCCCATACGCAGAAGTTCCTGCACGATCTCGATCGCTGGGGGCGGCTCGCGATCGCCGAGCAGGAGCGCATCATCGGGCGCCGCAAGACTGACAGCGAAGACCTGCCGGCAGCGGTCAAGCCCGCCACCGCTCATATCAACCGCGCGACCATTGAAGAAAACGGCACGGAGCTCAAGATCGTCCGGCACAGCTTTCCGTTTGGAACGACCTCGGCGGCCGGTCTCTTCTTCATCGCCTACTGCCGGACGCTCGATATTCCCGAGCGGATGCTGCGCCGCCTGATTGGAACGTCGGGCGATGGCGTGCATGATCGTCTGATGGAGTTCACTCGCGCGGTAACCGGGGCGAATTTTTTTGTACCGGCGCTGCCCATACTCCGCGCGCTGGTGACGCCCGGGAGCGCGTAAACGGAGGTTCACTAAGATGAGCGAAAAAATCCACAAGACTGACGAGGAATGGCGGCAAATGCTGACGCCCGAGCAGTTCGCGGTCGCACGCAAGAAAGGCACCGAGCGCGCCTTTACCGGGAAATATTACGACCTGCGTGACGCTGGCATGTATCTTTGCGTTTGCTGCGGCAACGAGCTGTTTTCGTCCGACACCAAGTACGACTCGGGTTGCGGATGGCCGAGCTTTTACGCGCCGCTGGATCAGGCGAAGGTTGAAAACACGGTCGATAACAGCTACGGGATGGCGCGCACCGAGGTCACCTGCTCACGCTGCGGCGCGCATCTCGGCCACGTTTTCGACGACGGGCCGCGCCCGACCGGTCTGCGCTACTGCATGAACTCGGCCTCGCTCAACTTCGTCAAGAAAGACGAGGGCAAATAGCCGCGGTCTGAATTCTTCCGCATGAATACTTCCACGTCAGTTTCGGCCGCGGCGCCGATCACGAGCGGTCCGCCTGCGGATAGTTCCGCGATCATGCTCAGCGGCGTCGGCTTCAGCTACGGGGAGCGGCGCGCCCTCGACGGGATCAGCCTTGCGATCGCCAAGCGCGAGATGTTCGGCCTGCTCGGTCCCAACGGCGGCGGCAAGACCACCCTTTTCAAGCTGCTCGCGACCCTCGTTCCCCTGCAAACGGGCGAGGTCCAGGTCCTCGGTAGCGACCTGCGCCATGACACGATCGCGCTCCGGCGGCGCCTCGGCGTGGTCTTTCAGCATCCGAGCGTCGACGGCAAGCTGACCGTCGCGGAAAATCTCGCCCATCATGGCCGGCTCTATGGACTACGCGGCGCCCATCTGCGCGAACGCGGCGCCGCGATGCTCGAGCGGGTCGGGCTCACGGCGCGTTCCGCCGATCTGGTCGAGACCCTTTCAGGCGGGCTGCGCCGCCGGGTCGAATTGGCCAAGGCCCTGCTCCATCAGCCCGAATTGCTGATCCTCGACGAGCCCAGCACCGGGCTCGACCCGGCCGCGCGCCGCGAGTTCCTGAACTATCTCGCCGACCTGCGCGAGCGCGAGGGAATTACGGTCGTGCTCACCACCCATCATATGGAGGAAGCCGAACGCTGCGACCGTATCGGCGTGCTCGATCAGGGCCGCCTGGTCGCGCTCGCGGCGCCCGGCGAACTCAAGTCGCGGGTCGGTGGCGACGTCGTCGTTATCCACGCGAGCGAGCCCGAGCGGCTGCGCGACAAGATCGAACAGCGGATGCGGGTCAAGGCCGCGCTGGTCGATGGGCTGTTGCGGGTCGAGCGCCCGCGTGGACACGAATTCCTGCGCGACGTGGTCGAGGCTTTCGGCGCGGAGATCGAATCGGTGACTTTCGGCAAGCCGACGCTCGAGGACGCGTTCGTGCATCTGACCGGACGGCGCTTTCAGTGGAGCGCCGGGGAGCAGGCGCGATGAGCGACGCGGCGCTTGCGGCGGGCACCTTATGGCTGCGCGAGGTCACGCGCTTTTGCCGCCAGCGCAGCCGCGTGGTCGGATCGTTTCTGCAACCACTGGTCTTCTGGCTGCTGCTGGGTGGGGGACTCACCGCTTCGTTTCGCCCGGCCGGGATGCCCGAGGGGATGAATTACTTCGAGTATCTTTATCCCGGTTTTATCGTGCTGGTGCTGCTGTTCACGGCGATCTTCGCCACCATTTCGACCGTCGAAGATCGGCGCGAGGGGTTTCTGCAAGGCGTGCTGGTCGCGCCCATCTCGCGGCCCGTGATCGTCATGGGTCAGGCGCTCGGGGCCACCACGCTCGCGTGGGTGCCGAGTTGCGTCTTCCTCGTGCTGGCGCCCCTCGCCGGGATTCATCTCACGCTGCGCGCGGCGCTGATGGCCGCCGCGATGATGGCGCTAATCGCCTACGCGCTCACTTGTATCGGACTGCTGATCGCGTGGCGGATCGAATCGACCCAGGGCTTTCACGCGATCATGAACCTGATTCTGATTCCGATCTGGCTGTTGTCGGGCGCGTTCTGGCCGGTCAAGGGCACGCCGGTCGCGCTGGAATGGATGATGCGGCTGAATCCGCTGACTTATGGGGTCGCGGCGTTGCGGGAGGCGCTATACAGCGCTCAGCCGGGCAGCCTCGGCACGTTGCCCGATTTCGGCTTCTCCTGCACGGTCGCGCTCGTGTTCGCGGTGGCGACCTACCTGATGGCGGCCCGGGTGGCCCGCGGCGCAACCATTCACTAAACGCACTCTAGAGGGAACCTCTACAGAAGCGATTTTTGCCATCCTTCATAGAGTTCCGAGCGATGAGGCCGAAGAGCGCGGACGCAGATCCTTCGCTGCGCTCAGGATGACACTGCTACTTTTTGTAACCATAAGCACCTTTCGTCATTCCGAGCCCTTCGTCGCTGCGCTCCTCAAGGGCAAGCTCCGTCTGCGCGCGAAGCATGCCCTGAGGCCTTGCGAAGGGAATCTAGCGGTCTCTTATGCACGATTTTGTAATGCGGGCTTTTTCAGAATGACATGATGAGGCTTGTGCAGAGCTTCCCTAGCGGCCGCCCGCGGGAGTACAGGTGCGGAGGGCGGCGAGTCGTCGACTGCTCACCGAAGACCAGGCAAGGAGTGAGAAGATGAAGACATTGGAACAGCGAGTGCAGGAAATCGCGGATCGCGAAGAGATCAAGGAATTGACCGCCAAATACGCGCATTGGGTGGCGCTGGGCGAGGGCGCCAAAGTTGCGCAGTTGTTCACCGACGACGGCGCGTTCATCAACGAGGTCATGGGAGAGAAACCCAACATCAATGTGCGCGGGCGCGCGCAGTTGGACGAGTTCTACCCCAGTCTGAAGCGCGGGACGGCGCTACCCTGCATCCACAATCACATAATCGAGATTAACGGCGACAACGCCCAGGGTACCTGCACGATCGAGGTACGGATAACCCGGAACAACCAGAGCATCATCGGCTCGGGCTACTATGCGGATATCTACCGGCGCGTCGACGGTCAATGGAAGTTTGCCGAGCGGCACGCCTACTTCTACCATTTCGTGCCGCTGCTCAAGGGATGGGCCGAGAAGGGCTGATTGCTCCGGGTGCCGCGCCGGGGAGGCGAGTGACTAGCGGAGCGCGGCTGCCGCGCGCAGCGAGCTAAGGAGTCTGCGACGTGCGCACCGCGCGCGCAGCGCGCGCATCAGAATCAGACGAGCCTCCCCGGCGCGGCGCAAATACCGGCGCGAGTTGGTTAAGCCGCTCTTCGCCCCGAAGACCCCTTCGACCAGCGACGAAGCTCGGGCATGACCTTGGTGGCATACGTCGTCATGCTGCCCTGCACTTCCTCAAACGTCATACCCGAGAAGCTAAATGTCACACCGGCCTGAAAATCGCCGATGACGGTGCCGCGCTCCGCATATTTTTCGAGGATCTGTTGCGGGGTGCCCCAGACATTGCTGTCGACAAAGGCCTTCACCATGGCGTCGAGGCCAACGGCATCCAGGGCGGCTTTGGCCCCGCTATAATTCGCATAGCTCTTCGACTCCGTCAGATGCGCGCCGAAAATCTCGTAGTGCTCGGCAAAGCTGTCAAAGTATTTTCCCACGTAGTTATGCGCCAATTCGTAGGCCCGGTCCGCGCTGCTATCGCAAAAACACAGGTCCGCCGTCATTACCGGGGGCGCCGGCGCGTGGTGACACGCTTCATATAATGAGCGATACCGCTCGATGGTCGGGAGCACTTCCGGCCACGGCTTGAAGGCGAACAAACATTGCACCGCACCGACTTCCGCACACACCGGCACGGTATCCGGCGACATCGCCACCATATAGCGCCGGCCGGCAAACGATTTCAGCGGCCGCGGCCGAAGCGGTGTCTTCGGCTGTGGGTAGTATTTGCCCGTGCCCTCGATAAAGCCGTCTTCGATAGCTGAACAGACCATGCAAGCGGCCTCGTCAAAACGCTCGCGGGACTCCTCCATATTCTGGCGAAAGCCCACGTACTCGCGTTTGGCCAGGCCCCGGGCCATCCCGAATACGGCGCGGCCATCGGACAGGTGATCCAGAAGAATCATGCGTTCCGCCACGCGCAACGGGTCGTTCCAGGGAAGGATCACCCCCAGGGTACCCAATTTGATACGGTTCGTGATCGCGGCCATATAACCGAGGAATTGAAAGTGATCGGGGCCCATCGAGTAATTTGAAAAGTGGTGCTCGACCGCGAAGATGATGTCGAAACCCAGGGGCTCCATGAGCTTATTGATAGCGATCTCTTTTTTCATGAAGTCAGGATCAGACATATGATCCTTGTAGTTATTCCAGAACGTGACACAACTGATAGTCTCCACGGTTCCCTCCTGCAGCTCCACGATCGGGCGATCGATCGGGCATGAAAGTATCGTATGTTGCGCGCTATGGCACGCCGGCGTCAATCAAACGCCGCACGGCGGGATGGTCCGCGTTACGAACAGGCAGTTCCCGCACCGCAGGGATCCACCTGGGCAGTTGTAATGTTGCCCTTGCTGTCACTTTCAAACAACGGTAGAGGTTGATCCGTTCAGGCGTCCCTTTTCAAAGTGACAGCACTTCGCCGATCGGCGCAAAGTAACGCAAAGTAACGATCGTCCGGCGGTGCTCGGCGGATGAAACTGTCCGTTGCAGTCCGGACAAATTCCGAAGGAGGAAAGCAAATGGCCGCATCCCCACCACCATCGTCGCCCCTGGAGCGTCTTCGTGCGGTAGTGCCGAAGCTGGTCGACCTGACGGAAAAAGTTCTTTTCGGGGACGTATGGGAACGTCCGGGACTCTCCAAGCGCGACCGCAGCCTGATAACTTGTGCGGCACTGGTTGCCTTGCAACGACCCGATCAACTTCGTGGCCATCTGGATCGGGCCTTGGGAAACGGCGTGACCAAGGACGAATTGAGCGAACTCATAACTCATCTCGCTTTCTATTCGGGTTGGCCGACCGCAGTAACGGCGGCAGCTATCGCGAAGGAAGTCTTCGATAAACGGCCATAGGACACGCCGTCGGTCGCACCGCACGAGTCAGCAAAAGATTGCGTGCCAGCAGCGCCAACGCCTTATCCTTGCTCCCAACCAGCGGTCGCGGTAAGTGACTGGAAGCTTGCCCACGGAGGTCCTACGCCATGCGACTTTTTCGTCTCTATAGCGGTAGTGATCAGCAGTCCCATCTCGAAGAGCTGAAGATGCCGTTTGCGCCGGGGCAACTCGCCGAGCAAACGCCGCTGCAGCCGGCCACTGGCGTGATCTTCACGCGGATGGCGCCGGGCGTATTCGTCGATTGGCATAACGCACCGCGCCGCCAGTACGTGATTACGCTTGCGGGCGGCGTCGAGATCGGTCTCGGCGACGGCTCTTTGCATCGTTTCGGTCCCGGCGAGGGAATTCTGGCTGAGGACTTGACGGGGAAGGGTCATACGACGCGGGCGGTCGGCGACGAGCCGCGCGTGATGATGATTGTTCCGTTGAAGGACTGACGGCCAGACGAATACCTGCGAAGGCGGAGCGGACGCAGTAACGGCTTCCCGGTGTTCCGGTATAATGCGCGAAGTCTTCAGACGCGCGCGAGGTAGACCATGAAATACGGTGTCGCGATCTTTCCCACCGATTACGCAATTCGTGCCGACGAGCTGGCCAGAGCCGCGGAACAGCGCGGGTTCGAATCGATCTTCTTTCCCGAGCACACGCACATACCAAGTTCCCGCCGGACGCCCTATCCACTGGGCGGTGAATTGCCCCGCGAATACTCACACACGATCGACCCGATCGTCGCGATGACGATGGCGGCCGCCGCTACCAAGAGTCTCAAAGTCGCGACCGGTGTCTGCCTGGTAATCGAGCGGGATCCGATCGTGCTCGCCAAGGAAGTCGCGAGCGTCGACCTGGCCTCCAACGGCAGAGTGATCTTCGGCATCGGCGGCGGCTGGAATGTCGAAGAGATGGAGAATCACGGGACCGTCGCCAAGTCGCGCTGGAAGCTTCTACGCGAGCGGATCGAAGCAATGAAGGCGCTGTGGACCCAGGACGAGGCCAGCTATCATGGCGAGTTCGTGAACTTTGCTCCTGTGTGGTGCTGGCCCAAACCGGTGCAAAAGCCTTATCCGCCGATTCTGCTGGGCAGTCATGGTCCGCGAGGAATGCAGCGCGTGATTCGTTACTGTGACGGCTGGATGCCTAATGCTGGCCCCGGCTCCAATTTTCCAGCGCAGATCGCGAAGCTGCATCAACTGGCCGAAGAAGCCGGTCGCGACCCGAAGACCATCGCTATCACGGCTTTCGCGGCGCCGCCGGATCGCAAGACCCTCGACCAGTATGAAGCGGCCGGAACGGAACGAGCAGTTTTCTTTCTGCCGCCGGCCGGTGCGGACAAGGTGATGCCGGTGCTGGACCAGTATGCCAAGTTAATCTAGAAGTTTTAACCGGGCTGGCCGCAACAGGTGTCATCTCGTTGAACTCGTTGCCGGATGGGGATTCACGTTGATGCAATACGAATTCATTTCAGCGGATTGTCATATCGACCTGATTTGGCTGCCACCCGATCTGTTCACCGCCAACGCGCCGGCCGCTTTTAAAGACCGCATGCCTTACGTGGTCGAAGGGCGCAAAGGCCTGCAATGGGTTGCGAAGAACGGCGCCAAATTCGGCTTGATGAACGGGATGGGGTCAGCGGGCCGCGAATACGTCGCCGGCGAGATCCATCGTTCGGACCGGATGGCGTCGACGGGCCTCTATGACGACGGCCGCCAAGGTATTCGGCGCCTGACCGATCCTGAACTGCGCCTCAAGGATCAGGAGCGCGACGGTATTCAAGCGGAAGTGCTCTACGGCATCCTCGGGGCGAGCATGCGGCTCCAAGATGACGAAGCCGCGACCGAGATGCTGCGCATCTATAATCAGTGGCTCGGAGGTTTCTGCCGTACGCATCCCGACCGCTATGCCGGGTTGGCGTCGATTCCGAGCCACGATATCGTCGCGGCGGTGGCCGAGGTGAAGCGGGTCGCCAACGACGGCGTCCTGCGCGGTCTTGATATCGCCAACCGGCTCGATATTCCGCCGTTTTGGGATCCCTGCTGGAACCCGCTATGGGACATCGCCGAGGAAGCGAAGCTGCCGGTGCATGTGCATACGATCGGCGGCGGGCTCCCGGACTTAAGGAAGCTGGAACACAAAGTCGGCCGCGCCGCCTTCGCAACAACGATCACCAGCTTTCAGATGTATATGTCGCTGCCGCTGATGGCGATTATTTTCGCCGGCGTGCTGGAACATCATCCCGGGCTCCGCATGGTGATCGGCGAAAGTGGTATCGGCTGGATACCCTATATCCTCGACCACATGGACCTCGAGTGGGAGGACCAATTTAAAGATCTGGACCTCAAGATGAAGCCGAGTGACTACTGGCGGCGGCAGTGCTACGCCACCTACCAGAGCGACCGCATCGGCATCAAGCTGCTCGACGAAATCGGCGCGGACAACATCATGTGGGGTTCTGATTTCCCGCACCCCGACGGCATCTGGCCGGATTCCCGGGAATATATCCGACGCGAATTGGGCCACCTGCCGGATGCGACACGCCATAAAATAGTTTGCGGCAACGCGGCCCGGCTTTACGGATTCGCCGCTAACTAGACAGGGCGGACGCGCCGAGAGCGGGCAAGCCATGGCGCAAGAGACCATTCCTTTTGTTCAGGGTATCGGACCCTTGAACCCCTGATTGGACTGCTCCGGAGAGCATTTCTCCGTCACTGGTGCGGTTCTTTCAAGGTCAGTCGCGAAAGAGTAAAGACCGTCTGAGGAGAGTGTCCTGCCATGCCTAAGATCACCGCGAACGATTGCGCAATGTATTACGAACTCGACGATTTCACGGCGCCGTGGCGGCAATCCGAAACAATCTGGATCCAGCACGGGTTCGGCCGCAATCTGCGCTTCTGGTCCCACTGGGTGCCGCTGCTGGCCGGCCATCTGCGGGTTCTGCGGCGCGATATGCGCGGCCACGGTCAATCCGCCGACCCGGGGCCGGTGCACCAATGGTCCGCCGAGGAATTACTACTCGACATGAAAAGCTTCCTCGACATGCTCGGGCTCGAACGGGTTCATTACCTGGGCGAATCAATTGGCGGAACTCTGGGTATCGCATTTGCTGCGCGATGGCCTGAGCGCTTCAAGAGCCTGACGCTCCTCGCCGCGCCGACCTCGATTCCCGCCCGCGTGCAAAAACTCTTTGCGCTGGGCTATGAAGATTGGCCGACGGCGCTCGGCAAGCTCGGCTCCGGTGGATGGGCCAAGGCGCTGATGGAATCCGGCAGTGGTCTTACCGGAGGCGACCCGGCGCGGACTCAGTGGGTAATCAACGAGTGGGCCCGCACTCCAACTCACGTCCTGCAAGGACTATGTCGCGCCGTGCCGAACGTCGACGTTGCGCCACTCCTGGCGCAAATCAAGGTGCCGACCTTGGTCCTCGCACCGGCCAACAGCTCCTACGAACCGTTGAAGGCGCAAGTTGCAATGCGCGACGCGATACCGGGCGCGCGGATCGCCGTTATCGACGGTAAGGGCCATGAAATCTACGCCGACCAACCCGAGGCCTGCGCCGCCGCGGTGCTCAAGTTTATCGGGGCGCTGGAAACTCGAGGCGCGGCGGCCTGACAGAGCCGGCGAGCTAATCAGCCGGTTTCGCCGCTCTGTGCGAACAATCACAAGGATCCCCGGGATTCTTCGCTGCGCTCAGAATGACAAAACACGCGTGTCAGTTCGAAATAACTTCCAGACGTAACACCCTTTTTGTCATTCTGAGCGGAGTCTGCGTAGCGAAGAATCCCGGCGGCCCCGACCTTCAAATCGAGTAATAGCATTCACGATTTGAGTGATCGATCTCAGCGCGCGGAGAGCTCGAAGGCCTCGGCGAGCAGCTCGTAAGAACGCAGCCGCGCCTGATGATCGTGCACGATCGTCACGACCATCAGCTCTTGCACACGCAACTCGTCCGCCATCAGCGTGAGCTGATCGCGGACCTTGGCGGGCGAGCCAACGACGTAGCGCGGATATCCCTCGGTCAGTTCATGCGCCACAGGAGTCGGATTCGGTCCCAGCTCGCTGAGCGCGGCCGCGACCGTCGGGATCGGGCGAACGTCACCATTCCGGATCCGGCGCCGAAATAGCCGCGAGCTCAGGATCAAGCGTTCCGCCTCCGCGTCAGTTTCGGCGCAGACCACGCCCAGCGCGAGCATCGCGTGCGGCACGCGCAACGACGACTGCGAAGCGACGAAATTCCCACGATAATGCTCGAGCGCCGCCCGGGTCGGGCCGGGTTCGATAAAATGCGCGAAGGCGTAGGGCAAGCCGAGTTGCGCGGCGGCCGACGCGCTCCACAGGCTCGAACCGAGCAGCCACACCTCGGGCACGCCCGGCATGTCCGGCGAAACCTCGATCCGGCTGAAGGGATGACTCGCCGGAAAGCTGTGATTGAGGAACGCGAGCAGCTCCGGCAGTTGCCGGCCGAAGTCGTCGGGTGGCGGATAATGATCGCGATCACGCCACAACGCGAAGGAATCGAGCGGGGTACCGCCCGGCGCACGTCCCACCCCCAGATCGATCCGGTCAGGGTAGAGCGCGTGCAGGACGCGAAAGTTCTCCGCGACCTTGAGCGCGCTGTAATGCGGGAGCATCACGCCGCCCGAGCCCAAACGAATACGCGAGGTCTCCGCGCCGACGCGCGCGATCAGCACTTCCGGCGCCGGACTGGCGAGCGCGGGAATCGCATGATGCTCGGCGATCCAGTAGCGCGCGTACCCGAGCCGATCGGCGAGCCGCGCCAGCTCAATCGTGTTGCGCAGCGCGTCCGCCGGCGTAAACCCCTCCGGAACGGGTGATTGATCGATAACCGATAGCTTCACGCCATGAATCTTACACCGTTCGTTCCCCCGTGTCCGGCCAGCAGGTCAGTCCGTCAGGCTCTTGCCGTCAGGTTCTTGCGGGACGAGGACGTGCTGGCTTACTTTGAGATGGTTCCAACAACGGGAGATTCACCATGCATGACCTGGTAATTCGCAATGGCCGCATCGTCGACGGGACCGGGGCGGCCGCGTTTGGCGGCGACCTCGCAATCGACGGCGATAAAATCGCGGCGGTCGGCGGCAAAGCCGGCGCCGGGCGGCGCGAAATCGACGCGAGCGGCCTGCTGGTCACGCCCGGTTGGGTCGATATCCATACGCATTACGACGGGCAAGTGGCCTGGGATCCCTATCTCTCGCCGTCGAGCTGGCACGGCGTCACGACCGTGATGATCGGCAACTGCGGCGTCGGCTTCGCTCCTGTGCAACGGGGCAAGGAGGATTTCCTGATCAGCCTGATGGACGCGGTCGAGGACATCCCGACCGCGACCCTGACGGCGGGCATCGATTTCAAGTGGGAATCCTTTGGCGAGTATCTGGACGCGCTGTCCGGGATGAAGCGCGTGATCGACGTCGGCACCCACGTTCCGCATTGTGCGGTGCGCGCGTACGTGATGGGCGAGCGCGGCGCGGCGAACGAGGAGGCCACGCCCGAGGATATCGCCCGGATGGCGGCCGTGGTGCGTGACGGGGTCAAGGCCGGAGCGCTTGGCCTCAGCACGTCACGCACCTTTGTCCATCGCACGCGCGACAAGGGCTATGTACCGGGAACCTTCGCGGGCGTTGACGAGATGATGGGTCTCGGCCGCGCGCTCGGGGAAGCCGGCCACGGCGTCTTTGAGATCATCTCGGATATCAACGGGCCGGATGCGGACCTTGAGTGGATGGCGCGGCTGACGCGGGAGACCGGGCGGCCGATCTCGCTCGCGGCGCTGATCAGCCGCCGATCGGCGATGAAGATGCGCGACATTCTGGAGTTCATTGCCCAGCGCAACACGCAGGGTGCTCATATGGTCGCGCAGGTCGCCGCGCGCCCGGCCGCCTCGCTGATGAGCCTGCAGAGTTCGCTCCATCCGTTCAGCACGCATCGCAGTTATCGGCGTCTCCTCGCGGGACTCGATCTGGCCGAACGCGTCAAGCGGATGCGCGACCCGCAAGTGCGCGCGGAGATTCTCAACGACACGCCCGCCGTCAAGGAAGAGCAGACCCTCGCGATGGTCGCGAGCTTCCAGCATCATTTTTCGCTCGGCGATCCGCCCGATTACGAGCCGACGGCCGAAATGAGCATCCTTGCGCGCGCCCAACGCGCCGGCAAAACGCCGCAGGAGGTCGCCTACGATACGCTGCTCGAGCGCGACGGCCGCGAGGTCATCTACATGCCGCTCGCCTACAAGGGCTACTCGTTCGACCCGATTCGGCCGCAGCTGCTCAATCCTTCGACCATATTGTCATTGAGCGACGGCGGTGCGCACTGCGGTGTAATTTGCGACGCGAGTATGCCGACCTATCTGCTTACCCATTGGGTGCGTGATCGGAGTCGCGGCGAACGTATTCCGCTGGAATTCGCGGTGAAGCGCCAGACGCAGGACACGGCCCAACTGTACGGACTGCATGATCGCGGCACCCTGGCCCCCGGCATGAAGGCCGACGTCAACCTGATCGACTTCGCTAATCTGCGGTTACATCCGCCGGAGATGGTTTTCGACCTGCCCGCCGCGGGCCGCCGTTTCGTGCAGAGGGCCGACGGCTATCGCTATACGGTGGCGGGCGGCGCGGTGACTTTCGAGAACGGCGAGCCGACGGGCGCGATGCCGGGGCGCGTGCTTCGCGGTCCACAGTCAGCGCCCGCGCGGTAAGCGGATCGCGGCAAGCAATAGAGAACGAGCCGCGATAGCATCGCAAAACATGCAAGTCACTCTGAGGGAGTCCGCGACCGAAGAATCTCGTGTCGCGCAACTCGCACGAATCGAGATTCTTCGCGCGCAGCGCGCTCAGAATGACTTGCGAAAGCGCGGACTGCGTTCGGAATCTTTTTTCGACAGCCTGCTACGCGGACTTCAGACGTTCGCCGAATTTTTTGTGCAACTTGGCGAGCTTCGGCCGGATGACGAATTGGCAGTACGGCGCGTACGCGTTGTTGCGGTAGTACTCCCGATGGTAATCCTCCGCCGGGTAAAACGCTTCGAGCGGCTGCACTTCGGTGACGATCGGCGCGTCGAAAACTTTGGCTTCGGTCAGTTCCGCGATAAAGCCCTCGGCCACCCGCTTCTGCTCGTCGGACGCGTAAAGAATAATCGAGCGGTATTCGGTGCCGACGTCCATGCCCTGGCGATTCAGGGTCGTCGGATCGTGCGTGGAGAAAAACACTTCGAGCAGATCGCCATACGCGATCCGCGCCGGATCGAACTCGATGCGCGCCACTTCGGCGTGGCCGGTGCGACCGGTACAGACCTGCGCGTAGGTCGGGTTCGGAACGTTACCGCCGGCAAACCCTGGCAGCACGGAGGTAACGCCGTCGAGCATCTCGAACACCGCCTCGGTGCACCAGAAACAGCCCCCGCCGAAAACGGCAATTTCGGTCTTGCCTTTGATCTGATCCATATCGTTGCCTATGCAAAATCCGCAGTGCGAAGACGTTACGGCGATCCGGCCGCAAGAGTCAAATATTTCTTTCGAGCTCGCCGCCAAAAGCCTGCCGCGCCACGCCGTTGAATTCGTGATCCCAACGCGGGCCATGGTCGATACCCTCGTCCAGCGTGCGCAGATGGGCCAGCTCATGCACCAGAGTACGAAAGTTGTAATAGCCCGTGTGACGACCGACCAGAATCGTCCGATGGTTGCGCAACGTCACGCCGCAGACCGTCCGGCCATAGCGCTCCTGGATAAAGGTCTTGCGGACCAGATAGACGCGCCAGCCCGCCGGCATCGGGTCGGCCCAGATGCGCGACCATGTCTGTCGCGCCAGCTCCGTTATATCCTTGCGCCGGACGGCGCGCGCCACGCTCGGTATATGCGGTGACGCCCTTTCGACGTTAGATCGCCCGCCCACCGGTACCGTCAGGCGCCGAAGATTTCCTTGAAAAAAGCCGTCATCGACTCCCACGACCGTTGATCAGCGAGCTTGTTGTAGGCCAACCCGGGCACACCGGCGCTGGCGGCGTCAGGATTGGTGAAACTGTGCACAGTTCCGCCGTAACTGACTATCTGCCAATCGGCGCCGCTTTTGGTCATCTCCTCGGCGAAGGCGTTGACCTGCGTAACCGGCACGAACGGATCGTCGGCGCCCGTGCAGACCAGCAGCTTCGCTTTGATCCCGCCCGGCGCGGCCGGCCGTTTGGTTTCGAGTCCGCCGTGGAAGGAAACAATACCACGAAGCGCCGCGCCGTCACGCGCCAGCTCAAGGGCGAAGGTTCCGCCCATGCAGTAGCCAATCGCGGCCAACCGGTTCGGATCGACCTGCGGAAGGGAGACGAGCTTCGCGAGCGCGACCCGCGCGCGCTGCCGGAACTTCTCGGGATCCTCGCGCAACGGACCCGCATGCTTCATCGCCTCCTGCAGGTCCTTGGCGATCAGGCCGTTGCCGTACGGATCGCCCGCCAGCGCGACGTACCCCAGCTGAGCGATACGCTCGGCGCGTTGTTTGGCGTGGGGTCCGAGCCCGAACGCCTCGGGCATCACGAGCACGCCTGGACGCTTGCCGGAAGCCTGGTCGTCGTACGCGACGAAGCCGTGCAATGTTACGTCGCCGTCCTTGTACTGAATGTTCTCACTCTTCATGTGATGGCCCTCTTCCTCTCAGGTGAAAAGTCGTTAACTCAGTTTATCGGCCTCACGCCTGGGCGTTCAGCTCGCGCAGAAATCCATCACCGCTTTGACCGAAGCTTGCGGTTGTTCGGCGAACAGTACGTGCCCCGCCGCGGCGATTTTCTGGACCTTCACCGTCGACCCGACCATCAGGCGTTTGAACGCCTCGGCGTACGACGGTGGGACGATTCCGTCCGACTCGCCCCAGAGGATCAGGGTCGGCGCCTTGATCCGGTAGAGCCGCTCATTTAGTCCGCGGTCGCCATTCGGCCAGAGAAAGCGCCCAGCCATCGCGAGCGCCTTGGCCCGCGCCACGATCGCCTCGGTCGCCGCCTCGGGATCGCTCGGCACCGCGACGAAAGCCTTCGCGACTTCGGAATTCGGGTCGTGAAAGGCGGCTTTCGCGAGTTTGTCCGGGCTGCAAGCAAAGAAATCCAGCGTCGGGTCTTCGGCGAGAAAGAGTCCGGCGGGAGCCACCAGCACGAGCTTCTTGACCCGGCCGGGCTCGGTCGCCGCCATCTCCGCCGCCATCATGCCGCCGAACGAATGGCCGACCAGAATCGCGCGCTCGATTTTCAGCGCGTCGAGCAGGTCCCAGCCCCAGAACACCAGCTTCTGCACATCCTCGTGCAGATGCTCCTCGCCGGTTGAACCAAAGCCGGGGAGCAGCGGCGCCGTCACGGTAAAGCGCTTGCTGAATTCCTGCAGCTCGGGCGTGAAGGCCGGCAGTCCACCGGCGGTATGCAGGAACACCAGATGATCGCCGCTGCCCTGCTGATAGTATTTGACGGAGAAATCCCCGCCACGAAGCGTAATTGTCTTAAGGTCACTCATTTTGACTTCACTCATCGAGCACAGCCCGCGCGGCCTAGCGCGCCTCCGCCTGTCCGGGAACGGCGCGCTCCTGCAACGGCAGCGGCTTGGGCGACCAGCGGTCCTCCCACTCCTCGGCCCAGATTTTCTTGATCGAGGGCATCACTTCCTTGGCGAAAAGCTCCGTGTTCTTCATCACCAGATGCTTGGGCATGCTGCCGATCTGCTGCAGCGCCATCAGCTGCCCGACATTGAGGTCCTTCAGGATCCAGGTGAGCTTATCGCGCACGGTGGCGGGCGACCCCGCAACCACGTAAGAGCGGTCGACGAAGTCCTTCCACTTGAGCCCCTTGCGGAACATCGACGCGGCGTTGCCGCCCTGTCCGCGGAGACCGGCGCGGACCGTCGCCTCGGTGCGATAGCCGGGCGCGTCGGCGAACTCGTCGCCGATATGCACGCACTTGTTGTAGAAGTATTCGAGATGCTCGGCGTAATCCTTCTCGGCTTGCGCGTCAGTTTCCGCGACACAGATGAGCTGCAGGTAGCCGAAGCGATAGGGATTCAGGTCCTTGCCCAGTTTCGCCGCGCGATCCCAATAGCCGTTGCCCACGCGCTTGCCATATTCGTAGCCGAGGTATGACAACGCGCAGTACACGTAATCGTGTTCAAGCGTCCAGTCCCAGGTCTCGACCGAGCCGCCGCCGGGAATCCAGATCGGCGGATGGGGCTTCTGGACGGGACGGATGAACATATTGGTGTAGCGCACCTTGTTGTAGCGCCCGTTGAAGACGAACGGCTCTTCTTCCGTCCAGGCCTTTTTGATGAAGTCGTGCGCCTCGTAATAGCGCTCGCGCAAGGTCGCCGGGATGAAGCCGTAGGCGAAGTTATCGTCGGGGCTGCTGCCGACCGGGAAGCCCGCCACCAGGCGCCCGCCCGAAATCAGGTCGAGCATCGCGAACTCCTCCGCCACGCGGAGCGGCGGATTGTACATCGCGATACTGTTGCCCAGCACGATCAGATTGGCGTTCGTGGTTCGGCGCGCGACCGCGGCCGCCATCAGATTGGGCGACGGCATCATGCCGTAGGCGTTGGCGTGATGCTCGTTCACGCAGATCCCGTCCAAACCCATTTGGTCGGCGAACTCCATCTCGTCGAGGAATTCGTTGTACAGATGATGACCGCGCGTCGAGTCGTAGAGCTTGGTGGGAATATCCACCCAGACGCTGTGATGATCGTTCTCGAAGTTCGGTGGCAGGAATCGCCACGGCATCAGATGGAACCAGTTTACTTTCATAGGTCGCCTCGCACCCTTGGCTGGTGGCGCCCCCGGCTGGAACCCGCCACTGGGCTTATTCCTGCGGACATTAGCAAACCCCTGCTCGGATGAAAAAGCGCGCGCTCAGATTACGGGGCGTCCTCGTAGAGGGTTCGCGAGAGGGGGTTGGACGTCCCACCGTCGATCGTGAGGATCGCGCCCGTGGTGAAGCTCGCGGCGGGACTGGCGAAGTAGAGCGCGGCGCCCGCGACCTCCTCGGCCTCTCCGGCGCGCTGCAACGGAAAGGTCTCCTTGGCGCGCTTCGTGTACTCCGGCGTGCGCGACCATCCCTTGCTGATATCGGTATGGAACGGACCGCACATAATACAGTTGACGCGGACTTTGGGTCCGTATTCCTGCGCGAAGGTTTGCGTGAGTACGTTCAGGCCCGCTTTGGCGGCGCCATAGACGGCCATGTCGGAGTCGGGCCGAATCGCGGCGGTCGACGTAACGTTGATGATCGCACCGCCCTCGCCCGCCGCCATGCGCGAGCCGAAGAGCGCCGACAATCTAAAGGGTCCCTTGAGGTTTACACCGACAATCTTGTCGAAGAGATCCTCGCTCAAGTCGAGCGCCGAGGGTGCCAGCGGCGACAGGCCGGCGTTGTTGATCAGCACGTCGCTGCGCCCCCAGCGCCCATAGACCTCCTCGGCCAGCCGGTTGCAATCCTCCCATTTGCCGACGTGGGCCGCGTGCGCCGAGCCGTCGCTGCCGAGGGCGCGTATCTCCGCGACCGTCGCCTCACAGGCGTCGAGCTTGCGGCTCGCGACCGCGACGCGCGCACCGGCCTTGGCAAAGGCGAGCGCCATCGCGTGGCCAATCCCGCGGCTGCCGCCGGTAATCACGACGACCTTGCCGGCGAAGTCGTAAAGGCGCGCGACGTCGTTCATTGCGCGGTCACCTCCCGCTCGATCAGCTCGCCATACTTTTTGATCGCGGCCTCGCGCAACGCCGGGATATGGCCGCTCGGGAAGAGCCCCTTGGTACCCTTGTACTCGCGCAGGATTTGCCGGGCCAGCGTGATCTTATGGACCTCGGTCGGACCGTCCGCCAGTCCCATCACGAAGCTCTCCATCACCTGATCCACGAACGGCATCTCGGGCGTTACGCCGAGCGAGCCGTGAAGCTGCAGGGCGCGCACCGCGACATCGTGGAAGACCTTGGGCATCTGCGCCTTGACCGCGGCGATATCCTTGCGCACCTTCAAGTAATCCTTGAACTTGTCGATACGCCACGCCGTCCGCAGCACGAGCAGGCGGAACTGCTCGATATCGACCCACGAGTCGGCGATCTTCTCCTGCACCATCTGCTTGTCGGCGAGCAACGACCCTTGCGTGGTACGGGAGAGCGCACGCTCGCACATCAGATCGAAGGCCTTCCGCACCTGCCCGATGGTGCGCATCGCATGATGGATGCGACCGCCGCCGAGCCGGGTCTGCGCGACGGCGAAGCCGCTGCCGCGAGGTCCCAGCAGATGGTCCTTGGGGATCTGCACGTCCTTGTAACTGACGTAGGCGTGCGCGCCCGTCCCTTCAGGCTCCTGCCCGACACCCACGTTGCGCGTGATCGTCAGTCCCGGCGCGTCGTTCGGCACGATAAAAGCCGACTGCCGCAGATACGGCGCCGCGTCGGGCTCCGAGACCGCCATCACGATCATGAAGGACGCCCAGCGCGCGTTCGAGGAAAACCACTTCTCGCCGTTGACCACCCAATTATCGCCGCGTAATTCCGCCCGCGTGGTGAAGACCTTCGGGTCGGCGCCGCCCTGCGGCTCGGTCATCGAGAAGCACGAGACAATCTCGTTTGCGAGCAATGGCTCGAGGTAGCGCTTCTTTTGCTCGGGCGTGCCGTACTTAGCCAGAATCTCGGCGTTGCCGGTATCGGGCGCCTGGCAGCCAAAGACGGTTGGCGCGAAGCGCGAACGTCCGAGGATTTCGTTCATCAGGGCGAGCTTGACCTGCCCATAGCCCTGCCCGCCGAGCTCGGGTTCGAGATGGCAGGCCCAAAGCTTCTGTTTACGCACCTCGGCCTGCAGCGGCCGCACGAGCTTGTTGCGTTTCGGATCGCGTACGTCGTAGGGCGATTCCAGCAGATAGTCGAGCGGCTCGACCTCCTCGCGCACGAACTTCTCCATCCAGTCGAGCTGCTTCTGAAATTCAGGTTCGGTCTCGAAATCCCAACTCACGGTTGATCTCCTTCATTACGCTGGCCGCCGCGCGGGGCGGAGCGACTGGTCCTTCGTCGTCATATGGCTTGGCAAACCCGGATGAAGCGAGAGTGCCTCAGCTATCGGCGCATCTCAAGGGGCGCGAAAGTCCGGCGGGTATAACCGGGGGAGCGGGCTTGGTCGTTCAGTATCCGCTCAGCCGCGCGACGCGTTCGCGATGATAGGCCGGTGAACCGAAATAAGCTTCGTTGAAGCGCGCGCGCTTGAACCAGAAATGGATGTCGTGATCCCAGGTAAAGCCAATGCCGCCGTGCATCAGGACGGCGCGATCGGCGCCGCGCATGAACGCTTCGCACATCCGCGCCTTGGCCATCGCGGCGGCGCGCGACGCCTCGGCCGGAAGCGCGTCGAGCGCGTAGGCGGCATACCAGACCAGGGCCCGCGCCGGCTCGAGGTCGGCGACGATCTCCGCGGCCGCGTGCTGCAACGCCTGGAAGCCACCAATCGGCTTGCCGAACTGTTCGCGCACCTTCGAGTATTCAACCGCCATCTCGAGGGCGCGTTCCAACCCGCCCAGCGAATCGGCGGCAACCGCCACCGCCGCGAGGTCCACCACGCGATCATAGAGCGACGAATCGCCTGACAGCTTGCACTGATCGTCGAGCACGACCGCGTCCAGTTCGAGCGCACAGACCTTGCGGGTGACGTCCATGTGGTTGAAAGGCGGGGAGACCTTTACGCCCTGCGCTTTGAGATCAACGGCGAACAAGGCGACCGCTTCGCTCGTGCGCGCGGCGACGATCGCGAAGTCCGCAACGTGCGCGTAAGGCACGAACATCTTTGCGCCGTTGAGGACCCAGCCCGAGCCTTCGCGCCGGGCGACCGTCGCAAGTTCCGCCGGGTTGTGGGTGTCGTTGCGCTCACCGAGCGCAACCGTCCCTATCACGCGTCCTTCGGCCAGCGGTGTCAGCCATCGCGCATTGAGATCGTCCGAACCGCCGGCGACGAGGGCGGCGGCCGCGATCGCCGAGGAGAACAGATACGGACCGGGCAAACCCGCGTACCCGCACTCTTCAAGCACCAGACTCATGTCGAGCATGCCGAGACCAGCACCGCCGAAACGTTCGGGGACCACCAGCCCATGCCATCCGAGCTTGCCGATTGCGGCATAGAGATCGCGCGGAAAGCCTTCCGCGTCGGCGAGGAATTGGCGGATTTTTTTCGTGTCGCATTCCTTGGTCAGGAAGCCCCGGGCGCTCTCTTTGAGTTGCAGTTGCTCGTCGCTTAAGCCGAAATCCATCCCGCTCTCCCTCAGTCGCGCAGGTTGCTCAGCGCGCCGCTTTGGGCATCTTGAGCCCGCGTTCCGCGATAATGTTTTTCTGGATGTGCGACGTCCCACCGCCGATCACCAGTCCGAGCGAAAACATCCACTCGGCCGGCCAGTAGCCCCGATCCAGCGCCTGATCCGCGCCGCGCGCGAGCAGCGCATAGTCGCCCAGCGCTTCCATCGCCGCAGTTGAGAGATCATGATTCAGCTCGGTGCCGACCAGCTTGTTCACCATCGCGGCGATGCCGGGATTACGTCCGCGGATCGTGTCGGTGAGCTGGCGCAACAGATGATACTTCATCGCCTCGACGCGAATCTCGAGATCGGCGAGGCGCTGACGGAACACCGGATCCTTGGTCAGCGGCTTGCCCTCGCGCATCAAGGAAGCCGCGAGTTGCTTGAGCCGATTGAGCAGAGCCTGCGTGGTGGTAGTGGCGCCGAGCGCATTGCGCTCGTGGAAGAGTGTGGCGTTCGCGACCATCCAGCCTTCATGCAGTTTTCCGACCAGATTTTCCCGCGGGACGCGAACGTTATCGAAGAAGACTTCGTTGAAGCCGCGTTCGCCCGTCATCTGTACCAGCGGACGAACGGTGATGCCGGGGGTTTTCATGTCAATTAGGATGTAGGAAATGCCACGGTGCTTGGGCGCCTGCGGATCGGTCCGCACCAGACAGAACATCCAGTCGGCGTAATGCGCCCCCGAAGTCCAGACTTTCTGGCCGTTGACGACGAACTCGTCACCGACGATCTCGGCGCGGGTCTTGAGCGAGGCAAGGTCGGAGCCGGCCCCGGGCTCGGAATAGCCTTGGCACCAAATCTCCTCCGCCGAAAGAATTTTGGCGAGATGCCGCGCCTTCTGTTCCTCGGTGCCCCAACTGATCAGCGTGGGGCCGAGCATGATGACGCCGCCGCCCACCGATCCGGGTGCGCGCGCGCGAATCATCTCTTCGTTGACGATCGCTTGCCGCACCGGATCCATCGCCTGACCCCCGTATTCCTTCGGCCATGACAGAGCGAGGTATCCCGCTTGATGCAATTTTCGCTGCCAATCTTTGGCGCGATCGAGCGCGGTCCTGTCGCGCATTTGATCACGGGGGGTCGTGCCGCGCAAGCCGCTGGCGGGCAGATTTTCGGCCAACCAGTTGCGGACCTTGAGCCGGAACTCTTCCTCTTCGGGCGTAAAATTCAGGTCCATCTGTGCGCTCCTTGCACCGGCCCGCTGTCCGGGACACGCGAGAGCATAATCAATTTCATCAAGGGTATCACGCGCTGCCGCTTCCGCGACCAGTCGCGGACCTGCGCAAAAATCACCCAACGGCCGCGACGGCGCGGTTGCCAGACAATCACTTTTCGTTTCGTTTAGGCAAAGACAGGATGGGAGCCGCTCCGCTCCTTCGATTGCGTCGAGCGTTGCAGCCCCCACCTGGGACTGAAGACACGGTCAAGAAAAGCTAACGATCAGGCCGCCAAAGGCTGCGGCTTCAGCTCCTTCAGCGCCGGCATTACCTCCTTGGCAAAGAGGCGCATGCTCTTTTCGGCCGCGGCCATCGGCATGCCGCCGTACTTGAAGATGAACATCAGCTCATCCGTGCCGAAGGTATGCGCGAGCTCGGTCGCGCGCGCGATCGTCTGCGCGGGCGTGCCCCACGGATGGTTGTTGAAGAAGCCGCGCGTGAACGGCGAGGCGTCCTTGCGCAACGCGTCCTGTTGCGCGCCGTACGCCTCATAGCCCTTGATGCCCCGCAGATGGGTACCGAGCAGCTGGTAGTGCCGCAGCGCGGAATTGGCGTACTCGACCATGTGACGCTCCGCCCCGGCCTGCGCCTCCTTCGTCGTCTCGGCCACGTAGGTCCACAACGCGAGCTTCGTATGAGTCGGCGCGTGGCCGGCATCCCGGCGCAGTTCGGCATAACGGCGCATATTCACCAGCGCCAAATCCAGGCTGGTGGTCGGGATAGTGAGCGGTCGCACGCCATGTTTCGCGATTATCTGGACCGTCTGCTCGGTGCCCCCCGCACACCAGAGGTTCGCGCTCAGGTCGTGCTCCAGTTGGGGCCGCAAGCGCAAGCCGTGGACCTTGAAGAATTCGCCGTCGAAATCACACTGTCCCGTGGCCAACAACTGGGTGAGCACCTGCAGCGACTCGTCAAACCGCGCCCGGGCTTCATTCTGATCGATACCCATCCCGGCGTATTCGCGACGCGCCAGCCCGCGCCCGACGCCGCAGATGATATTGCGGTTGGGACCGAGAAAAGCGTCGAGCATGTTGACGTCTTCGGCGACCCGCACCGGATTATGCCACGGCAGCACCACGACCATCGTGCCGAGGTCCACGCGCTTCGTAATGCCGGCGATATAGGTCAGGTACTGCAGCGGGTTCGTCACCATCGTGTAGGGCGTAAAGTGATGCTCGATGGTCCACACCGAATCGAAACCGGAGTCGTCGGCGATGCGCGCGATGTCGATCTCTTCGTTGAAGATCGCGCGATCCGATCGTGCGGGGCGCCTGGCCACCGGCTTGCCCTGCTCCTCGGCCTCGTAGCGGTCCCAGTCAGTGTAGTTCTGGTTGAAGATCGTTGCCCCAACGCGCATCTGATTCTCTCCTTCGCGTCGTCCGCGGCTCTTACAGAGCAGACTGAGACGACTCCGAAAGCACGGTGTGCATCGGACGTGCCATGCGCTTCGCAGCCGGAATCGCGCCCGGATTCGACGCGTTCGGCTCGGCGAGTGTGGCGAAAGGAACCGTTTGAACCGTTTCCTTCGGCAACAATTCCACGTCTTTACGCTTCACAGTTGGAATTTGAGCCGCACGATTGCGTCCAAGCAGACTCTGGCACGGAGCATGCGTCGAGCGATCGCGGACTGACCATTCCTCGCGTAAGAACGGGGTCCAAAACCACCAAAGAGAAGAGGACCAGGTATGACGAATTCGCTTCAGCCGACACCCACGGCAAAAAACGGCGCGGCAAATAACGGGACGGAGCAGTTCGACGCGATCGTGATTGGCGCCGGGGTTACCGGTCTGTATCAGCTCTATCGTTTGCGGCAGCTTGGCCTGAAGGTGCGCTTGCTCGAAGAAGGCACCGGCGTCGGTGGCACCTGGTACTGGAATCGTTACCCCGGCGCGCGCTTCGATTCCGAGAGCTACACGTACGGCTACGGTTTCTCCGACGAACTCCTGCAGGAGTGGGACTGGAAGGAACATTTCTCCGGCCAGGCCGAGACCGAACGCTACCTCAATTTCGTCGCGGATAAATTCAAACTCCGCGATGATATCCAGTTCAACACGCGCGTGGTCGGGGCGACTTTCGACGAGACCACCAATTCCTGGGACATCCGGACCGGCGACGATAAGCACGTGCGCGCGCATTTTATCGTTGCGGCAGTGGGTATTCTGTCTGCGCATTACACGCCCGCTTTCCCGGGCATCGAGAGCTTCACCGGTCCGTCGTTTCACACCGCGCGATGGCCCAAGCAGAGCCCGGACCTCAAGGGCAAACGTGTTGCGGTGATCGGCACGGGCGCGACCGCCGTCCAGCTCATCACCGAAATCGCCAAGGAAGTCGGCCACCTGACCATCTTCCAGCGCACCCCGAATTATTGCGCGCCGCTCCGCAACGGCACGATCGACCCCGAGACGCAAAAGAAGATCAAGGAAAGCTATCCGGAAATCATCCAGCGGACCCGCGAAACGGCCTTCGCCTTCATTCACGACTTCGACCCACGGTCGCTCTTCGACCTGGCGCCGGAGGAGCGCAACAAGCGTTTCGAGGAGTTGTGGCAGCAACCCGGTTTCGCCAAATGGCTCAGCAACTTCCACGACATCATGACCGATCCGAAGGCCAACGAAATCTTCGCGGAATTCGTCCGTAACAAGATTCGCGAGCGCGTCAAGGACAAGGTCCTCGCGGAAAAGCTGGTGCCCAAGGACCATCCGTTCGGCGCCAAACGCATCCCGCTCGAAAGTGGCTATTACGAGGTCTTCAACCGCGACAATATCACGCTGGTCGACGTCAAGGCGGACCCCATCGAGCGGATCACGCCCAAGGGCGTAAAAACGCGCGACGCCGAGTACGCGGTCGACGTTATCATCTACGCCACCGGCTTCGACGCCGTGACCGGCGCGGTGACCCGGCTGGATATTCGCGGGGAGGGCGGGCGGCCGATCAAGGACGTGTGGGCCAAGGGACCGCGCACCCTCCTGGGTATCCAGACCGCGGGCTTTCCCAACCTCTTCATCGCGGTGCCGGCGGCGTTCTGCAACGTTCCGCGCTGTGCCGAGATGGTTGTCGAATGGATTACCGATTGCATCCGTTACATGCGCGAGAAGGGATACGCGCGGATCGCGCCGACACCGGAGGCGGAGGAGCAATGGCTCCAGCACGGCGCCGAGCTGGCCAAGAAGTCGTTCCTTTTCCGGCCCGACACGCCGGGCGGCTCCTGGTTTGTGGGGAAGAACATTCCGGGCAAGGCGCACGTCCCGCTGCTGTATGCGAACACTGCGCCGAACTACCGGAAGGAGTGCGCGGAGGTCGCCGCCAAAGGCTACGAGGGCTTCGCGCTCAGGTAGTCCCGCCTTATTATTCCGAGTTGATCGCGGCGAGCTCGGACTCGCGCTCGCCCGATCCGCGAGCTCGAGTCCGATCATCGCGATAGGCAAGCTAGCCGCGCGGAGTTCCAGACGATGCGTTCTCGTC